>NZ_JBEPDN010000009.1:0-381744 GCF_040300365.1 Streptomyces sp. NPDC000404 | reverse complement strand
GCCCGATCGGGTAACAGAGGTTCAATCCGCGCCCACTGGGCGTCAGTCAACGACACCCAGACCCAACGATCAGATGATCCGAAGGAAACGCCCTAATGCTCAGCCACAGGTCGACGAAGCGGCGTAGCCGCTCCCCCGCGTGCCGGACTCATCCAGCACCCTGCGGACTCTGTGCGGACCGCAAAAGCCGCCCAACCCGCTCCGCCGCAGGTCAGACGGCCTTCCGCCGGACGTCTTAGACGTTGAACCGGAACTCCACCACATCCCCGTCCTGCATCACATAGTCCTTGCCCTCCATGCGGGCCTTGCCCTTGGCGCGGGCCTCGGCTACGGAGCCGGTCTCGACCAGGTCGTCGAAGGAGATGACCTCGGCCTTGATGAAGCCCTTCTGGAAGTCGGTGTGGATGACGCCGGCGGCCTCGGGGGCGGTGGCGCCCTGCTTGATGGTCCAGGCGCGGGATTCCTTGGGGCCGGCCGTGAGGTAGGTCTGGAGGCCGAGGGTGGCGAAGCCGGCGCGGGCGAGGGTGGCGAGGCCGGGCTCCTCGGCGCCGACGGACTGGAGGAGCTCCATGGCGTCCTCCTCGTCCAGCTCGGCGAGGTCGGCCTCCAGCTTGGCGTTGAGGAAGATCGCCTCGGCGGGGGCGACCAGGGCGCGCTGTTCGGCCTGGAACGCCTCGTCGGTCAGCTCGTCCTCGTCGACGTTGAAGACGTAGAGGAACGGCTTGGTGGTGAGGAGGTGGAGGTCGTGGAGGAGCTCTTCGTTGCCGGAGCCCTGGACGATGCCCTGGGAGAAGAGGGTGTCGCCGCGCTCCAGGATCTCCTTGGCCTCCTCGACGGCCTTGACCTTCGGGGCGACGTCCTTCTTGATGCGCGACTCCTTCTGGAGGCGTGGCAGGACCTTCTCGATGGTCTGGAGGTCGGCGAGGATCAGCTCGGTGTTGATCGTCTCGATGTCGTCGCGGGGCGAGATCTTGCCGTCGACGTGGACGACGTTCTCGTCGGCGAAGGCGCGGATGACCTGGCAGATCGCGTCGGACTCGCGGATGTTCGCGAGGAACTTGTTGCCCAGGCCCTCGCCCTCGCTGGCGCCGCGGACGATGCCCGCGATGTCGACGAAGTCGACGGTCGCCGGGAGGATGCGCTCCGAGCCGAAGATCTCGGCGAGCTTGGTCAGCCGGGTGTCGGGGACGCCGACGACGCCGACGTTCGGCTCGATGGTGGCGAACGGGTAGTTGGCCGCCAGCACATCGTTCTTGGTCAGGGCGTTGAACAGGGTCGACTTGCCGACGTTGGGCAGTCCGACGATTCCGATCGTGAGCGACACGGTGGCGACATCCCGGGGAGCGAGGCGGTGAGGGCGGACACGGCTCCCGCAGGGGGTGTCCCCAGGGGCCGATCCACCAGTTTACGGGGCGTACGCGGTGGGCCGCCCGGCCCGGTGCGGGCCCCTCGAACGCAGCACCGATGCCGGCCCCTGGCGTGTCCCGAAGCCCGTTAATACCACTTAGCGGCCTACCGTTGCCGGGTGGAGCAACGAGATGCGCGCGCACCCCAGCCCCGCCCGTCCGTGAGCGGCGGGCCCTCCGCGGTCCAGGATCCCCGGCTGCCGCACCCGGCGGCGGCGCGGTCCGGCGGCCGGGCACGGTCCGGCGCGGGCCCGGCGGACGACGGGCGGCGGGCCGCCGGCACCGCGACCGTCTACCGGGCCGGCCGGCGGCCGCTGCCCGCCCGGGTCGCGGCGGTGGCGCGGCGGATGCCCGCGCCGAAACTGACCGGCCTGGGCTGCGGCCTGCTGAGCACCCTCGCGCTGCTCGCCTTCGCCGCCCTCGACGAGCTGCTCCTCGACGGCGCGCCGGTCCCGTACGGCGTGTTCTTCGTCCTGGTCTCGTTCTGCGCGGGGCTGTGGGTGCGGCCGTACGACCTGATCGCGGCGCCGGTGGCGCTGCCCATCGCGTTCACGCTCGGGGCGGTGCCGATCGAGCACGGCACCGCCGGGTTCGGCGGGCTGCTGATGGGCGTCTTCAGCGTGCTGGCGCTGAACGCGGGCTGGCTCTACGCGGGGACGCTGGTCTGTGTCTTCCTCGCGCTGGTGCGCAAGGTGGTGCTCATCGTGCGGCGTCGGGCCAGCCGACCGGCGACGCGACCGGAGCGTCCGGGTGGCCGGCGTCCGGCGGAGCGTCCCGGTGCGGCGGAGGGGCGGGGGCCGGGGCGGGCTCGCGGGAACCGTCCGCGGCAGGTGGCGCCGCAGCCCGAGCGGCATGAGCGGCCATCGCGGCACCCACGATCCCCGCGTCGTTCCGAAGCCGAGCCGGCACGATCTCGGCCCTGATGCCGTCGAGCAGCGGCAGGAACTTGTCGGCCTTGCGGCTGACCCCGCCGCCGAGCACGAACAGCTCGGGCGAGAAGAGCATCTCGACATGGGCGAGGTATTTGCGCAGCCGCCGCGCCCAGTGGGACCAGCTCAGTCCCTCGGTGTCCTTGGCGCTGGTGGCGGCGCGGGTCTCGGCGTCGTGGCCGTTCAGCTCCAGATGGCCCAGCTCGGTGTTGGGCACCAGGCGGCCGCCGGTGAAGACGGCGGAGCCGATGCCGGTGCCGAGGGTGAGGACGATGACGGTGCCGCGGCGGCCGCGTCCGGCGCCGTAGCGCATCTCGGCGAGCCCGGCGGCGTCCGCGTCGTTGAGGAGGGTCACCGGGCAGTCGCCGCCGAGCCGCCCGGTGAGCAGCTGGGCGGCGTCGGTGCCGATCCAGCCCTTGTCGACGTTGGCGGCGGTACGGGTTACGCCGTCGGTGATCACGCCGGGGAAGGTGGCGCCGACCGGGCCCGTCCAGCCGAAGTGCGCGACGACCTCGCGGACGCTGTCGGCGACCGCGCCCGGGGTGGCGGGCTGCGGGGTGAGGACCTTGTGGCGCGGTTCGGCCAGCTCGCCGCGCTCCAGGTCGACCGGGGCGCCCTTGATGCCGGATCCGCCGATGTCCACGCCGAAGACCTTCATGGGAAAAGGCTAGGCGCGGTGGGCGCGGGGCGCCCCAGGAACAGGGAACCGGGGCCCGCCCGAAGCGCTCCGGAAATGCGGAACCGGCCGCCGGTGAAGGTGTCACCGGCGGCCGGTTCCCGGGGGCTTGCGGTCCTCAGCCCTCCGTGGCCGCCTTGGCCTCCGCGCGCAGGTCGCGGCGGAGCTCCTTGGGCAGCGAGAAGGCGATGGACTCCTCCGCCGCGGTGATCGTCTCGACGTCGTCGTAGCCGCGCTCGGCGAGCCAGTCGAGGACGCCGTGGACGAGGACGTCGGGGACGGAGGCGCCGGAGGTGACGCCGACGGTGGTGACGCCGTCGAGCCAGCTCTCGTCGATCTCGTCGGCGTAGTCGACCAGATGGGCGTCCTTGGCGCCGGCGCCGAGGGCGACCTCGACGAGGCGGACGGAGTTCGAGGAGTTCTTGGAGCCGACGACGATGACGAGATCGGCGTCGGCGCCCATCTGCTTGACCGCGGTCTGGCGGTTCTGGGTGGCGTAGCAGATGTCGTCGCTGGGCGGCGAGAGGAGGTTGGGGTAGCGGCCCTTGAGGGCGCCGACCGTCTCCATGGTCTCGTCGACGGAGAGGGTGGTCTGGGAGAGCCAGACGACCTTGTCCGGGTCGCGGACCTCGACGTTCTTCACGTCCTCGGGGCCGTCGACCAGCGTGATGTGGTCGGGCGCCTCGCCGCTGGTGCCGATGACCTCTTCGTGGCCCTCGTGACCGATGAGGAGGATGTCGTAGTCCTCCTTGGCGTACCGGACGGCTTCCTTGTGGACCTTGGTGACCAGCGGGCAGGTCGCGTCGATGGTGGCGAGCTTGCCGCGGCGCGCCTCCTCGTGGACGGTCGGGGCGACGCCGTGCGCGGAGAAGATGACGATGTTGCCCTCGGGGACCTCCGCCGTCTCGTCGACGAAGATGGCGCCCTTCTTCTCCAGGGTCTTGACGACGTACTTGTTGTGCACGATCTCGTGGCGTACGTAGACGGGAGCGCCGTACTGCTCCAGGGCTTTCTCGACGGCGATCACCGCGCGGTCCACCCCCGCGCAGTAGCCGCGGGGGGCGGCGAGCAGAACCCGCCGGCGCTCGCGCGGGGCGTCCGCGCTCGGGGTGCTTGCGGGCTGCGGGGTGTCACCGTGACGCGGGGCGTCTTCGCTCGCGGCGGTGGCGGGTGACGGGCCGGGCGTAGCAGTCATGCGTCCCATCGTACGGGCGTACCGCACTCCTCAGAGATCGCGCCGGTGGCCCAGACTGAGGGCCGCGGGGGTACGTACCGGGCGTCGCGCACCGGGCCGGACTTCGCGGACACGAGCGAGGAGGCGCTATGCCGGGGACGAACGAGACGGCGAGCGGGACGGCCGGCGGTCCGGCGGGCGGCCGGGGCGCGGCGGTGACCAGCCCCGAGCAGGGCAGCAGCAGCGCTCCGGGGCTGCGGCGGACGCTCTCCTTCCGGGATCTGATCGTCTACGGGCTGCTCTTCATCGCCCCGATGGCGCCGGTCGGCATCTTCGGCACGCTCCAGGCCAAGTCGGGCGGGGCGGTCACCCTCGTCTACCTCGTCGCGACGGTGGCGATGGCGTTCACGGCGTACTCGTACGCCCAGATGGTGCGGGTGGCGCCGCAGGCGGGGTCGGTCTACACGTATGCGCGGGTGGGGCTCGGCGAGGGCGCCGGGTTCGTCGCCGGGTGGATGGCGATGCTCGACTACCTGCTGATCCCGGCGGTGGCGTACCTCTTCTCCGGGATCGCGATGCATGCGCTCGTCCCGGGGGTGCACCAGTGGGTGTGGACGGCGCTGGCGGTGGTGGTGACGACGCTGCTGAACCTGTGGGGGGTGCGGACGGCGGCGGTCGTCGGGTTCGCGGTGCTGGCGATGGAGATCGCGGTGCTGGCGGTGTTCGTGGTCGCCGCGGTCGCGGAGCTGGTGGCGCACGGCGCGCAGCGCGGCTGGGCGGCGCCGCTGACCGGTGAGGGCGCCTTCTCGATGACGGCGGTGCTGGCGGCGGTGTCGGTGGCGGTGCTGTCGTATCTCGGCTTCGACGCCATCGCGGCGTTCGCGGAGGAGGCGCGGGGGGCGCACGGACCGGCGGCGGGCGCCGGGCAGCGGGGCGCGGACCGGGTGGCGCGGGCGGTGCTGACCTGCCTGGTGGTGGCCGGTGTGCTGTTCGCGGTGCAGACATATCTGGCGGCGCTGCTGGCCCCGATGTCGGCGGCGGAGCTGGCGGCGAAACCGGGTGAGCAGGGCGCGGCGTTCTACACGGCGGTTGATGCGTCGGTGGGCGGCTGGCTGCACGATCTGGTGGCGGCGAGCAAGGCGCTGGGCGCGGCGTTCGCGGCGCTGGCCGGGCAGGCGGCGGCCGGGCGGCTGCTCTTCGCGATGGCGCGGGACCGGCGGCTGCCGGGGGCGATGGCCAAGGTGGACGTGGGCAGCGGGGTGCCGCGCCGGGCGCTGCTGGGCGCGGCGGTGGTGACGCTGGTGGCGGCGGTGTGGGCGGCGCGGCGGGACGACGGGCTGGATCATCTGTCGTCGATCGTGAACGTGGGCGCGCTGACCGCGTTCGCGCTGCTGCACGCGTCGGTCATCGGCTGGTTCCGGGTCCGGCGGCGCGCCGAGGTGCCGAGCGTGCTGCGGCACGTGGTGGTGCCGGTGGTGGGCCTGGCCGTGGTGGTCGCGGTGATCGTCGAGGCGTCCCGGACGGCCCAGCTGGTGGGCGCGGTGTGGCTGGCGGTGGGGCTGGGGGTGCTGGTGTTCCAGTACGCGAGGAGCCGGCGGGAGGGTAAGGCCGCGGGGCGGTAGGCGGGGCCGCCGGGGCGGGGGCTTCGCGGTCGCGGCCGGGGGCTCGTCGGCGGGGTCTGAGCTGGGGCTTCGCCGCCGGGCCGCGAGGTCCGGGGGTTCGCCGGCGGGGCGGAAGCCCGGCGCCTGCGCTGGGCTTCCGCCCCGGGGCGCGGGCTTCCTCGCCGGGGCAGCCGGGGACGGAACCCGACACCCGAGCCGGGAACCCGGCCTCCCGAACCGAGGCAGCGTCCCCGTGACGCGGGCTTCGCCGCCAGGGCGGTCGGGGCCGGTCCCCGCCCGTTGTCACCGGTCGCCGATACTCTCGCTCGTATGGCTCTCTCCACGTCTCCCGAAGCGCCGATCCCGGTCGGTCAGGTGTCGCGGCTGATCGGCGGGTGGATCGACCGGCTCGGCGCCGTCTGGGTCGAGGGGCAGATCACCCAGCTGTCGCGGCGGCCGGGCGCGGGCGTGGTGTTCTTGACGCTGCGCGACCCGTCGCACGACATCTCGCTGAGCGTGACGTGCTACCGCCGCGTCTTCGACCAGGTGGCGGACGTGATCGGCGAGGGCGCCCGGGTGGTGGTGCACGCCAAGCCGGAGTGGTACGCCCCGCGCGGCCAGCTGTCGCTGCGGGCCGCGGAGATCAAGCCGGTCGGGGTGGGCGAGCTGCTGGCGCGGCTGGAGCAGCTGAAGAAGTCCCTGGCGGCCGAGGGCCTGTTCGCGCTGGACCGCAAGAAGCCGCTGCCGTTCCTGCCGCAGCTGATCGGCCTGGTCTGCGGCCGGGCCAGCGCCGCCGAGCGGGATGTGCTGGAGAACGCCCGGCACCGCTGGCCGGCCGTCCGCTTCGAGGTGCGGAACGTCCCGGTCCAGGGGGCGCGCGCGGTGCCGGAGGTCATCGAGGCGGTGCGGGAGCTGGACGCGCTGCCCGAGGTGGACGTCATCATCGTGGCGCGCGGCGGCGGCAGCGTGGAGGATCTGCTGCCGTTCTCCGACGAGCGGCTGGTGCGGACGGTCGGCGAGGCCCGCACCCCGGTCGTCTCCGCGATCGGCCACGAACCGGACACCCCGCTGCTCGACCTCGTCGCCGACCTGCGGGCGTCCACCCCGACCGACGCGGCGAAGAGGGTCGTACCGGACGTCGGCGAGGAGCTGACGCGGGTGCGGCAGCTGCGGGAGCGGGCGCTGCGCGCGGTCGGCGGTTTCCTGGAGCGGGAGGAGCGGGGGCTCGCGGCGGCGCTGAGCCGTCCCTCGATACGCCATCCGCAGCGGATGGTGACGGAGCGCGCCGAGCAGGTCGACGCGCTGCTCGGCCGCGGCCGCCGCACCCTCGGCCATCTGCTGGACCGCGCCGACTCCGAGCTGTCGCACACCCGCGCCCGCGTCGTGGCGCTCTCCCCGAAGGCGACGCTGGAGCGCGGTTACGCCGTCCTGCAGCGGGGCGACGGCACGGCGGTGCGCTCCCCGTCCGAGGTGGCCGACGGCGAGGAGCTGCGGGCGCGGGTGTCCGAGGGCGCCTTCGCGGTCCGCGTCACCGGGGCCACAGGCGACGGCAACGGCGCTGTCACACCCAGCGCATAGTCTGGACGGCATGGCGAAGTCGAAGGCGGAGACGGACGAGATGGCGGACGCGGAGCGCGGCGCGGCCGGTGAGCAGAGCCCTGCGCCCGTGGCGCCCGTGGACTCCACCCTCGGTTACGAGCAGGCGCGGGACGAGCTGATCGAGGTCGTCCGCAGCCTGGAGGCCGGCGGCACGACGCTGGAGGAGTCGCTGGCCCTGTGGGAGCGCGGCGAGGAGCTGGCGAAGGTCTGTCGCCGCTGGCTGGA
Source organism: Streptomyces sp. NPDC000404 (assembly GCF_040300365.1). NCBI lineage: Bacteria > Bacillati > Actinomycetota > Actinomycetes > Kitasatosporales > Streptomycetaceae > Streptomyces > Streptomyces sp. NPDC000404. Next base: position 374,134 of record NZ_JBEPDN010000009.1, on the reverse strand, counting down.
CGGCGCCCGCGCCCGCCTGGACGCGGCCCTCGCCGAGTCGGACGCGGCCGGCGGGGACGACGACCGCGGCTGACTTCCCCGGGCGGCGGGCCGCTCCCGCGCCCGGCGGCCCGGAGCCGCGGCGGCGCGACCGCCCGCTCCGTCGTGCCCCGCCCACCGCACCGTGAGTCCTCTCACCAGCCTCGGGGTTTTAGTTGAAAATTAATACACTTCGGCTACAGTGGAGCGCACAGACACCACCGGATCGGCAGCCCCGACCCTTCCCCTATCTGACTCACCGAGGTGCTTCCATGTCTCTCGCCCTTGACGCCGCCGCTCAGGACCTCCTCTTCCGCGAGGCTCAGACCGCCAACACGTTCACGGACGAGCCGGTGACGGACGAGCAGGTCCAGGCCATCTACGACCTGGTGAAGTTTGCCCCGACCGCCTTCAACCAGTCGCCGCTGCGCCTCACGCTGGTCCGCTCCGAGGACGCCCGTAAGCGCCTGGTCGCCCACGCCATGGGCGCCAACGGCCCGAAGACGCTGTCCGCGCCGCTGACCGCGATCCTCTCCGTGGACCTCGACTTCCACGAGAAGCTGCCGCAGCTCTTCCCGCACGCCCCCGGCGTCAAGGACGCCTTCTTCTCCGAGGCCGCCGTCCGCGAGGCCGCCGGCACCCAGAACGCCACGCTGCAGGCCGGTTACTTCATCCTCGGCATCCGCGCCGCCGGCCTGGCCGCCGGCCCGATGACCGGCTTCGACTTCGCCGGCGTCGACAAGGAGTTCTTCGGCGACGGCAAGCAGAAGTCCTTCCTCGTCATCAACCTCGGCAAGCCGGGCCCGGACGCCTTCTTCCCGCGTTCGCCCCGCCTGGAGTACGCCGAGGCCGTCTCCACGATCTGAGCCCGGACGGCCGCCGCACCCGGCGGCTCCCGGCACACGAAAGGCCGCCGCTCCCCTCGGGGACGCGGCGGCCTTCGTCGTCTCTCCGGGCGTGGGCCCGGTCAGCTCTTCATCAGCCCTTCTTCGCCACCAGGGCCGCCGCCAGCTCGGCGAGACGGCCGTACGGCGCGGTGCCGGTGACCACCGTCGTCACACCGGGCTCCTCGCGCACCAGCGCGTTGTACTTCTCGCCCTTGTAGCGGTCCCACTTCTTGCTGCCCACGGCCTGCTCACCCTTGGCGCGCTCGGCGCCGAGCGTGACGTCCTTGATGAACTCCTTCGCGGGCGCATCGCTCTGCTCCACCGCGGCGTACTGCTGCTCCGGGTCGAGCATCCCCAGATGCCAGGCACCGCCCTTGCCGTCGTCGCTCGCGCGGTACGACACGGAGGTGGTGCGCCAGGTCTTCGGCAGCCCCTCCGGCGCGGCGACCGGGTACGGCGCCGCCCGCCGGGCCGTGGCGACCTCGACGCGGGTGTCGACGGTCTGCACCGCCTTCTGCTCCGCGGAACCGCTGTCGTCGTGCGGGATGAAGATGTAGATCCCCGCGACGAGCACGCCGATCACCGCCAGCGACAGGACCATGTCCCGTACCGTTTGTCTGCCTCGCATTCCAGCCACGCCCCTATCGTCCCCCATGGCCCGGACGATCAGGACACGGCCCCCGCGGCGCCGCCTCGGACGCGGCCTGTCACCGCCGGTCGCCGCTCCGCTCATGCGAAGGGCCGCCTGCTCACTTTCGCTGCGTACCGATAAAATCGTGAACACCCTCAGACCTGCGGCAGTCGCCGTACAGAAAGGTGCGCTCGTGTCCGAGCATCAGCTCCCGTCCCCCCTGGAAGTCAGCCCCGAGGCCCCCGACCGCAACCTCGCCCTGGAGTTGGTCCGGGTCACCGAGGCCGGCGCCATGGCGTCGGGCCGGTGGGTCGGGCGCGGTGACAAGAACGGCGCCGACGGTGCGGCGGTCAAGGCGATGCGCGCCCTGATCCACACCGTGTCGATGGACGGCGTGGTGGTGATCGGCGAGGGCGAGAAGGACAACGCCCCGATGCTCTACAACGGCGAGCGCGTCGGCGACGGCACCGGCCCCGAGTGCGATGTGGCCGTCGATCCGGTGGACGGCACCACGCTGACCGCCAAGGGCATGGCCAACGCCGTCTCCGTGATGGCCGTGGCCGAGCGCGGCTCCATGTTCGACCCGTCCGCGGTCTTCTACATGGACAAGCTCGCCACCGGCCCCGAGGCCGCCGACTTCGTCGACATCAACGCGCCCGTCGCGGTGAACATCAAGCGCATCGCCAAGGCCAAGCGCTCCGCCGTCGAGGACGTCACCGTCGTCATCCTGGACCGGCCGCGCCACGACGGCCTGGTCCGGGAGGTCCGGGAGGCCGGCGCCCGCATCAAGTTCATCGCCGACGGCGACGTGGCCGGCGCGATCATGGCCGCCCGCGAGGGCACCGGCGTCGACCTGCTCCTCGGCATCGGCGGCACTCCCGAGGGCATCATCGCGGCCTGTGCGCTCAAGTGCATGGGCGGGTCCTTCCAGGGCAAGCTGTGGCCGAAGGACGACGCGGAGCGGCAGCGCGCCCTCGACGCCGGGCACGACCTGGACAAGGTCCTGGCCATCGACGACCTCGTCAAGGGCGACAACGTCTTCTTCGTCGCCACCGGCATCACCGACGGCGAGCTGCTGCGCGGCGTCCGCTACCGCGCGGACACCGCCTACACGCAGTCGCTGGTGATGCGCTCGAAGTCCGGCACGATCCGCCAGATCGACTCGCAGCACCGGCTGTCGAAGCTGCGCGCGTACAGCACGGTGGACTTCGAGCGCCCCAGCTGATCAAGGGGCGGGCGGCGCATCGCGTGCGTCCCGGCGGGAGCCGTTCGGCTGCTCCGGGACGCGCGCGCCGTGCCGCCCGCGCTCAGCCGGCCGCCGGCATCCGGGTCTGACGCGGGATGTCGGCCTCACGGCGGCGGCGCCGGGTGAGGACCACCCGCCGCTCGGCCGCGGTCAGGCCGCCCCAGACGCCGTACGGCTCGGGCTGGAGCAGGGCGTGCTCGCGGCATTCGAGCATCACGGGACAGCGGGCACAGACCCGCTTCGCCGCCTCCTCGCGCGCCAGCCGGGCGGCGGTGGGCTCCTTGGAGGGGGCGAAGAAGAGCCCGGCCTCGTCCCGGCGGCAGGCGGCCTCGGCGTGCCAGGGGCCGGCCTCGTCGCGTGAGGGGACTCGCTGGGACGGGACGGCAGCGGCGGCCTGCAGGGGCTGTTGCGGTAGCAGCACGGTCTACTCCTGACGACGGCTTCGGCGAAGTGGGCGGCACCCTGGTCCGTCCCTCTGCGCACGGCGCTTCGCAGCCCGCCGCCGTACGAGAGACGATGCCCCCAGCCCTACCCGCTGTACCCGCGCTTATGCACACCGTGGTGATCGGGAAGGGGGCTCCGGACGCCGTCGCGCAGCGGTCCGGACACCGCCGTCCGCGAGTCGGCGCGGGCCGCCCCGCGGACGCTTGGGGCGAGCCCGGCGCCGGGCCGCCGGCCGGGCGCCGCCCGAAAGCCCTACGCCGGGCCGGGCGGCACCGACAATCCCTGCGCCGTGCCGGGCGCCGCCGGACCGCGCCGCGGGATCCTCGCCGTCAGTGGCCGTCCTTGCGGAAGCGGTCGTGGCGGTCGTGGCGCTCCTCGCGGAGCTGGTCGCGCACCTGCTTGCGGTCGTCGCGGAACTTGCCTATGAGGTCGCGGACCCAGGCGCCGCGCTTGGGCCTGGCCTCCACGCTGCCCAGCAGGGCGTAGCCGTTGACCTGGACGACCGGGGCGTCCGGCTCGACCGCGTCGTTGGTCGCCACCTCGAAGGAGCCCAGGACGCCGGAGCCGCTGCTGCGCAGGGTGAGGTTCTCCGGGACGCGGATCTCGACGCTGCCGAAGATCGCGGTGACGTTGATCTGGACGTGCTGCTGCGGGAAGAGCGCCTCGGTCAGATCGATCTCGACGTTGCCGAAGATCGCCACGGCGTTGATCCGCCCGGGCACCCGCCAGCGGCCCTTACGGGTCGAGGCGCTGAAGACCGCGACCAGGCTCTGGTCCGGCACCGGCGCGGCGTGCGCCTCGGCGGCGGAGCGTGGCGGCGCCGGGCGGCCGGGCGCGGGCAGATCGCGCACCATCGGCTCCAGCTCGCCCAGGGTCTTGGCGCGGTAGACCGCATCGATCCGCTCGGCGTGCTCCTCGGCGTCCAACCGCCCCTCGGCCAGCGCCTCCCGCAGGATCTCGGCGATCCGGTCGCGGTCCGCGTCCGACGCCCGCAGGTCCGCCTCGGCGACGGGCTTGGTCATGTCGACCGGCCGCCGCTCCCGGGGCGCGGGCTGCCGGCCGCTCTCGCGCGGTCCGGCGGGGGTCGCGGGGTCGGTCCCCCGGTTCTCAGCATCCACGGGCCCCAACATACCCAAACGCGATACATCGCGAACAGGGATTCGAGGCATCGGGTCGCCTCCGGAGCAAACTTCCGGGGCACGTCGGGGTCGGCGTCCGGGACGTCTCGGGGTGGGCCTCAGGGACGCGTCAGGGTCCACCTCCGGGATCGCCTCCGGGGCGCGCCGGCGCCTCCCGCACGCCCTCCCGGGTAACTGAGCCTTACCTCACAGCCGTCCCGCTCCGCCAGGGTTCTACGCTGGTCGGTGCTGCCGCAGACGCCAGCGGAACCCCCTGTCGAGTGAGGAATGGCCCCCATGTCCCCCGTCTCCCGCCCCTCCGGCCCCGCATTCGCCTACACCGACCTGCTTCCCGTAGGCGCGGACACCACCCAGTACCGCCTGGTCACGTCGGAGGGCGTGAGCACCTTCGAGGCGGACGGCCGTACGTTCCTCAAGGTCGAGCCGGAGGCGCTGCGCAAGCTGGCGGCCGAGGCGATGCACGACATCGCCCACTACCTGCGCCCGACGCACCTCGCCCAGCTCCGCAAGATCCTCGACGACCCGGAGGCCAGCGCCAACGACCGGTTCGTCGCGCTGGACCTGCTGAAGAACGCCAACATCGCGGCGGCGGGCGTGCTCCCGATGTGCCAGGACACCGGCACCGCCATCGTCATGGGCAAGCGCGGCCAGCAGGTGCTGACCGAGGGCGGCGACGAGGAGGCCCTCTCGCGCGGCATCTTCGACGCGTACACCCAGCTCAACCTGCGGTACTCGCAGATGGCCCCGCTGACCATGTGGGACGAGAAGAACACCGGCTCCAACCTCCCGGCGCAGATCGAGCTGTACGCGACCGACGGCGACGCGTACAAGTTCCTCTTCATGGCGAAGGGCGGCGGCAGCGCCAACAAGTCGTTCCTCTTCCAGGAGACGAAGGCGGTCCTCAACGAGGCCTCCATGATGAAGTTCCTGGAGCAGAAGATCCGTTCGCTGGGCACGGCCGCCTGCCCGCCGTACCACCTGGCGATCGTCGTCGGCGGCACCTCCGCCGAGTACGCGCTGAAGACCGCCAAGTACGCCTCCGCGCACTACCTCGACGAGCTGCCCGCCGAGGGCTCGCCGACCGGCCACGGCTTCCGCGACAAGGAGCTGGAGGACAAGGTCTTCGAGCTGACGCAGAAGATCGGCATCGGCGCGCAGTTCGGCGGCAAGTACTTCTGCCACGACGTGCGCGTGGTGCGCCTGCCGCGGCACGGCGCGTCCTGCCCGGTCGCCATCGCGGTGTCCTGCTCCGCGGACCGGCAGGCCGTCGCGAAGATCACCGCCGAGGGCGTCTTCCTGGAGCAGCTGGAGACCGACCCGGCGCGCTTCCTGCCGGAGACCACCGAGGAGGAGCTGACCGAGGGCGCGGGCCCGGACCTCGACGCGGTGAAGATCGACCTGAACCGCCCGATGGACGAGATGCTCGCCGAGCTGACCAAGCACCCGGTCAAGACGCGGCTGTCGCTCACCGGCACGCTGGTCGTCGCCCGCGACATCGCCCACGCGAAGATCAAGGAGCGGCTGGACGCCGGCGAGGAGATGCCGGAGTACCTGAAGAACCACCCGGTCTACTACGCCGGTCCGGCCAAGACTCCCGAGGGCTTCGCCTCCGGTTCGTTCGGCCCGACGACCGCGGGCCGGATGGACGCGTACGTCGAGCAGTTCCAGGCGGCCGGCGGTTCGAAGATCATGCTGGCCAAGGGCAACCGCTCCCAGCAGGTCACCGACGCCTGCGCGGCGCACGGCGGCTTCTACCTCGGCTCCATCGGCGGCCCGGCGGCCCGCCTCGCCCAGGACTGCATCAAGAAGGTCGAGGTCCTGGAGTACGAGGAGCTGGGCATGGAGGCGGTCTGGCGGATCGAGGTCGAGGACTTCCCCGCCTTCATCGTCGTCGACGACAAGGGCAACGACTTCTTCCAGGACCCGGCGCCCGCGCCGACGTTCACCAGCATCCCGGTGCGTCAGGGCGCCTAGTCGCCGGGGGCGCGCGCGGATGCCGCGCACGCCCCCGGTGATGCCTCACCCGGTCCGGCCGTCACCCCGCACGGGGTGACGGCCGGACGCGTTCCGCCCGAATTCCTCCCGCCCCCGCGGCATTTCCCCCGGCGTCCGGTTAGGGGGAATTCCCGACTTCCGCGCGGGAGTTGGACGCGACGACGCAGGCGCGGGCCGGACAATATCGCCGTGTTGGCCTCCGGTGGCCTTATCGGCCGGGAATACCGGTCGCCGCGCGGTTCGCCGTACGGGAGTCATCGATGTACCGGTTCGATTCCAGAGATTTCACGGTCGGCGGCGGGCCGCCGCGCCTGCCGAGAATCCGGGCCGGGCGCCGGATACGCCGCCTCGGCGCGGCCTTTCCGCCCTCTCCCCTACCGCGCCCCCGCCGTCGCGGGCATCGGTACCGTCCTCGCCGCACACGGCTGCGGTACGCGGGCCGGCGCCCTGCAACTGCCGTGCGGACGGGCGGTGTTCGCCGTACGACGGCCGGAGGCGCTGCCCACCGGCGGTCCGGAGCCGGACGCGGCCACCCCGGCGGATCCGTCCGGTACGCCCGGCGGCACCGCTCCCGGCGCGGCCCAACTCCGGGTGTTCATCCCCGTACCGCCGGACGCCGTCCCCGGGGCGCAGACGCCGGCCACGGTGGTGTTCAGCGCCCCGAGCGCCGATCCCTGGGCGGACCACTGCGCGCTGCTGCTGCCCTTCCTGCGCAGCCTGCGGTTCGTGCCGAGGACGGCGCGGGACGGGGCGCCGGCCGAACCGGTGGCGGGCGGGGCCCGCGGATGAGAAGAGCGGCGAAAGGACGCCCGCGGCGGGATCCGGCCGGGCGGGAGGGGGCGGTGTGAGCGGGGTACTTGTCGTGGTCGTCGTCCTGCTCGCGTGCGGCGGAGCGGTCGCGGTCGCGGTCTCCGGCTGGAGCGATCTGGTGGGCACCGCCTCCCGACGCCGCCGACGGCGCGAGGAGATCCTCCGCTCCTTCGACGGGCGGCCGGAGGTCAGGGTGCGGACCACCGGGGCGGGCATGACCGCCGAGGAGACGGCGCTGCTCGGCCACCGGCACGGGTACGCCGTCGTCCAGTGGGAGACCGGGCGGGGCACACCGCCGCGCCTGGTCATGCGCCGCGCCACGGGCCCCGCACCGGCGCCCGGCTTCGGCCCGCCGCCCCCGGAGCGCCCCTTGTCGAAGGCGCCGGACCCCGGGGCGCGGAAACGGCAGATCGGCACCCTCGTGGCGCTGGGGATCGGCACCGGCTCCGCGGCCGTCAGCGAGGTCCGCGCGGGCGCTTCCGCCGTCGTCCCGGCCATCTGCGCGCTCGCGTTCCTCGGCGGCGCGGTGGCGCTGGCGCTCGTCACCCGGTCGGCCGGACGACGGGCCGCGGCGCCGCTCCCGGGCGTTCCCGGCGGGCCGCTCCCAGGCCCGCCCGCGCCCCCTCCTTCGGGTGGTCCCGTGGAGACTCAGCTGCCGCCGTACGGTCGGACGGACGCGCAGTTGCCGCCGCACGGGCCGCCCGTTCCGCAGGTGCCGCCGCACGGCCCGCAGGTGGCCCCGTACGGTCCCATCCCTGACGGCTCGTCACCCGGTGGGCGGCCGGGTCGGTGAACCGGCGCGCGGGGCGACCGGTGCGCGCCGTCGGCCGGGTGCACTCCCCCGCACGCGCCGATGCCCCGCTCCCAACAACGGGGCGGGGCATCGGTGTTGCCGGGCTGGAGCCGACGGTTCAGGACTGGGGCCTTTTGCCGTGGTTGGCTCCGTTCTTGCGGCGTGCCTTCTTCTTGCGGCGTCGCTTCGAGGACATGCGCTTCTCCCTTCACCGAGGTGCTTTCGACGAGATTCCACCCTTGCACACCGGGGCCCCGCGAAGCGATTTCGGCCGTCGGCGCCGGTCCCGGGGCACCTCCGGGTCCGGCGGCGTGCCCCGGGGAGCGTCGACACGCTGACCGTATGGCGCCTTCCGCCGGCCGAGCGGGCCTCCCTACGCTGCGGGGGTCCGTAACGTCTTGAGGCGCGGGAGCAGCCGTGGCACAGCAGGGGCACACGGAACGGCAGGGGACGGGCGGGGGCGGCCCCGGGCTGCGGCGGAACGCCGTGGGGCTGCGGGAGGTGCTGTTCCAGAGCGTGACGTCGATGGCCCCGGCCGCCGCCATCGCGGTGTCGATCCCGGCGGGGGCGGCGTACGCGGGCGGCGCGCTGCCGCTGTCGGTGCTGATCGCGCTGGTCGCCTGCCTGTTCACCGCCTCGTCCGTCGCGGAGCTGGCCCGGCAGCTGCCGTCGGCCGGTTCGGTGGCGACGTACAGCGCCCAGGGGCTGCACCCCGTCGTCGGCTTCCTGGTGGCCTGGACGTATCTGCTGGTCGAGGCGCTCGTACCGGCGTTGCTGCTGCTCCAGTTGGGGTTCACGGTCGCGGACACGCTGCACCAGGAGTGGCCCGGGTACCCGGCGGATCTGTGGTGGCCGTGGGCGGTCGCGGGGTCGGTGCTCATCGTGGTGACGGGGTTCTACGGGATACGGGCGTCGGCGCGGCTCGGCACCGTGCTCGGCGTGTTCGAGGTGCTGGTCTTCGTGGTGCTCGCGGCGTTGCTGATCGCGGCCGCCGGGCGGCACAACACGCTGACGGTGTTCGGGACGGCGCACGCCCCGCCGGACCACCCGGGGCTGTCCGGTGTCATCGCGGGGTCGGTCTACACGGTGCTGGCGTTCGCCGGGTTCGAGGCGGCGGCGCCGCTGGCCGAGGAGGCCCGCGATCCGCGCCGTACGCTGCGCCGCGCGGTCCTGGGGGCGGCGCTCTCCGTGGGGCTGCTGTTCGTCCTGACGACGTATGCGATCACGGTGTACGTGGGGCCGGACGCGTTCGCCGCCTTCGGGCCGTCCGGGGCGGCGTCCTGGGACGGGGTGGCCCGCGCCTCCTACGGGGTGTTCTGGGTGCTGATCTTCCTGGCGGTGGTCAACTCGACGGTCGCCAACGCCAACGCGGCCACCAACGCCTCCACCCGGACCGCCTTCGCGCTGGGCCGGGACGGGCTCTTCCCCCGGGCCTTCGCGCGGCTGCACCCGGTGCACCGCTCTCCCGTGGTGGGGCTGGCGGCGCAGTTCGTGATCGCGCTGGGCGTGGCGCTGCTCCTGGGGGCGGCGTACGGTCCGCGGACCGCGTTCCTGCTGCTGGCGACGGTGGTGGTGGTCGCGATCATCGCGGTCTACCTGCTGACCAACGCCGCCTGCGCCGGCTATTTCCTGCGCCGCCGCGCCGCGTTCCGCCCGGTGCGCCATCTGCTCCTGCCGGTACTGGGCATCGCCGCGTTCACCCCGGCGCTGCTCACCGCCGCCGGGATCCCGGCGTTCGCGTTCGTCGCGAAGCTGACGCCGCCGGTCTCGTACGCCGGGGCGGTGGTGGCCGGTTGGACGGCCGTCGGGATCGTCGTGGTCGCGGTGGTGCGGCGCCGGCGGCCGGACGCGCTGGCGGCGGCCGGACTCGCCGGGATCGAGGCGGAGAACGGGGCGGAGGCGGGCGACGGGGCGGACGCGGGCCCGGCTCCGGCGCCCGGCCCGGCACCGGCGGACGGCGTGCGGGCGGGCGCGCCCGGACCGGTGGCGCGCCCCGGCGCGGCCGACGCCGCCGCACGCCCCGGCGCATCCCCCTCATCCGCACGCCCCGGCGCGCCCGGTGCCGCCCCTTCCCAGCCATCCGATCCGCACCACGACGAGGAGTCCCGATGACCGACCCCGCCGACGCCCCCCGGGTGCTCACCGTCCGGCCCACCGCGCAGGAGTACGCCTGGACGTTCGGCGGGGCGCCGCCGATCGCGCGGATCGCGCCCGGCACCGTCCTGGACGTGTTCACCGAGGACTGCTTCGGCGGGCGGGTGCGCACCGCCGACGACCTGGTCTCGCGGGTCTGCGCGTTCCCGTACGTCAACCCGCAGACCGGGCCGTTCCACGTCGAGGGCGCCGAGCCCGGGGACACCCTGGCGGTGCACTTCGTCTCCGTCGAGCCGCGCCGGGACTGGGCGGCGTCCACGACCGTGCCGCTCTTCGGGGCGCTGACCGCCACCCACGCCACCGCCGCGCTGCACCCTCCGCTCCCGGAGGCGGTGTGGATCTGGCAGCTCGACCGGGAGCGGCGGCTGTGCCGTTTCACCGCCCGGGACAGCGACCACACGCTGACGCTCCCGATGGCGCCGATGCACGGCACGGTCGGGGTGGCCCCGGCCAACCTGGAGGTGCGCTCCGCGCTCGTCCCGGATGCGCACGGCGGCAACATGGACACCCCGGAGATGCGCGCCGGGGTCACCTGCTACCTCGGGGTGAACGTCGAGGGCGCGCTGTTCAGCCTGGGGGACGGGCATGCGCGGCAGGGCGAGGGCGAGACCTGCGGCGTCGCCGTCGAGACGGCGATGCACTCGGTGGTGATCGTGGAGCTGCTCAAGGGTGTCGCGACGCCCTGGCCGCGCATCGAGTCCGACACCCATCTGATCTCGACGGGTTCGGCGCGCCCCCTGGAGGACGCGTTCCGCATCTCGCAGCTGGACCTGGTGCAGTGGCTGGCGCGGGACTTCGGGCTGAGCGAGCTGGACGCGTATCAGTTCGTGACGCAGGCGGTCGAGTCGCCGCTGGCCAATGTCTGCGACAGCAACTACACCTGCATCGCCAAGCTCCGCAAGGAGTGGCTGCCCCCGGCCGAGGTGCACGGCGGGCTGCACGCCGAACTCCGCAGGCGGGCCGCGGCGCTGCGCTGACCGCCGCGCGGCACGGGCGCGGGGTACCGGCGCGCGGGGGCGCCCCCGCGCGCCGGGACGACACCCCGGGCGACACCCCGGGCGACGCGACCGGACCCGTACGGGACACGCCCCGGACCCGTACGGAGCACCGGTCCCGACCCCGTACGGGATCCGCGGCCCGCCGCCGTTCGGCCTCCGAGGCCGACGGCCTATCGTGGAGCCATGTCCGCCCCTGAGTTGATCCGAATCGTCTCCCGTGACTCGCCGATGGCGCTCGCCCAGGTGGAGCGGGTACGCGCCGAGCTGACCGCGCTCCATCCGGGGGTGCGCACCGAGGTCGTCCCCGTGAAGACCACCGGCGACAAGTGGCTGGGCGATCTGTCGCTGGTCGAAGGCAAGGGCGCGTTCACCAAGGAGGTCGACGCGGCGCTGCTGGCCGGTGAGGCCGATCTGGCGGTGCACTGCGTCAAGGACGTGCCCGCCGACCGTCCGCTGCCCGCCGGGACGGCGTTCGCCGCGTTCCTCAAGCGGGACGACGTGCGCGACGCCCTCGTCCACCCCGGTGGGCTCACCCTGGACGAGCTGCCCGCCGGGACCCGTATCGGCACCTCCTCGGTGCGCCGCCGGGCGCAGCTGGCCGCCTCGCACCCGCATCTGGAGTGCGTGCCGATGCGCGGCAACGCCAACCGCCGGATGGAGAAGCTGGCCGCGGGCGACGCCGATGCGCTGCTGCTCGCGGTCGCCGGTCTGGAGCGCATCGGCCGCCCGGACGTGATCACCGAGGTGCTGTCCACGGACGTGATGTGCCCGCCGATCGGCGCCGGGATCCTGGCGCTCCAGTGCCGCGAGGGCGACACCGAGCTGATCGACGCCATCAGCCCGCTCGGCGACCCGGCGGCGCACCGGGAGGCGACGGCGGAGCGGATGTTCCTCCACGTCCTCCAGGGGCACTGCAACTCCCCGATCGCCGGGTACGCCCGCGCCGAGCGCGGCGGCGATCTGTCGCTGCGCGCCTGCGTGTTCACGCCCGACGGCAAGACGGTCCTCAACGCCCACGAGTGGGCCGGGCGGCTGGATCCGGCGACGCTGGGCACGTCGGTGGCGGTGGCGCTGCTGCGGCAGGGCGCCCGCGAGCTGATCGACGGCATCGCGCACTGAGCCGGGCGGCCGCCGCGGCCGTTTTTTCCGGCGCTCCCCGGGGGGCGCCGGAAACGTAGGCCGCACGGGGCATTACCCGTGGTAACTCAGCGTCTCGGGAACACCGCGGGGCCGCCGGACGCTGTGCCGGTCGGAGGTGGCGAAGTGAACGACAGGACGGCACGGCAGGACGGCACGACGGGCGCGGAGTACCGCATCGAGCACGACTCCATGGGTGAGGTGCGGGTGCCCGCGCACGCGAAGTGGCGGGCGCAGACCCAGCGGGCGGTGGAGAACTTCCCGGTCTCCGGCCAGCGGCTGGAGCGCGCCCACATCGAGGCGCTGGCGCGGATCAAGGCCGCCGCGGCCGAGGTCAACGCCGAGTTGGGGGTGCTCGACGCCGAGGTGGCGCGGGCCGTGACGGAGGCGGCGGAGGAGGTCGCGGCGGGCCGGTGGGACGACCACTTCCCCGTCGACGTCTTCCAGACCGGCTCCGGCACCTCGTCCAACATGAACGCCAACGAGGTCATCGCGACGCTGGCGAGCGAGCGGCTGGGCCGGGACGTCCACCCCAACGACGAGGTCAACGCCAGCCAGTCGTCCAACGACGTCTTCCCGTCGTCGATCCACATCGCGGCGACGGCGGCGGTCACCCGCGATCTGATCCCGGCGCTCGACCACCTCGCGGCCGCCCTGGAGCGCAAGGCGGCGGAGTTCGCCGAGGTGGTGAAGTCCGGGCGGACGCACCTGATGGACGCGACGCCGGTGACGCTCGGGCAGGAGTTCGGCGGATACGCCGCGCAGGTACGGTACGGCGTCGAACGGCTGCGCGCCTCGCTGCCCCGGCTCGCCGAACTCCCGCTCGGCGGCACGGCGGTGGGCACCGGCATCAACACCCCGCCCGGCTTCTCCGCCGCGGTGATCGAGCGGGTCGCCCGCGCCACGGGGCTGCCGCTCACCGAGGCGCGCAACCACTTCGAGGCGCAGGGCGCGCGCGACGGCGTGGTGGAGATCAGCGGCCAGCTGCGGACCGTCGCGGTCGGCCTGACGAAGATCGCCAACGATCTGCGCTGGATGGCCTCCGGGCCGCGCACCGGCCTCGCCGAGATCGCCCTGCCCGATCTCCAGCCCGGCTCCTCGATCATGCCGGGCAAGGTCAACCCGGTGATCCCGGAGGCGGTGCTGATGGTCGCCGCGCAGGTCACCGGCGCCGACGCGACGGTCGCCGCGGCCGGCGCGGCCGGAAACTTCGAGCTGAACGTCATGCTCCCGGTCATCGCCAAGAACGTCCTGGAGTCCGTCCGGCTGCTGGCCAACGTCGCCCGGCTGCTCGCCGACCGCACCATCGACGGCATCACCGCCCACGCCGAACGCGCCCGCGAGTACGCCGAGTCCTCGCCGTCGGTGGTCACCCCGCTCAACAAGTACCTCGGGTACGAGGAGGCGGCGAAGGTCGCCAAGAAGGCGCTCGCGGAACGCAAGACGATCCGTCAGGTCGTCGACGAGGGCGGCTACGTGGAGCACGGGCTGCTGACGGCCGCACAGCTCGACGAGGCGCTCGACGTGTTGCGGATGACGCACCCGTGACGCCGCGGGCCTCCCACGTCAGGGCGTACGCCGGTGCCCTCGCGGCCCGCCCCCGCGCCGTCCCCCGCGAGACCTCCCGGGCGGACGGCGCAGGGGCCGCGGCAGGCCCTAAGATCTGGCCATGACAGCGGAGAGGGCGGGGACCACGGCGGGCGCGCCGGCCGGGCACGGGGCTCCCGGGCCGCGACGGGCGGCGGTTCCGGCCGCGCGGTGGGCGCCCGGCACACACATCCTGTGGCGCTACCGCGACAACGCCGACGGCGCGCGCTTCCACATCTGCCGCCCGGTGACCGTGGTCCGGGACACCGAGGACCTGCTGGCCGTGTGGATGGCGCCGGGCACCGCCTGTGTGAAGCCGGTGATGGCCGACGGCACCGCGGTGCACCGCGAGCCGCTGGCGACGCGGTACACCAAGCCGCGGCGGATCTCCTACGACCGCTGGTTCGGCACCGGCGTGCTGAAGCTGGCGCGGCCCGGCGAGCCGTGGTCGGTGTGGCTGTTCTGGGAGCGCGAGTGGCGGTTCAAGAACTGGTACGTGAATCTGGAGGAGCCGCGCGTCCGCTGGGCGGGCGGCATCGATTCACAGGACCACTTCCTCGATCTGTGCGTCTACCCGGACCGCAGCTGGGAGTGGCGGGACGAGGACGAGTTCGGCCAGGCGCAGCGGGACGGGCTGATGCCACCGGCGCAGGCGGCCCGGGTGCGGGCCGCGGGCCGGGCGGCGGTGGAGCGGATCGCCGCGTGGGGCGCACCGTTCCGGGACGGCTGGGAGGAGTGGCGGCCCGATCCGGCGTGGGAGCTGCCGTCCCTGCCGGCGGACTGGGACCGTGTCCCGGAGCGTTTGCGGTAGTGAGCGGGCGAAGTCAGGAAAGGCGGGGTCGGGCGAGTGAACGGGGCGAAGGGTGGAAAGACGCGCCTGGGGGACGTCCGCAGAGTCCCGTCGTCCGCCCGGAGGGCGCCAGGCGGGAGTCCGCGGACGCCCTCCAGGGGCAACTCCTCCGGTCGCTCGGCGAACGGGGTGCCGAGCCCCCTTGCTGCGCCCTGGGCCACGAACCGTAGGATCGTCCTCCGCGAGACTGCACAGGCGCAACTCCACCAATCACAACAGAACTTGACCGCGGGCGCAGGAGAGGCGAGGTCGTGAGCGCTGACAGCTACGACGAGTACGAGGGCCTGAACCGGTTAGCTCTGGACCGGGCGGGTCAGGCCGAGGCGTTCGACGCGATCGGCGACCGCTACGACGAAGCGTTCCCGCACAAGGACGGACAGGTGTCGTCCGCCGCGTGGCTGGCCGGTGAACTGCCGCCCGGCTCGCGGGTGCTGGACGTCGGCTGCGGCACCGGGCTGCCCACCTCCCGTCAGCTCGCCGAGGCGGGCCACCGGGTCGTGGGCATCGACCTCTCGCCCGCGATGGTCAAGCTGTCCGGGGAGAACGTCCCCGGGGCGGAGTTCCACGCGATGGACGTCGCGGAGCTGCGGAACGGCCTGCTGGGCGGCCCCGGGTCGTTCGACGGGATCACGGCGTACTTCACCCTGCTGATGCTGCCGCGCGCGGAGATTCCCTATGCGCTGCGGATGCTGCATGATCTGCTACGGCCGGGTGGGGTGATGGCCCTGTCCATGGTCGAGGCCGATGTGGACGACTTCACGATCCCGTTCCTGGGCAACTCGATCCGGGTATCGGGTTTCCTGCGTGAGGATCTGCGCCGTGTCGTGCACGACGCGGGTTTCGACATCGCCGGGGAGGATTCCTACGCGTACGCCCCGGCCAGTACGGACGTACCACCTGAGATCCAGCTCTTTCTGCACCTGCGACGCGCTTGAGACGCAGCGGGTCAGGCGCGTCGCACCGGCGCCCTTGACACGCGGCGCGTCGGGCGCGCAGCCCCGGACGGATGGAATCCCACGCGTGACGGAGCACCCAACCTCCCACCACCTGCGGCAGCCGGCCTCGCCTGCCGCTCCTTCGGCGTCCCCTGCGCGGGGCCCGGGCTCCTCGCCGCTCGGCGGGGTGCCGGATCCGCGCAGCGCCCTCCAGCAGCCGGGGGCGGCGGGCTTCGCACCGCTGCCCGGGGCCGGTTTCGCCGTGCGCGGTGAGAACGGCGCGGCTGCCGCGTCGCCGGACGTCCCGCTGGTCACGGCCGGTGCCGGGCCGGGCAGCGGCGAGCCGGTCGCGGGCCACGGCCGTCCCCGTACGGCCGGCGGGCACGCCCCGTACGACGACGGTCTGGCGGCGCGCGGCGCGGTCGGCGGGGCACAGCCGCCGGAGCAGGGCGAGCCGCGCCCCGGTGAGCCGCGGCCGGGCACCGGCCACGTCCCGGCCGAGGGCATCGGGCGGCCACGGGAGGGCGGCCGGTCGCGGCCGCCGGGTGACGGCGCCCCGTCCGGCGCGTTCGTGCCGCCGCCCACGGCTCCGGCGGGCGGTGCGGCGCCGGTGCCTCCGGCGCGGGCGGACCATCCGGGCGAGAGCGACGAGGCGGCGGCCGCCCGGCAGGCGGGCGGTGACCGGCTGCGGTTCATCGGCGCGGCCACCCGGCGGATCGCCCGCGGTATCGATCTCGACGAGATCGTGCTGGGCCTCTGCCGGGCGACGGTCCCGACCTTCGCCGACGCGATCCTGGTGTATCTGCGCGATCCGCTGCCGGTGGGCGACGAGCGGCCGGCCGAGCCGATGGTGCTGCGGCTGCGCCGTACCGACCGGATCCCGGCGGAGCCGGACACCAACGGCATCCGGCTGCCGGTGCTGCCCGCGCAGCCGGATCTCGGCCCGGCGATGGGCGGCAGCGCCGCCGAGCTGGCCGAGGTGCTGACCGGCGGGCCGCTGGCGGAGGTGCTGCGCGGGGTGCGGCCGCTGTTCGGCGACGTCCCGGCGGCGCGGACGGCGCTGCCGGAGCTGCTGGGCGACGACACCCAGCTGCCGGGTGGGCGCCGGGTGATCCTGGCGCCGCTGCGCGGCCGCCGCCGGGTGATCGGCGCGGCGGTGTTCCTGCGCCGCCCGGACCGTCCGGCGTTCGAGGGCGACGACCTGCTGGTCGCGGCGCAGCTGGCGACGCACACCGCGCTCGGGGTGGACAAGGCGGTGTTCTACGGCCGCGAGGCGTACATCGCCGACGCGCTGCAGCGCACGATGCTGCCGGACTCGCTGCCGCAGCCGACCGGCGTCCGCCTGGCGAGCCGCTATCTGCCCGCGGCGGAGACGGCGCGGGTGGGCGGCGACTGGTACGACGCGATCCCGCTGCCGGGCAGCCGGGTGGCGCTGGTCGTCGGGGATGTCATGGGGCATTCGATGACCTCGGCGGCGATCATGGGGCAGCTGCGGACGACGGCACAGACGCTGGCCGGTCTGGATCTGCCGCCGCAGGAGGTGCTGCACCACCTCGACGAGCAGGCGCAGCGGCTGGGTTCGGACCGCATGGCGACCTGCCTGTACGCGGTGTACGACCCGGTGGCGCACCGCATCATCGTGGCGAACGCGGGTCATCCGCCGCCCGTCATGCTGCACCGCGGCGGCCGGGCGGAGGTGCTGCGGGTCCCGGCGGGCGCGCCGATCGGCGTCGGTGGCGTGGACTTCGAGGCGGTGGAGCTGGACGCCCCGGCCGGTGCCACGCTGGTGCTCTACACCGACGGTCTGGTCGAGTCGCGGATCCGGGACGTGTGGACCGGCATCGAGCAGCTGCGGGAGCGGCTGGCGGAGACGGCGCGGCTGACGGGCCCGAACCCGCCGCCGCTGGAGCCGCTCTGCGACGAGGTGCTGGACATGCTCGGGCCCGGCGACCGCGACGACGACATCGCGTTGCTGGCGGCGAGATTCGACGGGATAGCGCCCAGCGATGTCGCGTACTGGTATCTCGATCCGAAGGCTCAGACGGCGGGGCAGGCGCGCCGGCTGGCCCGGCGGGCGCTGTCGCGCTGGGGTCTGGAGGAGCTGACGGATCAGGTGGAGCTGCTGGTCAGCGAGGTGGTCACCAATGCGGTGCGGTATGCGGAGCGGCCGGTGACGCTGCGGCTGCTGCGCACCGACGTGCTGCGCTGCGAGGTCGGCGACGACGTCCCGCAGCTGCCGCGGCTGCGTCAGGCGCGCCCGTCGGACGAGGGCGGGCGCGGCCTGTATCTCGTCAACCGCATGGCGCGGCGCTGGGGCGCCACCCGGCTGAGCATGGGCAAGGTCGTCTGGTTCGAGCTGTCGATGCCGCCGGGCGCCGGTCCGCGCTGATCACCCGGCCGGACGCGTGGTGCGTCCGGCGAAACGAAGGCCCCGTCCGGGCAGCCGGGCGGGGCCTTCGTCCGTGCGGGTGCGCCGCGTGCGGGGCCGCCGGGCCAGGGTTGCCGACATGCCGTCGGCGGCGTTGACTGCTTGGGTGGACAAAAGGGACTGACTGACCCCCCACTCCGCCCCTTCCTCCCCGCCGAAACGGAGGCGCTCCTCCATGTCCAGCCCCGCGCAGAACGTCCCGCACACGACGAACAACGTCGGCATCCCCGTCGAGAGCGACGAGAACTCGCTGACCATCGGCCCCGACGGCCCGATCGCGCTGCACGACCACTATCTGATCGAGAAGATGGCCCTCTTCAACCGGGAGCGGGTCCCCGAGCGGGTGGTGCACGCCAAGGGCAGCGGCGCGTACGGCACCTTCAAGGTCACCAACGACGTCAGCCAGTTCACCAGGGCGGATCTCTTCCAGCCGGGCAAGACGACCGAGATGCTGGCCCGCTTCTCGACCGTCGCCGGTGAGCAGGGCTCCCCCGACACCTGGCGCGACCCGCGCGGTTTCGCCCTGAAGTTCTACACCGAGCAGGGCAACTACGACCTGGTCGGCAACAACACCCCGGTGTTCTTCGTCCGCGACACGATCAAGTTCCAGGACTTCATCCGCTCGCAGAAGCGCCGTCCCGACAACGGGCTGCGCGACAACGACATGCAGTGGGACTTCTGGACGCTGCAGCCGGAGTCCGCGCACATGGTCACCTGGCTGATGGGCGACCGCGGCATCCCCAAGACGTACCGGCACATGAACGGCTACGGCTCGCACACGTACATGTGGGTCAACGCCGGAGGGGAGAAGTTCTGGATCAAGTACCACTTCAAGACCGACCAGGGCATCGACTTCCTCACCCAGGCGGACGCGGACCGGCTCGCCGGTGAGGACGCCGACATCCACCGCCGCGACCTCCACGATGCGATCGAGAGCGGCAACGCCCCGTCGTGGACGCTGTATGTGCAGGTCATGCCGTTCGACGACGCGCCGGACTACCGGTTCAACCCGTTCGATCTGACGAAGGTGTGGCCGCACGGCGACTACCCGCTGATCGAGGTCGGGCGGATGACGCTGAACCGGAACCCGGAGGACTACTTCATCCACATCGAGCAGGCGGCGTTCGAGCCGTCGAACCTCGTGCCGGGCATCGGCCCGTCGCCGGACAAGATGCTGCTGGGGCGGCTGTTCTCGTACCCGGACACGCACCGGTACCGGATCGGCCCGAACTACGCCCAGCTGCCGCCGAACCGGGCGCACGTCCCGGTCCACTCGTACGCCAAGGACGGCCCGATGCGGTTCGATCCGTCGCGGGCGGCCCGGCCCTACGCGCCGAACTCGTACGGGGGGCCGTCGGCGCCCGCGCAGGAGGGCAAGGACCCGGTGGGCTGGGAGAGCGCCGGTGAGCTGGTCCGGGAGGCGTACACCAAGCGCCGGGAGGACGACGACTTCGGGCAGCCGGGGACGCTGGTCCGCAAGGTGCTGGACGACGCGGCGCGCGACCGGCTGGTGAGCAATGTCGCCGGGCATCTGAGCAACGGGGTGAGCAAGCCGGTGCAGGAGCGGGCGTTCCAGTACTGGCGCAACGTCGACAAGGACCTCGGCGACCGGATCGCGAAGAAGGTCAACGGCGGCTGACCCGCGCCACCGCACGGCCGCGGCCCCCGGCCCGTGGGTACGGGTCGGGGGCCGCGGCCGTGCGTGAGGGCCGGTCAGTTCAGCCCAGCTCAGCTCAGTTCAGCCCGGTGAGGCCGTCGGTGGTGCCGCCGGCGCCGTTGCCGCCGCCGGTGCCGTTGTTGCCGCCGGTGCCCTGGCCGCCGTTGCCGCCGCCCGGGCCGCCGGTGGTGCCGCCGTTCGGGTCGCCGGTGCCGGGGTCGGTCGGCGCCGAGCCGGTGTCGGTGGGCGTCGGGGCGCCGGAGTCGGTCGGCGTCGGGTCGTGGGACGGGGTGTCCGACGGGCTCTGCGTCTCGGTCGGGGTGTCCGAGGGCGTCTCCGACGGGGCCGTGGGGGTGTTGGTCGGGGGCGGCGGGGCCACGCCCATGCCCGAGTCGGCGTCCAGGTCGAAGGTGGCACCGGCGCCGGCGCCGAGCGCCGCCGCGTTGTAGGCGGCCCAGACCTGCGCCGGGTAGCCGCCGCCGTTGACCCGGCCGCCCCCACCGGCGCCGCGGAGGGTGACCTGCTTGCCGCCCTCGGCCTCACCGAACATGCCGACGGCGGTGACCAGCTTGGGCGTGTAGCCGACGAACCACGCCGACTTGTTGTCGTCGGAGGTGCCGGTCTTGCCCGCCGCCTGGTACGAGGTGTCCTGCACCGCCGTGGCCGTACCGTCGTCGACCACGCCGCGCAGCACGGAGGTGACGGTGTCGGCGGTCTTGCGGCTGAGCACCTGGTCGCCGATCGGGTCGGGCAGGTCCGGCTCCGGGTCGCTGGCGTGCTCGGCCTTGGTGACCAGGGTCGGGGTGACCTTGCGGCCGTGGTTGTCGAAGGTCGCGTAGACGCCGGCCATCTGCACGGGGCTGGCGCCCATGGAGCCGAGGGTCATGGCGGGCTGGACGTCCATCCGGGCGCCGTTCATGCCCAGCGAGGTCGCGGTCTTCTTCAGGCTGTCGAGGCCGACGTCGGCGCCCATCTGCGCGAACACCGAGTTGACGGAGTTGTTCATCGCCTTTTGGACGGTGATGTTGCCGTAGCTGCGCTGGTCCTCGTTGGGCGGCGCGAAGGGGGCGGTGCCGCCGACGACCGGGCGGCGGCTGGTGCCGTCGTAGACGGTGTCGGGCGTGATCGGCCGGCCGTCCTGGGTGGTGGCGTGGTTCTCCAGGGCGGTGGCGAGGATCAGCGGCTTGAAGGTGGAGGCCGGCTGGTAGTCCTGGCGCGTCGCGTTGTTGATGTAGTGCTGGGTGTACCCGGCGCCGCCGTACATCGCGACGATGTGGCCGGTGCTCGGGTCGACGGAGGCGGCGCCCAGCTGGGCGTTGCGGTCGGCCTCGCGCAGCTTGGGGTCGAGGTCGCGGGTGAGCTTGTCCTTGACCGCCTTCTCCAGGGCGAGCTGCTTGTCCTTCTCGATGCCGAGGGTGACGGTCCAGCCGCCCAGCTCGAACTTCTTCTCGTCGACGCCGTGGGCGAAGAGTTCGTCCTTGGCCGCCTTGACGAGGTAGCCGGTGCGGCCGGTCAGCCCCTCCTGGGGCTTGGGGTCCTTCGGGACGTCGAACTTCTGCTGGTCCCGCTCGGCCTGGGAGAGCCACTTCATCTCGACCATGTTGTCGAGGGTGTAGGCCCAGCGGGCCTTGGCGCGCTTCTTGCCGTCGGGGGTGGCAAGCGCCCAGTCGTACTGGTTGGGGGCCTGGAGCAGCGAGGCGAGGTAGGCGCCCTGGGAGACGGTGAGCTGGCTTGCGTCCTTGCGGTAGTACGCCTGGGCGGCGGCCTGGATGCCGTAGGCGCCGCGCCCGTAGTAGCTGGTGTTGAGGTAGCCGTCGAGGATCTCCGACTTGCCCTTCTCGGCGTCCACCTTGAGGGAGATCACGATCTCCTGGAGCTTGCGGGAGACCGTCTGCTCCTGGGAGAGGTAGTAGTTCTTGACGTACTGCTGGGTGATCGTGGAGCCACCCTGCTTGCCCTCGCCCTGGAGGGTCTTGAAGATGCCGCGGAAGGTGCCCTTGAGGTCGATGCCGGAGTCGTCGTAGAACGTCTTGTTCTCGGCGGCGACGAAGGCGTGCTGCACCTTCAGGGGCACCTTGCTGAGCGGCACGCTCTCGCGGTTCAGCTTGCCGGTGCGGGCGAGGACCTTGCCGTCGGCGTACTTGTAGACGTTGCTCTGCGCGGTGGCGAGTTCGGTGCCCGCAGCGGGGACGTCGACGTAGAAGTACAGGCCGACGGCGCCCGCTATGCCGAGCAGGCATATCCCGAAGAAGGTGCCGAGCATCTTCTTCCAGGTGAAGAGGCGGCGTATCCGGCCCTTCGGGCCTCGGGGCCCGTCCCCGCGGCTCCCCTGCCGCGTTCGTGTCGCGTCCGCTCGGCCCATGGCTCCTGTCACTTTCGTCGTACCGCCCCCCGCTGGGTCAGCTGTTGAAGCTAACACCGCATCTGCCCGCAAATGCTCATCGATCAAGGGCTTTTCGTACGTGACAAAGAGCACCTGGTGCGACGGAACCGCGGACGGGGTTGCGCGGTGGCCGGACCGAGGAGTTAAAGTGATATCACTTTGATGAGTCGGTGAGATCGTGCCGGGGACCGCCCGGGCGCGCCACCGGCCCCGCGTCCGGCGTTCCGGGCGCGTCACGAGAAACGGGGCTTCCATGTCCGAGACCACACCCGCCACCGCGCCCAGAGGCGACGCGCCGCTCGCCGACGCGCCCGAGATGCCCGCCCCGCAGGTCCGCGAGAAGGCCGCGCACAGCATTCCGGGCGGCCTGGCACTGCTGCTGACCACGCTCGGCGTCTTCCTCGGCATCGCGATGATCATCGGCGGCGGGATCGCCGGTTCGCACGGCGGCTCCGGGCTCGCCGCCGCGCTGATCATCGTCGGCATCCTGACGCTGCTGACCTCGATCTTCTGCATGACCGGCGTGAAGATGGTGGCGCCGGGCGAGGCGCGGGTGATCCAGCTCTTCGGCCGGTACGTCGGCACCATCCGCACCGACGGCCTGCGCTGGGTCAACCCGCTGACCAGCGCCCGGAAGATCTCCACCCGGGTGCGGAACCACGAGACGGCGGTGCTGAAGGTCAACGACGCGTACGGCAATCCGATCGAGCTGGCGTCGATCGTCGTCTGGCAGGTCGAGGACACCGCGCAGGCGCTCTTCGAGGTGGACGACTTCCTGGAGTTCGTCTCGACCCAGACCGAGGCGGCGGTCCGCCACATCGCGATCGAGTACCCCTACGACGCGCACGACGAGGACGCGCTGTCGCTGCGCGGCAACGCCGAGGAGATCACCGAGAAGCTCGCCGCCGAGCTGACCGCCCGGGTGCAGGCGGCCGGCGTGCGGATCATCGAGTCCCGCTTCAGCCACCTCGCCTACGCGCCCGAGATCGCCTCGGCGATGCTCCAGCGGCAGCAGGCGGGCGCGGTGGTCGCGGCGCGGCAGCAGATCGTGGAGGGCGCGGTCGGCATGGTCGAGCAGGC
The DNA here is from genome assembly GCF_040300365.1 of Streptomyces sp. NPDC000404. Lineage (NCBI taxonomy): Bacteria > Bacillati > Actinomycetota > Actinomycetes > Kitasatosporales > Streptomycetaceae > Streptomyces > Streptomyces sp. NPDC000404. The sequence goes on along the minus strand of NZ_JBEPDN010000009.1, from coordinate 350,962 downwards.
GCTGGTGCGCATCAGCGAGCAGGGCATCGTCGAGCTGGACGAGGAGCGCAAGGCGTCCATGGTCGGCAATCTGATGGTGGTGCTGTGCGGTGACCGGGCCGCCCAGCCGGTGCTGAACACGGGCTCGCTCTACCAGTGAGCGACGAGAGCCCCGAGGGAGCGGGCGGCGGCGCCCGCAAACCCGCGCGACGGCCGCAGCAGCGCAAGCAGGTGCTGCTGCGGCTGGACCCGCTGGTCCACGACGCACTGGCCCGCTGGGCCGGCGACGAACTCCGCAGCACCAACGCCCAGATCGAGTTCCTGCTGCGGAAGGCGCTGGCGGACGCGGGCCGGCTGCCGCGCGGGACGGGCGGCATGCCGCGGCGCGGCCGGCCACCGAAGGCGCCGGGGGCGGACGGGACGGCGGGCTGAGCGGACTGACCTGGCGGGGCGCGGCACCGGATGCGAGACCGGCCGGCCGTCCGAACGGGCCGCGAGCTGCCGCCGGGCGCGAGCCGCGGGGCACCGGGCCGGACGCGGCCCCGGGCCGAGGCGGGAAGCGGCTCCGACTGCCGGAACCGCTCTATACACGCGATGTATACACCTCGTGTAGAGTGCGCCGCATGCCCCAAGGACGTCCCCTGCCCGCACCCCCGGAGGCCCGCCCATGACCCCGCCCGGCTCATTGCTCCACGCCGGTGGCCTGTACAAGGCGTACGGTGCGACGCCCGCGCTGGACGGCGCGGAGTTCTCCGTCCACCCCGGCGAGGTCGTCGCCGTCCTCGGCCCCTCCGGCTCGGGAAAATCCACACTCCTGCACTGCCTCGCCGGAATCATCCGACCCGACCGCGGCACCGTCCACTACGGCGACCGCGACCTGACGGCCATGAACGACGCCGAACGCAGCGCCCTGCGCCGCACCGACTTCGGCTTCGTCTTCCAGTTCGGCCAACTCGTCCCCGAACTCACCTGCCTGGAGAACGTCGCCCTGCCGATGCGGCTGGCCGGTGCGGCCCGCAGGACGGCCGAGGCCGAGGCGCGCGGCTGGCTGGAGCGGCTGGAGGTGGACTCCGTCGCCGACCGCCGTCCCGGTGAGGTCTCCGGCGGCCAGGGCCAGCGCGTCGCCGTCGCCCGCGCCCTCGCCACCCGCCCCCGCGTCCTGTTCGCGGACGAACCGACCGGCGCCCTGGACTCCCTCAACGGCGAACGCGTCATGGGCCTGCTCACCGACGCCGCCCGCGACACCCGGGCGGCCGTCGTCCTCGTCACCCACGAGACCCGCGTCGCCGCCTACTCCGACCGCGCGGTCGTCGTCCGCGACGGCAAGGTCAGGGAGACGGTGCCCGCATGACGCACCCACCGCACCGGCCGCCAGCCCCACCGCGCGGGCTCTCCGTATGGCTCCGCGACCTCGGCATGGGGCTGCGGTTCGCCGCCGCCGGGGGCCGCGAGGGCTGGACCCGGACGCTGCTGACCGCCGTCGGCGTCGGCCTCGGCGTCCTGCTGCTGCTCGGCGCCGCGTCGGTGCCGCACCTCATGGAGGGCCGCAACGAACGGGCCATGGCCCGGCAGATCCTCAACGGCGCGGAGCCGCCGCCCGCCTCCGCCCGCACCGTCGTCGCCGCCCAGGACACGACCGCCTACCGCGGCGAGCGGCTCTTCGGCCTCCGGCTGCGCCCCGACGGACCCGACGCCCCGCTCCCGCCGGGCATCGGCGCCTACCCGCGCCCCGGCACCATGGCGGTCTCCCCCGCCCTGCGCACTCTGCTCGCCTCCCCCGACGGCGCCCTGCTGCGCGAGCGGCTGCCGTACGAGATCACCGGCACCATCGCCGATTCCGGACTGGTCGGCCCGAAGGAGCTGGCGTACTACCTGACCAGCGACGTCCCCATCGCGGAGACCTCCGGGTTCCGGCTGGACCGCTTCGGCGCCGACGATCCCGGGGCGCCGATGAGCCCGCTGCTGCTGATGCTGATCGTCATCGCGTGCGTGGTGCTGCTGATGCCGGTGGCCGTCTTCATCGCCACCGCGATCCGGTTCGGCGGCGAGCGCCGCGACCGGCGGCTGGCCGCGCTCCGGCTGGTCGGCGCGGACCTCGCCACCACCCGCCGGATCGCCGCGGGCGAGGCGCTCTTCGGCGCGCTGTGCGGACTGGCCCTGGGCACCGCGCTGTTCCTGGTCTGCCGCGCGTACGCGGGCTCCGTCACCCTCTACGACATCAACGCCTTCCCCTCCGACGTGACGCCGCTCCCGGCGCTCGCCGCGCTGATCGCGGTGGCCGTCCCGGCCGCCGCCCTCGTCGTCACCCTCGTCACGCTGCGCGGCGTCGCCATCGAACCGCTCGGTGTGGTCCGCGGCCGTACGGCCCGCCGCCGGCGGCTGTGGTGGCGGCTGCCGCTGCTGATCGGCGGCCCGGCGCTGCTGCTGCTCGGCGGGCCGGTCGACCTGCGGGCGGGCGGCGCCCGCGCCTACGTGGCCGCGGTGGGCGCGGCGCTGACGCTGTGCGGCGTCACGGCGCTGCTGCCCTGGGCGATCGAGGCGGCCGTGCGGCGGCTCGGCCGCGGGCCCGTCGCCTGGCAGCTCGCCGTCCGCCGGCTCCAGTTGAGCGGCGGCTCCGCGGCCCGCGCGGTCAGCGGCATCTGCGTCGCGGTGGCCGGGGCGCTGGCGCTGCAACTGCTGGTCTCCGCGCTCCAGAGCGACTTCGTCCGGCGCACCGGACAGGATTCCAGCCGCGCCCAGCTCTCCGTGGAGCTGCCGGAGTCCACCGGCGCCGCCCTCCGACGGGACGCCGCGCGGCTCGCGCGGACCGAGGGGGTCCGCACCAGCCGCCCGCTGATCACGGCGCACGTGACCCGGTCCGGTCCGCCGCGCAAGGGCGAGGACTCCCCGCCCTCCTCCCCGCTGACCGTCGGCGACTGCGCCGCGCTCCGCGAGGTGGCGCACACCGGCCCCTGCCGCGACGGCGACGTCTTCCTCGCCGTCAACGGCGGCCTGGCGGTCGACGCCGAGGCGGTCCGCGCCACCGCCCGCCCCGGCGGCCAGGTCCTGCTCAACGCCGACGAGGAGACCGGCAGGCCGACCGGCACGTCCCGCCGGTGGACCCTCCCGGAGCACACCCGCGAGGTCAGCGCCCGCAAGGACCCGACGGGCCGCCTCTCGCTCGGCGTCCTCGCCACCCCCGGCGCCCTCGACCCCAGCCGGCTCCACCGCCCGTACGGGCACGTCCTGATCCGGACCGACCCCGGGGTGCCCGACGCCGAGGAGTACGTCCGCAACACGGCCGCCGCGCTCGGGCCCGAGGTGGACGTCAACGCGGTGCACGACACCGAGAGCGACGCCCAGTACGCCAGCGTGCACACCGGGCTGCTGCTCGGCTCGACGGTGACGATGGCGCTGGTCGCCGCCGGACTGCTGGTCACCACCGTGGAGCAGCTGCGCGAGCGGCGCCGGCTGCTGTCGGTGCTGGTGGCCTTCGGCACCCGCCGCTCCACCCTGGCCTGGTCGGTGCTGTGGCAGACGGCGGTGCCGATCGCGCTGGGGCTGGCCCTGGCGGTGGCCGCCGGGCTCGGGCTCGGCTCCGGGCTGCTGCGGATGGCGGGCCGGGCCCGATACGACTGGGCGGACATCTGGCCGCTGCCGCTCGCCGGCGGCCTGCTGGTCCTCCTCGTCACGCTGCTGAGCCTGCCGTCGCTGTGGCGGCTGATGCGCCCGGACGGCCTGCGGACGGAGTGAGCGCACCGCCGCCCGGAACGCCCCGCGAAGCCCTGGTCACCCGGGGTGCGCGGGGCGTTCGCGCGCACGCGGGCGGGTACGTATGAATCGAGCGTATACACCCGGGATACACCCACGACGTAAGGTGGTCGCCATGTCAATCGGTCATACGCTGCTGGGCCTCCTGGAGTCCGGCCCCCGCCATGGCTACGACCTCAAGCGGGCCTTCGACGAGCACTTCGGGCACGACCGTCCGCTGCACTACGGGCAGGTCTACTCGACGATGTCCCGGCTGCTGAAGAACGGTCTGGTCGAGGTGGACGGCGTCGAGGCCGGTGCGGGCCCCGAGCGCAAGCGGTACGCGATCACGGACGCCGGTGTCACGGACGTCGGGCAGTGGCTCAGCCGCCCGGAGAAGCCGGAGCCGTACCTCCAGTCGACGCTGTACACCAAGGTCGTCCTCGCGCTGATGACCGGGCGGGACGCCGCCGAGCTGCTCGACACCCAGCGGGCCGAGCATCTGCGGCTGATGCGCTCGCTCACCGAGCGCAAGCGCCAGGGCGACCTCGCCGACCAGCTCATCTGCGACCATGCGCTCTTCCACCTGGAGGCGGATCTGCGCTGGCTGGAGCTGACCGCCGCCCGGCTCGACGGACTGGCGCAGACGGTGCACGAATGACGCCCGAGGGTTCGCTGCTCGCCGCGCGCGACCTGCACAAGGCGTACGGTGCGACGCCCGCGCTGGACGGCGCGGAGTTCTCCGTCCACCCCGGCGAGGTCGTCGCCGTCCTCGGCCCGTCCGGCTCCGGAAAGTCGACCCTGCTGCACTGCCTGGCCGGGATCATCCGGCCGGACCGCGGCACCGTCCACTACGGCGACCGTGATCTGACGGCCATGAGCGACGCCGAACGCAGCGCCCTGCGCCGCACCGACTTCGGCTTCGTCTTCCAATTCGGCCAACTCGTCCCCGAGCTGACCTGCCTGGAGAACGTCGCCCTGCCGCTCCGCCTGGGCGGCGCCCGCCGCAAGGAGGCCGAGCGGCAGGCGCGGGAGTGGCTGGAGCGGCTGGAGGTCGAGGACGTGCACAAGCAGCGCCCCGGTGAGGTCTCCGGCGGCCAGGGCCAGCGCGTCGCCGTCGCCCGCGCCCTCGCCACCCGCCCCCGCGTCGTCTTCGCGGACGAGCCGACCGGCGCCCTCGACTCCCTCAACGGCGAACGCGTGATGACGCTGCTGACCGACGCCGCCCGCGAGACGCAGGCGGCCGTCGTCCTCGTCACCCACGAGACCCGCGTCGCCGCCTACTCCGACCGCGAGATCACCGTCCGCGACGGCAAGGTGAAGGACCTGCTGGCGGGCTTGCGGTGAGTCGTCCCGGCGCCCCCGTGCCGGTCCGGGCGCGGGGCTGGTGCCGCGATCTGCTCATGGGGATACGGTTCGCCGCGGGCGGCGGCCGCGAGGGCTGGACGCGGACGGCCCTGACGGCGGTCGGCGTGGCCCTCGGGGTCGCCGTGCTGCTGATCAGCGCGTCCGCACCGACGCTGATCAACGCCTGGCACGGCCGCGAGAAAGCCCGCGAGAACCTCGGCCAGCGGTACGAACCGCCACGCGGCGACACCACGGTGCGCTACGCGCACGCCGACACCGTCTTCCACGGGCTGCCGATCCGCGGCCGCCTGGTCCAGCCCGACGGCGACCACCCGCCCGTGCCGCCCGGCATGGACCGCCTCCCCGGGCCGGGCGAGATGCGGGTCTCCCCGGCGCTCAAGGAGCTGCTGGCCGAACCGGACAGCGCCCTGCTGCGGCAGCGGCTCCCGTACAAGGTCATCGGCACCATCGGCGACGCGGGGCTCCAGGGCCCGGCGGAGCTGACCTATGTCGCGGGCGGCACGAAGCTGCGCGCGCCCACCGGGTACCGCATCGACCACTTCGGCAAGAGCTGGACCCCGCGGCCGCTGACCCCGCAGGGCACGCTGCTGGTGATCATGACGTGTGTGGCGCTGCTGACGCCGGTGACGGTCTTCATCGGAACGTCCGCGCGGTTCGGCAACGACCGGCGCGAGCGGCGGCTGGCGGCGCTGCGGCTGCTCGGCTCGGACATCGCCACCACCCGCCGGGTCGCCGCCGGGGAGGCGCTGTTCGGCTCGCTGCTGGGCCTGGCGGGCGGCACCGCGCTGTTCCTCACCGTCCGGCAGACCGCCGCGTCGATCACCGTGTGGGACATCAACGTCTTCCCCGCCGACATCCGGCCCGGCCCGCTGCCCGCCGCGCTGATCGCCGTCCTCGTCCCGGCCATATCGGTCCTGGTGACGCTGTTCGCGCAGCGCGGGGTGACGGTCGATCCGCTCGGCGTGGTGCACCGGCGGCCCGCGCCGCGCCGCCGCCTGTGGTGGCGGCTGCTGCTGCCGGCGCTCGGCGCGGCGCTGCTGGTCCCGCTGCTCCGACAGCAGAGGTGGGTCGACACCGGCGCCAACACCGCGACGCTGGCCGTCGGTTCGATGCTGCTGCTGTTCGGCGTCACGGCGCTGCTGCCGTGGCTGGTCGAGGCGGTGGTGGGCCGGCTGCACGGCGGCCCGGTGCCCTGGCAGCTGGCCATCCGCCGGCTCCAGGTGTCCGGGGGTTCGGCGACCCGCGCGGTCAGCGGCATCACCGTCGCGGTGGCCGGGGCGATCGCCATCCACATGCTCTTCACCGGTATGCAGAACGGCTTCGCCCAGGCGTACGCCCGCTCCGGCGCGCTGCCCCGGCTCGGCTACACCACACAGGCGGACAGCTGGCAGCAGACCGAACGGGCGCTCGCCGCGGTGCGCGCCACGCCGGGGGCGACGGACGCCCACGGCGTCATCGAGGGCACCGTGAGCGTCCTGCACGACGGCGACACCTTCCAGAGTCTCGCCATCGGCAGCTGCGCCGAACTGCGCCGGGTGGCCGCGCTGGACTCCTGCCGCGACGGCGACGTCTTCGTGACCCAGGGCGCCGGCGCCAGGCCGGTACGGCCGGGCACCGCCCTGGACCTCAACCCGCCGTTCGTCCCCGAGGACCGCCTCACCCCGCACCCGTGGCAGCTCCCCGCCGACGCCCGCAAGGCCCGGCTGCTGCACACCGGCGACGGTCCGGACGACCACCGCTACGACATCCTGGCCACCCCGTCCACCGTCGACATCCGCCGCCTGGGCATGGGCGACATGGCGCTGCGGGTCGGCTTCGACCGCTCCGTCCCCGACGCCGTCGAACGGATCCGCACCACGATGGCGCGGATCACCCCGACGTTCTACGAGGCCTCCGCGGTGGACAATCCGCACGACCGGGCCTACTCCGGCGTCCGCAACGGCATGTTCGCCGCCGCCGCGGTCACCCTGCTGCTGATCGGCGCGGGCCTGATCATCTCGACGGTGGAACAGCTCCACGAACGCCGCCGCGCCCTCTCCTCCCTCCACGCCTTCGGCGTCCGCCGCTCCTCGCTGAGCTGGTCGGTCCTGTGGCAGACGGCGGTCCCGGTCCTGCTCGGACTGGCGCTCGCGGTCAGCTGCGGCCTGCTGCTGGGCACGCTGCTGCTCCGGATGATCGGCGCCGAGGTACGGGTGGACTGGCCGGTGGTGGCCGGCATGGCGGGCATCGGCGGCGGCGTGATCCTCTTCGTGACGGTCCTGAGCCTGCCACCGCTGTGGCGGATGATGCGCCCGGAGGGGCTGCGGACGGAGTGAACGGGGGCCGGGCCAGACCGGCGACGCGCCAGACCCGGCCCGCCCCCGCTACGGCGCCGGAGCCTCCGCCCCCGTCTCCACCATCCGCACCGGCAGCCCCCGCAGCGCCACCCGCAGCGCCGCCGCGAACTCCTCGAACTCGCGCTGGCGCGCCGCGCCGCTGCGCATCGCCAGCGCGATCCGCCGGGCGGGCGCCGGATCGGCGAAGTACCCGGTGGTCAGCTCGTCGTTACGGGCGGTCTCCACGCGCAGCGCGGTGCGCGGCAGCAGCGTCACGCCCAGCCCGCCGGCCACCAGCTGCACCAGCGTCGACAGGCCCGCCGCGCTGGTCGTGACCGGCGCCCCCACCTCCCGCCCGACCTCCCGGCAGATGTCGAGGGCCTGGTCGCGCAGGCAGTGCCCCTCGTCGAGCAGCAGCAGATCCAGCTCCTTGAGCGCCTCGCGGGGAATGTCACCGCGCCCGCCCAGCCAGTGATCCTTCGGCGCGACCAGGACGAAGTCCTCGTCGAACAGCGGCAGTTCGGTGATCTGCGGCACGCCGAGCGGCACCGCGAGCAGCAGCAGGTCGAGCCGCCCGTGCCCGAGCCCGTCCAGCAGCGAGGCGGTCTGCTCCTCGTGGACCTGGAGATCGAGGTCGGGGTAGGTGTCGTGGACCAGCCGCAGGACCGTCGGCAGCAGATACGGCGCGACGGTGGGGATCACCCCGAGCCGCAGCGTCCCGGTGAACGGCGCGCGGGCCGCCTCCGCCTCCTCCAGCAGCTCCCCGACGGCCGCGAGCACCGCCCGCGCCCGCGCCGCGACGCGCTCCCCGGCGGTGGAGAGCAGCACCTTTCGGGTGGTCCGCTCCAGCAGCTGCACGCCGAGCGTCTCCTCCAGCGCCGACACCGCCCCGGACAGCGCGGGCTGGCTCATCCCGATCTCGGCCGCCGCCTCCCGGAAGTGCAGATGCTCGGCGACCGCGACGAACGCCCGCAGCTGCGCCAGGCTCGGCTGCCGCGCCCGTCCCCCGCCCGCCGGCGACGCCACTGATAACCACCTCCGATCAACACATTCCAGTCTACGGAGCCCCCGCCCGGACCCGCCGGGCACGACCTCCCCCCGACACGCCCCACCCTCGTGAACCGATTTTCGGCACCCCGACACCGCTCACCGGGGCACGAGACACCACCCGAACAGCACTGATAACCCCACCCAATCAACATCAACAACTCTGGCTATTTCCCTGATCAATGCTCCGTATGGCACTGTGCTATCCGTCCAACCCTCAAGGAACGTCCCAAATGGGACTTCCGGTGTTGCAAGGAGAGCGCGTGCTCACTGTCGGTGACAAGTTCCCCGAGTTCGACCTGACCGCCTGCGTTTCGCTCGAGTCCGGCAAGGAGTTCGAGCAGATCAACCACAAGACCTACGAAGGCAAGTGGAAGATCGTCTTCGCGTGGCCGAAGGACTTCACCTTCGTGTGCCCCACCGAGATCGCCGCCTTCGGCAAGCTGAACGACGAGTTCGCCGACCGTGACGCCCAGATCCTCGGCTTCTCCGGCGACTCCGAGTTCGTGCACCACGCCTGGCGCAAGGACCACCCGGACCTGACCGACCTGCCCTTCCCGATGCTGGCCGACTCGAAGCACGAGCTCATGCGTGACCTCGGCATCGAGGGCGAGGACGGCTTCGCGCAGCGCGCCGTCTTCATCGTCGACCAGAACAACGAGATCCAGTTCACGATGGTGACCGCCGGTTCCGTGGGCCGTAACCCCAAGGAGGTCCTGCGGGTCCTCGACGCCCTGCAGACCGACGAGCTGTGCCCCTGCAACTGGTCCAAGGGCGACGAGACCCTCGACCCGGTCGCGCTGCTCTCGGGCGAGTGAGCTGATCCCTCATGGCTCTCGATGAACTGAAGTCCGCAGTCCCGGACTTCGCCAAGGACCTGAAGCTGAACCTCGGCTCGGTCATCGGCAACAGCGACCTCCCGCAGCAGCAGCTGTGGGGCACCGTCCTGGCCTGCGCGATCGCCTCGCGCTCGCCGAAGGTGCTCCGCGAGCTGGAGCCGGAGGCCAAGGCCAACCTCTCCCCCGAGGCGTACCAGGCCGCCAAGTCCGCCGCCGCCATCATGGCGATGAACAACGTGTTCTACCGGACCCGGCACCTGCTGTCGGACCCGGAGTACGGCACGATGCGCGCCGGTCTGCGGATGAACGTCATCGGCAACCCGGGCGTGGACAAGGTCGACTTCGAGCTGTGGTCGCTGGCCGTCTCGGCCATCAACGGCTGCGGTATGTGCCTCGACTCGCACGAGCAGGTGCTCCGCAAGGCCGGTGTGGACCGCGAGACGATCCAGGAGGCCGTCAAGATCGCCGCCGTCCTCCAGGCCGTCGGCGCCACCCTCGACGCCGAGGCCGCCCTGGCGGAGTAATCCGCCCGCGCACACCGCGAAAGCCCCGTGAACCGACCGGTTCACGGGGCTTTCGCACGTCTGCGGAGCGGCCGGTCACTCCCCCGGCGGCCGTCGCACCGGCGTCGGCGCCACCCCGATCGCCGTGGCCCCGCGCGGCTGCGGCGCCATCCGTACCGCCTGTTCCAGGGAGTACGAACGGAGGTAGCCGACGACGGTGTTGGTGACCGCGACCAGCGGAACGGCGACCACCGCACCGCCGATCCCGGCGATCAGACCGCCCGCCGCCACCGAGAGGATCACCGCGAGCGGATGGACCCGGACCGCCCGGCCCAGGATGAACGGCTGCAGGATGTGGCCCTCGATCTGCTGGACCGCCAGCACCACCGCGAGCACCATCAGCGCGGTGAACATGCCCTGGGTGACGAGCGCGACGACACAGGCCAGCGCGCCCGAGACGACCGCGCCGATCAGCGGGATGAAGGCGAACAGGAAGATGAAGACCGCGAGCGGCACGGCCAGCGGCACCTTGAGGAAGTACAGCCCGATGCCGATGAAGAACGCGTCGATCATCGCGACCAGCACCGTGCCGCGCACATAAGCGGTCAGCGTCCGCCAGGCACGCGGCCCGGCGCCCGCCACGCCCTCCCGGGCGGCGAACGGCACCAGCTTCAGCACCCACTCCCAGATCCGCCGGCCGTCGTAGAGCAGGAAGAGCGTGGTGAACATCGCCAGCAGGATGCCGGTGAACACCTCCAGGACGACGGTGACGCCCTCCAGACCGGCGGAGGTGATCGCCTCGGTGTTGGCTCCGACCGCGTCCTGAAGGTTCTTGGCGATGTTGTTGATCTGGCCCTCGGTCACATGGAACGGGCTCTTGAGCAGCCAGCCCTTCAGCTCGGTGATGCCCTCCTGGATCCGGTCGGAGACCGAGTCGATGTTGGCCTGCACCTGCCAGACGACGAACCAGCCGACCAGCCCCATGATCACGAAGCCGCCGATGAACGCCAGCGCGGTGGCGAAGCCGCGCGGCAGCCCCCGGCGCCGCAGCCAGGCCACCGTCGGCTGCAGCAGCGCGGTGATCAGCAGCGCCGCGACGAAGGCCAGGACGACCAGCTCGATCGTGGTGATGACCTGGGCCAGCACCCAGAGCGTCCCGGCGAGCACCAGCAGCCGCCACCCCGCCTCGGCCGCGACCCGCACCCCCCACGGCACCGCGGACGCCGGATCGGGCCGCGCGGCGACGGCCGGTGCGTAGGCGGGCGGTGCGGGCACGGAGGCAGCCGCCCGGCCCGCCTCCACGTCGGGCGACGACACGGTGCTCCCGGACGCCGCCACCGCCGGCGCCACCGGCTCCGGCCCGGCGGCCGCGGCGGGCCCGGCGGCCGCCTCCGCCACGGGCTCCGCGGACTCCTTCCCCGCGGCAGGACCTTCGGGCTCCGGACCCGCGGCCCCGGAGGGGGCCCTGCCGTCCGGGGGCCGGGGACTCCCGTCACGCCGCAGCGCCTCCGCGTCCTCGGCCGCCACGGCGCTCTCGGCCGCCGCAGCGGCTTCCGCCCGGCGGCGCTGTTCCTCCAGCCGCTGCGCGAGCCGCGTCAGACCGGCGCCGAGGCCACCGACCCATTGAGGCAATCTGGACATGTCGTTCCTCTTCCCCTCCCGCCCCCCACACCTGACGGGACGACGTTACCTGTGCGGGACGCACGAAACCCCCGACGCTGACGCGGTCGGGGGTTTCGGGTGTACGTGCGGTACTGCCGGGGGCCGGCGAGGTACGGCCTAGTACCAGCTGTTGGCCTGCCAGAAGCTCCAGGCGCCACAGGGGCTGCCGTACCGGCTGTTCATGTAGTTCAGGCCCCACTTGATCTGGGTGGCCGGGTTGGTCTGCCAGTCGGCGCCCGCGGAGGCCATCTTGGAGCCGGGGAGCGCCTGGACGAGACCGTACGCGCCGGAGGAGGCGTTGGTGGCCTGGTAGTTCCAGGTGGACTCGTGGTTCACGATGTTGCTGAAGCACTGGAACTGATCGGCCGGGACCATCTGTCGCGCGATGGCCTGCGTCTCAGCAACCGTGTAGGAACCCTTGGCGACGAAGTCGCTGGCGTCACGGGTCGCGGAACGCGACACCTCCAGCTTCTTCTTGCGCTCCTCGGCGTCGGCCTTGGCCTTCGCCTCGTCCGCGGCGTCCTTCTTCTCCTGCGCGGTCTGCGCGGCGGCCTTGCGTGCCGACTCCTGCGCGGACTTGAGGGCTGCCGCATCGGCCTGGGTGGACTGGTCGTCCGCCTGCTGCGTCAGGGAAGCCGTCTGCACCTGGGCCTGCTGGCCCGCGGGGAGGTCGGCGATCGTCGCATCGGCTGCCGCGGCCTGGGTGTTGTCCAGACCGGGCTGGTTGCCTGCAGCGACGCCGACAACGGCGCCGACGGTGGTGACCGCGGTGGCGGAGGCCACGGCGAATCCCCGGACCGAAATCCGGCTCACACGTTTTCCTTCCAGCATCGCCCGCATAGGTGACCTCGCGGACGCAATCGTGCCCCTGGCGCTGGCTTCCCTTGTTCCGCCCCCTGTTGAGCGGCGGGGGTGGCTGGTCACGGGAGGCACGGGCCCGGTACGTCCCCCTCGGGGTCCGCGTGGTGCTCGGGCGGCATACGGCGGTTCGCTATGAAGTTCGGGTGGTGCCGCACCTCTGGGGATGCTGGTGGTGCCGTATGCGGGGCCTGACAGGACCCAGACTCTGCCCGACGGGGCCACCGGGAATCAATTCTCCACCGGGTGTGAAAGCTCACACCCGGTTTGCCCCCTGAGAATCCCGGATATTCCCGCGCATCAGAACGCCGCCCGGCTAAGCTCCTTGGCTTCTCCGGACGGCGTCCCGTCGTACACACCGGGTCAGATGCTCCCGTCCTCCAGCATTTCGGTCACCAGCGCGGCGATCGGCGAGCGCTCCGAGCGGGTCAGCGTGACGTGGGCGAAGAGCGGGTGCCCCTTCAGCTTCTCCACCACGGCGACCACTCCGTCGTGCCGTCCGACCCGCAGGTTGTCCCGCTGCGCGACGTCATGCGTGAGCACCACCCGGGAGTTGGCGCCGATCCGGGAGAGCACCGTCAGCAGGACGTTCCGCTCCAGGGACTGGGCCTCGTCGACGATGACGAACGCGTCGTGCAGCGACCGGCCGCGGATGTGGGTGAGCGGCAGCACCTCCAGCATGCCGCGCTCCACGACCTCCTCGATGACCTCCTTGCTCGTCACCGCGGAGAGCGTGTCGAAGACCGCCTGCGCCCAGGGGCTCATCTTCTCGGACTCGCTGCCCGGCAGATAGCCCAGCTCCTGCCCGCCCACCGCGTACAGCGGCCGGAAGACCATCACCTTGCGGTGCTGACGGCGCTCCAGCACCGCCTCCAGCCCGGCGCAGAGCGCCAGCGCCGACTTGCCCGTGCCGGCCCGGCCGCCCATGGAGACGATGCCGACCTCCTGGTCGAGCAGGAGGTCCAGGGCGATGCGCTGTTCGGCGCTGCGGCCGTGGATGCCGAACGCCTCGCGGTCGCCGCGCACCAGCCGCACCGCGCCGTCCTCGGTGACCCGGCCCAGCGCCTTGCCGCGCTCCGACTGGAGGACGAGCCCGGTGTGGACGGGCAGCCCGTCGGCCTCCGGGACGTGCGCGACCTCGTCGGCGAAGAGTGCGTCGACCTGCTCGGCGGTGACGGCGACCTCGCTCATGCCCGTCCAGCCGGAGTCGGTGACGGCGAGTTCGGCGCGGTACTCCTCGGCGAGCAGCCCGACGGACGACGCCTTGATCCGCATCGGCAGGTCCTTCGAGACGACCGTGACGTCGTACCCCTCGGCCTGGAGGTTGCGGGCGACGGCGAGGATCCGTGCGTCGTTGTCGCCGACGCGGCTGTGGCCGTTCCAGAACGCGGCGGGCAGGATCCCCGGGTCGGAGTGGTTGAGTTCGACTCTGAGGGTGCCGCCCAGATCGCCGATGGGCAGGGGCGCGTCCAGCCGCCCGAACCGCACGCGGTACTCGTCCAGCAGGCGCAGCGCCTGCCGCGCGAAATACCCCAGCTCTGGATGGTGCCTCTTGGCCTCCAGCTCCGTGACCACCACGACCGGCAGGACGACCTCGTGCTCGTCGAAGCGGGACATGGCGCCTGGATCGGCCAGCAGGACGCTGGTGTCGAGGACGTAGGTGTGCCGGCCGCTCTCACGGCGCTTGTTGCTGTTCACCACGGGTGGACGAACCCCCTCGGATGAGGTCGGGGTGCGACGGCGTCGCGGGGGACAGGACCGGGTTCTGGCCGCGCTGCGCGGGCCGAACACCGGCCCTCCGCGTCGTCCGTGCGGGTCGCACGGGCCTCCGTGATGCGCAAAGGGCCTCCCGGGCGGACGGCCCCATGCCGTCCGCTGAGATACGGCGCCCGTGTCTGATTCCGGACGCCGACCTGCCAGGAACCTTCCCGCGTTGGGCTCCGCCCATGCCCGGCGCGCGGGCGCACAGGCGGTGAACCTTGGGTGACGCGCGCCGCGTACGAGCGCGCCCCGGTCACCACCTGGGGTGACCGGGGCGCGGGAGAATCCGGGGCCGGCGGCGTTCCGGGCCGTCCGCTGCGGGGACGTACCCGGTCATACGGGATGAGGCGGGCCGGAAGCGGAATGCGGCGAGCTAGAAGCCGTAACGCCGGTTGCGGGCCGCGAAGTCGCGGAGCGCGCGCAGGAAGTCGACCTTCCGGAAGGCCGGCCAGAAGACTTCGCAGAAGTAGTACTCGGAGTGCGCCGACTGCCAGAGCATGAATCCGGACAGCCGCTGCTCGCCGCTGGTGCGGATCACCAGGTCCGGATCGGGCTGGCCGCTGGTGTAGAGGTGCTTGGAGATGAGGTCGATGTCGACGGTCTCGGCCAGCTCCTCGAAGGAGGTGCCGCGGTCGGCGTGTTCCAGGAGGAGCGAGCGGACCGCGTCGGCGATCTCCTGGCGCCCGCCGTACCCGACGGCGACGTTCACCAGGATGCCGGTGTTGTCGACGGTGTCCTCCTCCGCCTGCTTGAGGACGATCTGGGTGTCCGACGGCAGCAGATCGCGGTTGCCGACGTGGTGGACGCGCCAGCGGCCGTCGGCGGCGAGATCGCGCACGGTGTTCTCGATGATGCCGAGCAGCGGCGTCAGCTCGGCCTCGGGCCGGTCGAGGTTGTCGGTCGACAGCAGCCAGAGCGTGACCACCTCGACATCGGTCTCGGCGCACCAGCCCAGCATTTCGCCGATCTTGGCGGCGCCGGCCTGGTGGCCCTGCTCGGGCGTCCGGCCGTCGGCCCGCGCCCAGCGGCGGTTGCCGTCGAGGATGACGCCGATGTGCTTGGGCGCCTGGCTGTGGTCCAGCCGGCCCTCGACCCGCCGTGCATACAGCCGGTAGACCAGATTCCGCAGTGCCTGCGGATACGGGATACGCATCCCCGAAGATCGCAGCATGAGTGTGGACCAGCCCCTCCGTGCCCATTGGCGGTCGCCCCGTCGCCTAAGGCCATAACTTTACGTCTCGGGCGTGTCGATGGCCGCATCAGGTGTCTGTGAGGACCGTGATAGGGAGTTGACCATGACTGATTCTTCTCCGTACCGCGCCGCGGATTCGCGCTACGACTCCATGGAGTACCGGCGCACCGGGCGCAGCGGCCTGAAACTTCCGGCCATCTCCCTGGGACTCTGGCACAACTTCGGTGACGACCGCACCTTGGCCTCGCAGCGCGCGATCCTGCGCCGTGCCTTCGACCTGGGCGTGACCCACTTCGACCTGGCCAACAACTACGGTCCGCCGCCCGGATCCGCCGAGCTGAACTTCGGGAAGATCTTCGCCCAGGACTTCCGGCACCACCGCGACGAGATCATTCTCTCGACCAAAGCGGGATATCGGATGCATCCCGGCCCGTACGGCGAATGGGGTTCGCGGAAATATCTCCTCTCCTCGCTCGATGCCTCACTGAAGCGGATGGGCGTCGATTACGTCGATATTTTCTACTCGCACCGCTTCGACCCGGAAACCCCGCTGGAGGAGACGATGGGCGCCCTCGCGTCCGCCGTCCGCCAGGGGAAGGCGCTCTACGCCGGAATCTCCTCGTACAGCTCCGAGCAGACCCGGGAGGCGGCGCGGATCCTGCGCGGGCTGGGCGTTCCGGCGCTGATCCACCAGCCGTCGTACTCGATGATCAACCGCTGGACCGAGGACGACGGGCTGCTGGACACCCTGGAGAGCGAGGGCATGGGCTGCATCTCGTTCGCGCCGCTCGCGCAGGGGCTGCTCACCGACAAGTACCTGCACGGCGTCCCGGAGGGCTCGCGCGCCTCGCTGGGCAAGTCGCTCGACCCCGGGCTGCTCTCCGAGGACGTGGTGCGGCGGCTGCGGGGGCTCAACGAGATCGCCGCCCGCCGGGGTCAGTCGCTGGCGCAGCTGGCGCTGGGCTGGGTGCTGCGGGATCCGCGGATGACGTCGGCGCTGATCGGGGCGAGCAGCGTGGCGCAGCTGGAGGCGAACATCGCGGCGCTGGGCGCTCCGGAGCTGACGGAGACGGAGCTGTCGGAGATCGACGAGTTCGCGCAGACCACCGACGGGGTGAACATCTGGGCCCGCCGGAGCTGAGTGCGGCCGGGTGGGCGGGGTCCGGGGTTCCGGGCGTCCGGGCCGGTCCGGTCCCTTGGCCGGGAGACCGTGTGCGCCCCCGTGTGCCGTGTGAGCCCGCCGTGCGCCGGGAGCGGCGCGACGCACCGGGGCACAGCCGTGAGAAAGCCCCGGCGACCTGCAAGAAGTCCGCAACGAAAAGCGGGCCGGTCCGTGGGGGGGATACGGACCGGCCCGAGGGGGGGCTTCCACCATAACCCCATGAGCCCTGTGGTGTGCGCAACATCGGAGAACCCGGTGTGCCCCGGTCGCGCGCCGGGGCGCACCGCCGCCGCCGGGACGGCTTCCCGAGCCGGGCGGACCCTGCGCGGACGCCCTCGTCAGGCGGCAGCGGCGGCCGCCGGGAGCAGCCCGCAGAGTGCCCCGGCGATCAGGTACGGGCCGAGCGGCATGGGCTCCTGCCGCCGCCCGGCGAGCAGCAGCCAGCAGCCTCGCAGCGCGCCGAGCACGATGCCCGCGGCGGCGCCGGTGAGCAGGGTGTGCCAGCCGTACCAGCCCAGGGCGGTGCCGAGGCCGACCGCCAGCTTGGCGTCGCCGAGGCCGATACCGCTCGGGTTGGCGACGAAGAGCAGCAGGTAGCAGCCGCCGAGCAGCAGCCCGCCGAGGACCGCGCGGCGCCAGGAACCGGCCGCGCCGCCGAGCAGGGCGGCGGCGCCCAGCCCGGCGGCGGCGAGCACGGCGAGCGCCGCCGTCAGGGCGTCCGGCAGGCGGCGCACCCGTAGGTCGACGGCGGCGAGGAGAACCGCGACCGGCGCCATCAGCAGCCATGCGGCGAGTTCCGGGCGGGGCCCGGTGGCGGCGGCGAGCGCCGCGCAGACCAGCGCGGTGACGGCGGCGGTGACGCCCGCCCCCGGCCCGTACGCGGCGTCGCACGGCCGGCAGCGGGAGGTGCCCAGCCAGCCCCGGGCCGGGCCGGTGAGGGGGTGGCCCCCGGGGCAGTCGGTACGCCGGTCACGGTCCGGTTCGACGCTCAGCCGGTGGACGGGCCGGGGCAGCAGCACTCCGGCGGCGGCACCGTAGACGGCGGCGATGAGGATCAGCGTCGGGGACACCCGATGACGATAGAGCGCGCGGAGCGGGCGGGGGACGGGTCCGGGCACGGAGACCGGGCGGGACCGGCGGGCGGGGTGAGGTGCGAGGCCGGGCCTGCGGGGCGGGACGGTGCGGGCCGGGCCGGGCCCGCGGGGTGACGCGGGCCTGGCCGGTGCGACGGCGCCGACCAGGCCGGTGGGCCGTTGGGACGGTGCGAGGCGCGCGATCACGACCGTGCGGGCCCCGGCCGCCCGTGCCGTCCCGGGCGGCCGGCTGGTAGAACGGCGGCCATGGCGCGTTGGCGGGACGGTACGGGGACGGTGTACGGGGCGGATCTGCCGGTAGCGGTGGAGATCGCCGCGTCCTACCGGGCCCGCAGGCGGGGGCTGCTGGGCCGGGACGGCGTGGCGGGCGCACTGCTGCTGACGCCGGCGAGCGGGGTGCACACCTTCGGGATGCGGTTCGCGATCGATGTCGCCTACCTCGACCGCACGTTGCGGGTGCTCGCGGTGCGCACCATGCCGCCGGGCCGGCTGGGGATGCCGCGGCCGCGCGCCCGGCACGTCCTGGAGGCGTCGGCCGGGGCGATGGCCGGGTGGGGACTGCGCGAAGGCGTCCAACTGACGGTCCGTACGGGGGAAGCGGACTCGTAGGGCCGAGGCGGGGAGGTGACGGGCGCCGCGGCGGGGCACCCGTCAGGCCTCGCGGCTTTCCGGGAGGCTTCCTGAGAGTTCGGCCCTCCCGGAGCTCCGCCCCTCACCCCTCCCGCGGGAAGCTGACCTCCACCCGGCGGTTCTTCTTGCGGCCCTCCTCCGTGGAGTTGTCCGCGATCGGGTACTGCTCGCCGTAGCCGCGGATCTCGAAGGTGATGCCGGAGCCGAGGTCCTTGGCGAGGCGACGCTGGACGGCGCCGGCGCGCTGGCGGGAGAGGGTCAGGCCGTGGGAGGCGGCGCCGAGGTTGTCGGTGAAGCCGAAGACCCGCAGCTTCTTGGCGTGTTGCGCGGTGACCTCGTCGGCGATGGCGGCGATCCGGGAGCGCGCGTCGTCGTTCAGGTCGGCGCTGTCCTTGCCGAACAGCACCTCCGCCTGGAGCGCGAACGTCACGTTGTCGTTGGTGTCCTGACGGCGTTCGGCGCCGTCGTCGGTCTCCACGACGGACTTGATGTTGAGGACCTTCGCCGGGGCCAGCGTGGCGCCCTGCACCATCCGCAGATCGGGGTCGCGGCCGTCGATGGCGACCGGCGGGGTGGTGTCCTCGGTCAGGCCGGGCGGGGTGTCGGCGTGGGCGGCGGGGGCGGCGAGCCCGGTGGCGAGCAGCAGGGCGGCGGCGAGGACGGCGCGCCCGGTGCGGGCGGCGCGCGGCGGATGGGTGCCGGCGGGCCGGGTGCCGGTCGGATGGGGGCGGGGCGGGTGCGTCGCGGGCATGGTCGCGGTCACTCCGTGATCCGTACGTCGGCGGGCGGCATCGTCGGGAGCTGGAAGTCGACCTCGGTGACCTTGGCGGGCGGGGCGGGGAACTGCGCGAAGACCGGGCGGCTCTCACCGGGCCGCAGCCCGCTCAGGCCCGTGGTGCACAGGCATTCGCCATCGGTGTCGCGGAGCACGAGGTAGCGCTTCTTGCCCGCCTTGTCGACGAGGGTGGCGCCGGAGAGGGAGGAGCGGGAGCGGAGTTCGGATTCGTTGGAGCGCCAGTCGATGGCGTTGAAGACGCGGGTGCCGTGGTTGGCGACGGTGCCGTTGACGGTGACGAAGCCACCGGAGTCGCGGACGACGGAGTGCAGGGTGACGGTGACGCCCTCCGGGCCCTTCATCTCTCCGATGACCTTGTCGACGTCGGCGGCGGGGGCGGTGGGCTCGGCGGTTGCGGAACCGGTGTTGCGGGCCGGGGCCCGGTCGTCCGTCCGGCCTCCCCCGGCGTCACCGCCTCCGCAGCCGGCGACGAACAGCGCCAGGCCGACCGCGACGGCCGTGGCGACCGCTCCTCGGGCGGCTTTCGTCGTGCGCCGCATGCTCATGGGTGCCAGTCCTTCGGTCGTCAGCGGTTCGGTGGGCGGTCGGCCGTGCCCGGGACCGGCGGCGCGGTCATCGGGCGAGCCGGACGGCGAACAGGTCGGTGGCCCCGGGCAGTCCGCGGCCGTCGTGCAGGTCGCCGGGGACCAGGTGCCATGCCTTTCCGTCGCAGACGAGCCCGGGGAGGGGGGCGTCGTCCGTGCCGTCGGGGTCGTGCTTCCCCTTTCCCTTGCCGGCGTCGCCGGTGCCGTGTCCGGGGGTGGAGGAGGGTACTCCCCCGCCGGGGGTGTGCGGTCCGGTCGCCGGGGGCGTGTCGCCGGATGCGTCCGCGTGGCAGCGGGGTTCGACGACGGCGGTGGCGCCGGCCTCGGCGTGGGCGGACTCCGTACCGGGCACGACGGAGTGGCCGACGGCGGCGCGGGAGCGGACCCGGACGGCGAAGGAGGTGGGCCAGGAGTCGGGGGTGCAGTCGGTGAGGTCCGCGCCGTTGCGGCCGGCGAACCAGCCGGCGCTGTCGCAGGCGGTGCGGGAGTCGGCGCCGCGGCCCTCCAGCAGATCGCGCCAGTCGGCGCCGGAGCGCAGCGCGTCGAGGAGGCTCTCCGTCAGCCGGTCGCGGTACTTCTGGCCGGCGGCGAGGGCGGCGGCGTCGGCGGCGGTCTGGGCGCCGCCGCGGCTCGCCGCCGCCTGGCCGACGGCGAAGAAGGCGAGGGCGAGGAAGAGCAGCCCGGCGACCGCCACGATGTAGACCGGGAACGCCTGGCCGGCGTCGCGCGGCGGGCGGGCGGCGGGGGCGGTCATGGCGGGGGCGCCGGGCGGGGCGGGTGCGGGGGCGCGGCCCGCTAGATGCCGACGACTTCGGAGATCTTGTCGGCGATGGCGTTCGCGATCTGACTGCCGAAATCCGTGGTGGACAGCACCAGGACGATCGCCACGACCACCGCGATGATGCCGAGGTACTCGATCGAGGTCTGCCCCCGGTCGTCGTTCCTCACGATCCGCTTCGCCATCGTCTTCTCCTCCATGGGCCCCCGTACCGCTCTGGTCCGGCTGGGCTGTCCCCGTGGTGTCGGCGCGTAGCTCCGCGGTCACGACACGAGAAAAGTACGCCGGGAAGGCGCTCCCGGAACAGGGAATCCCTACCCCAACCTGATTGGAGGACACGGCGAGGAGCCGGAGCGAATAGTTTCGGCCAACCGACGTCTGTGATGGAAGCGGTGCGCCTCGCACGCCGTTCACCCCCGATCTCCCTGCGGTCCCCGCGCGGGACATCTCGAACCCCGATGGCGGCTCCACTGTGACACAACTCGTTGCTGTTGCGAAGGAGTTGGCGGCAAGCCGTCGCGCGTCGCGTACGGTTTCGGTCGCGCGCCCCCTCCGGAGCGCGGCGCGCCGCCGGGCGTCCGGAGCGAGGCGGCGGGCCGGTCACCGGCGTGCGGCGCGCGGCGCGTCCGGGTGAATCCGGCGGCGGCAGGTCGGCGCTTTTTCATTTCCCCATCAGGGAGCCGAAATCGGTGCCGGAACCGAGGAAGAAACCGGCGATCAGCAGGATCATGGTCGCCGGGACCATGAAGGTGGTGACGACCATGGTGGCCTTGGGGACGGCGCGGGCGGCCCGGCGGCGGGCGCTCTGCGCATCGGTGCGCCGCATGTCGTCGGCGATCTGGATGAGCGTGTCGACGATCGGCGCGCCCAGCTCCTCGCCCTGCTGGAGGGCGGTGACGAACTGCGCTACCTGCTCGGAGTCGTTGCGTTTGCGCAGTTCCTCGAAGGCCGTCCGGCGGCTGACGCCCATGTCCATCTGGCGCAGCGTGATGCGCAGCTCGTCCGCCCAGGGGCCTTCGTAGCGGTCGGCGACGCGGTCGAGGGCCTGGCGGAAACCGAGCCCCGCGCTGACGACGACGGCGAGGACGTCGAGGAAGTCCGGCAGGGTCCGTTCGATGGTGTCCTTGCGCTGCCGGATGGCGGCGCGGATGCCGACCTCGGTCCAGAAGCAGGCGAACAGCACCATGAGGACGCCGAGCAGCGGCTGGCCGCGCAGGAACATCACCAGCGCGCCGAACAGCCCGAGCCCGCCGTAGACCGCGCGGCGGGCGGCGTAGCGGTCCACGGTCAGCCCGCCCGGGTTGCCCGCCAGGTCGATGCGGCGGCGCAGCCGGGAGACCCGGTCGGGGCCCATCAGCCGCAGCACCAGCGGCGCGTAGCGCATGCCCGTACGGTCGACGGCGGAGCCGACGGCGGTGGTGCGGCGGGCGCCGACCTCCAGGGAGAGGGCGAGGTCGGGCGGGAGTTTCGCCTCGCGGCGGTAGAGCGCGAGGCCGCCGCAGGCGCCCGCGACGGACAGCGCGGCGAGCAGCGCCAGCAGGATTCCGGTGCCCATGCGTTGCCCGTCCCTAGACGTCGATCTTGGAGAGCCGTCGGATGAGGAAGAAGCCCAGCCCGTAGAGGACGAAGGCGGCGACGACGGCGAGTTGGCCGAGGAAGGAGGAGGTCATCCGGTCGATGGCGCCGGGGGCGATGCGGTTCATCAGCAGCAGGGTGCCGATGCCGAGCAGCGGGACGACATACGCGGTGACGGTGACCTGGGAGAGCTGGGTGCGGACCTCGCGGCGGGTCTCCTTGCGCTCCTCCAGGGTGCGGGTGAGGTTGCGCAGCGAGCCGACGACGGTGCCGCCGGCGCGGTTGGCGAGGACCAGGGTGGTCACGAGGACGACGAGTTCGCGGGAGGGAAGACGTTCGGCGAGTTCGTCGAGCGCCTCCTCGACGGAGTGGCCGACGGCGAGTTTGTCGGACACCTTGGCCAGTTCCTGACCCGCCGGCGCCTCCAGCTCCTCGGCGGCCATGCCCAGCGCCGTCCGCAGCGCCAGCCCCGCCTGGGTGGCGTTGGCGAGGATGCGGGACAGCTCCGGGAGCTGGTTGATGAAGCGTTCGGTGCGCTTGCGGCGCTGCCAGTCGAGGAAGGCGAAGGCGGCCCAGACGGCGGTGAGCGCGGCGATCGGCCCGAAGAACGCGGCGAGGACGGCGTGCGCCAGCAGCCAGAGGGCGACGACCGTCCCGGCGAGGTAGGCGGTGAACTCGCCCGGGGTGACGTCGAGTCCGGTGGCGGCGAGGCGTTTCTCCAGGCGGTGGCCGTAGCGGGTGGCGCGGACCGCGCGGTCGAGGGCGGCGAAGCGGCGGCCCCGGCCGGTCACCGGCAGCCGGCGCTCGTCGGCGAGCCGGTCGACGACGGCGCGGCGCCGGTCGCGCCCGGAGGCGTAGAGCTGGAGCCCGGCGACCGCGAGGACGCAGCTGAGCAGGGCGGCGCCGACGGTGAGGAGCGCGGGGTCGAGGGCGCGCGTCATCGGGCCTCCCGGGTGGCGAGCTGGTCGTCGGTGGCGGCGACGCCGAAGGCGGGCGGCACGGATTCGCCCGCCATCCGCAGGCGTTCGGCGGTGCGGCGCGGCAGCGGGAAGTGGCGGAGGTGGCCGTGGACCTGCCGGTCGGCGGTCATCGGTTCGGTCTCGAAGCGGCAGACGGTGGCGAGGCGGTACGCCTGGTGGCCGCGGGAGTCGAGGAGGGCGACCTCGGTGATGCGGCGGGCGCCGTCGGCGCCGCGCCCGAGCTGGACGAGGCAGTCGACGGCGCTGTTGATCTGGTCGCGCAGCGCCTCGAACGGGATCTTGACGTCGGACATCGAGGCGAGGGTCTGGAGCCGCATCAGGGCGTCCTCGGCGCTGTTGGCGTGGACGGTGGCGAGCGAGCCGTCGTGGCCGGTGGACATCGCCTGGAGCATGTCGAGGGTCTCGCCGCCGCGGACCTCGCCGACGATGATGCGGTCGGGGCGCATCCGCAGGGAGTTGCGGACCAGGTCGCGGATGGTGATGCGGCCCTTGCCCTCGACGTTGGGCGGGCGGGACTCCAGGCGGATGACATGGCTCTGCTGGAGCTGGAGTTCGGCGGCGTCCTCGACGGTGATGATCCGCTCGCCGTCCGGGATGAGCCCGGAGAGCGCGTTGAGCAGGGTGGTCTTGCCGGCGCCGGTGGCTCCGGAGACGACGATGTTGAAGCGGGCGCGGACGAGGGCGGCGAGCAGCAGCAGCGTCTGCTCGTCGAGGGTGCCCATGCCGAGGAGTTCGGCGAGCGCGTAGGCGCGGGGGAAGCGGCGGATGGTGAGGACGGCGCCATTGAGGGCGAGCGGCGGGATGATGACGTTGACGCGCTCGCCGGACGGCAGCCGGGCGTCGACCATCGGGTTCGACTCGTCGACCCGGCGGTTGACGGTCGAGACGATCCGCTCGATGGTCTGCATCAGCTGTTCGTGGGAGGCGAAGCGGACGGGCACCGGCTCGACGCGGCCGTGGCGTTCGACGTAGATCCGGTCGGGGCCGTTGACCATGATCTCGGTGATGGAGGCGTCCTCCAGGAGCGGTTCGAGGACGCCGAGGCCGAGCGCCTCGTCGACGACGCGGCGGATCAGCAGATCGCGTTCGGCGGTGGAGAGGACCGGGCCCTCGCGGCTGATGATGTGGCCGAGGACGCGCTCCAGCCGGGAGCGGCGTTCGGCGGCGGTCAGCGCGGACATCTCCGCGAGGTCGATCTCCTGGAGGAGCTTGGCGCGGTAGACGGGGACCAGCCGCCCGTCGGAGCGGGCCTCGCCCTCCGGTTCCGGGGCGGCGATCCGGCCTTTGAGGCTCATGGCGCGAGGACTCCTTCGGGGGCTGCGCCCGGTGCGTGCGCGGCCGCGGGGCGGGGCATCGTCGCGCTGCGGCTGACGGTGCCGAGGGAGACACCGGGAATGAGGGAGGGCAGGGTGACGGTCGTGGTGGCGCGGACCGCGTCGCCCGCGCCGCCGACGCCGATCCGGGCGCGCTCGGCGACCCAGCCGGTCATCGCGGCGCGCCCGGCGGCGGCCGGGTCGCGCTGCCGGTCCGGCGGGTCGAGCGAGGCGGTCCGGGCCGCGGCGCGGGCGCCCGTACCGGCCTGCTGCACGGCGAACGCGGCGATGCCCAGCTGGACGACGGCGAGCGCCACGATCAGCAGCAGCGGGAGGAAGCCGAGGAATTCGATGGAGGCCTGACCGCGGTCGCGGGCGGGTCCGCGGAGGCGGGCGGAGAGGCGGCGGACGCGGACGGACGGCCGTGCGTCCAGGGCCCGGGCGGTGTCGGAGGCGCGGGCGGACGGCCGTGCGCCCCGGGCGCGGGCGGCGCCGGGCACGCCGGATCCCGGATCGGTGCGCCGGGCCCGGCGGCCCGGGCCCGTACGGTGCGTTCCGCGGCGCGTGGTGCGGCTCATCGCCCCTCCTCGTCGACGGCTCCGGCGGTGCCGCTGACCGTCCAGGGGAAGGCGGCCGCGCCCGGGAAGAGGACCGGGACCTTGAGGCGTACGGTCGCCTGCCACAGTCCGGCGTCGGCGGCGCAGGTGGTGGAGGCGGCGGAGCGCCAGGAGTCCGGGAGGTCGCCGGTGGCGGCGGTGCGGCAGGCGCCGGGGCCGCCGCCGCGGAGCGCGACGGCGGCGCGCGCGCCCTGGTCGGCGGCGTGCGCGGCGAGCGAGAAGGTGTAGCCGACCAGCACGAACTGCCACAGCAGCACGAGGACCAGCAAGATCAGCGGGAGCATGCCGACGAACTCGACCGTGACCTGGCCGCGGTCCCCGGCGTGGCGGAGCCGGCGGGCCGCGCGGGCGTCACGGCAGAGCGCGGCCGGGCGCGCCGTACCGCCCGGTGCGCGCCGGACCGGGCCGCGCCGGACGGGACGCGCCGCGCCCCTCGGGCCGCACGCCCGCCCCGGGCCGCCCGCGCCGCCCCGGTCGCACCGGGCCGCACGCGCCGCGCTCCCCGCCCAACGGGCCCGCCCCGGCCGCCGCCCCACCCGCTCAGCCTTCCTCGTACGGGGCGGCCGGGCCCGCCGGAGCCGCGGGGGCGGCCGGGCCGGGCGCGGTCTGCGGCGCGGCGGGCCCGGCGGTGAGGGCCTTGCGGCGGCGGCCGGTCAGGGACGGGCGGGTGCGGTGGCCGGACTTGAGGCGGGGGACGCCCGAGGAGGCGGCCACCAGGCCCAGTTCCCCGGCGAGCGCCCACAGGGCCGCGCGGACCGTGGAGCGGGTGTCGAGGTCCTGCATCCGGCCGGAGTCGACGCAGGGCTGCAGCTCCTTGAAGGCCGCGGGCACGGTGGTGGCGGCGACGGCGGTGCCGGTGGCCTTGGCGATCAGCGGGGGCTGGATCTCGGTGTGCCGGGTGAGGCGGTTGACGACGGTGAGGGTGGACTCGGCCTTGCGGATCCGCAGCCGGTCCCAGAGCCGGACCTGGCGTTTCGCGGCGCGTACCGCGACCACGTCCGGGGTGGTGACCAGCAGGGCGGTGTCGGCGAGTTCGACGGCGGCGGCGTTGGCGGACTGCATCTGGGAGCCGCAGTCGGCGATGACGACGTCGTAGCGGGCGCGCAGCGCGGTGACGATCTGCCGGGCCGCGCGGTCGTCGACCTCCTCACCGCGTTCGCCCTCCTCGGGGGCGAGCAGCAGGGCGAGGCCGGTGGGGTGGTCGTGTATGGCGTCGGCCAGCACCCGGGCGGAGAGGTCGGCGATCCCGGCGAGGTCGACGACCGAGCGGCGGAACTGGACGTCCAGATAGGAGGCGATGTCGCCGGACTGGAGGTCGAGGTCGACGAGGGCGACCCGGCGGCCCGCCTGGCGGGCGGCGAGGGCGAGTTGGACGGCGGTGACGGTGGTGCCGGTGCCGCCCTTGGCGCCGGTGACGGTGAGCAGCGTCCCGGCCGGTCCGGGCAGAGCCTCCCGGCCGCCGCCGAGGTGGACGCGGACACCGGCGGCCCACTGGGCGGCGGCGCGCACCCGGGCGGCGAGTTCGTCCTGGCCGAGCGGCAGCCCGGCGACGCCGCGGGCGCCCGCGTCCATCGCGGCGGAGTACAGCGCGGGCCCCGCGTCGGCGGTGAGCAGCACGACGCCGACCGCGGGGAAGCGGAGCGCCACCTCGCGGATCAGGTCGAGGGCGGGCAGCGGTCCGATGCGTTCGTGGACGAGGACGACCTCGGGCAGCGCCTCGACGGCGGCTGGCCCGGCGATCTCCGGCGGCGCGGCCTTGGCCAGCGCGTCGAGGAGCGCCGCGGAGTCGGCGACCGGCGGCGCCGTGGCCGCGTCCGGCACCCCGGCGAGCAGGGCGGTCAGGGCGCGGGCGGCGTCGGCGTCGCCGACGGCCGGCAGGATGCGGATGGTCACCGGTGCCTCCGGGTCACTTGTCGCCGTCCAGGGTGTAGGTGCGCTCGCCCGGCGGGATGGCGCGGTCGGAGCCGGGGGCGAGCAGGGCGAGGCGTACGTGGGAGGCGAAGGACTCGGCGTAGGCGACGCGTTGGGCGTCCTTGGTGTCGAGCGAGAAGGTGATCGGGACGGCCTCGCCCTCGCGGCGGGCGCCGGTGGCGTCGCCGGGGTCCTGGGCGGCGAGCGGCGTCAGCTTGCCGACGTCGATGACCTGGGCACCGGCCACGATGACCTTGGAGACCGGCTTGTCCTCGGCGCGCTTGCCCTCGAAGGTCGCGTAGATGTTGACCCGGGCGCCCGGGGTGATCTTCCCGGCCACGCCGGTGGCCGCGTCGATCATGATGGCGATCTCCTGGCGGCCGGGCTGGAGCGCGGGCCGCGCGACGATCATGTCGTCCTGGAGCAGCGAGCCCTTGTGGAGGGGGGTGACCGCTATTTTCCCGCTGAGGGCGTCGAGGTTGGTGACGGCGGTCGGCGGCAGCCAGCGCTCGGGCATCGCGACCTTCTCGAACTGCCCGGCGTCCAGCGGGGTGTAGGCCGCCACATCGGACTTCAGCCGGTACGCGGTCCGCTCCGGGCCGACCTTCGACTCGACGTTGCGGACGACGGAGAGCACCCCGGCGAAGGCGCCGGCCGCGCACAGGACCGACAGCAGGAGCAGGATCAGGCCGCGGCGCTGACGTGCGTTCATGGGTGGGGGACCTCGATCGGGGCGGGACGGGGCTGCTGCGGACGGGGAACGCCCCCGGGCACACCGGGCGGCGCCACCGGGGAGAGTCCGAGGGCGTACGGGGGCCCGGCCGGCGGCGGGCCGGCGGGCGGCTGCCCGGCGAACGGGCCGCCGGGGAACGGTCCCGGCAGCGGCGGGCCGCCCGGGTGCGCACCCGGGTACGGCGGGCCGGCGGGCGGCGCGTCCGGGGGCAGGGAGGCGGGGGCCGCGGGCAGGCCCGGTGTGCCGGGGGTGCCCGGCTCGGGGCAGCGGCCCGGCGGCCCGCCGGCGCCCGGCGTTCCGGGGGCCGGCGTTCCGGGGGCCGGCGTTCCGGGGGCCGGCGTTCCGGGGGCCGGCGTTCCGGGGGCCGGCGGGACGCCGGACGGCCGGGCCGCGGGCGGCGCCTCCCCGGGCGGCACGGCGGCGGGCGGCGGCGCCGCGGGCAGCGGTCCGGGCGCCGCACCGGGCAGCGGCGCGGGCGCCACGGCGGGCGGAACCGGCGCCCCGGCCGCCGGGCCGGCGTCCGCGGCGGGCGTCGCCCCGCTCCCCGGTGGCAGGGCGCCGCGCGCCCCCGTGGGGCCGCCGGTCACCGCGCGTCCACCTGCGGCAACGTGCTCCCCGCCACGGCCTTGTGTACCGCAGAACGCGCAGCGGTCGCCGAGGAGTTCGAGGCCGCACCAGGCGCAGTCCTCGCGGCGCACCGAGGAGACCAGGCGGTGCAGCAGCGCCGGGTCGGGGATGGCGGCGGCGAACTCGACGAGCTTGCGGGTGCCCCACCAGCGGGCGGACTCGGCGGGCAGCGGCGCCTCCTGGGAGCCGCGCACCTGCCAGGCGGGGGCGAGGACGGAGCCGACCCAGTCGCCGCCGAAGTGTCCCCGGGCGACCACCAGTTCCGTGGCGTACGAGGGGGCGGGCAGGGCGGCGTCGGTGCTGTGGCGCTCCACCCGGACCAGGTGCGGCGCGGGCGCGGCGAGGACCGCGAACTGCACGCCGGGCAGCCAGGACGCCATGTGGGCGCGGAGGTCGACCTCGACGCGGTCCAGTCCGCCGACGGTGGCGAGCAGCGCCCCGGCGTGGATGTAGTGCGCCAGCAGCCGGGCGGCGCAGGCGAGGACGCCGGGGCTGAGCGCCGAGCGGGAGAGTTCGCGCAGCTGGCGGGCGAGGACGGCGAGGCCCAGGGGCGGCAGGTCCACCTTGACCAGGGCGATCCGGTCGCTCTCCAGCAGAGCGCGCAGGGTGTGCAGCCGCCGTACGTGCTCTTGCGGGCAGGCGTCGGAGTAGAGGACGACGAGATGGCCGTGGTGTTCGAGGACCGCGGCGGTCTGCGTCAGCGCCTCGTCGAGCGGCTGGAGGTGCGGGGCGGGAAGCACCACCGCCGCGGGGGTGGTGCGGTCGGCGGCGGGCAGCGCGAGATCGGTGCCGGTGACGGCGATCGCGGTCGGCACGCGCTCCCTCCCAACTCCCTCCGGCCTCCGTCCCCGGGGCCGCTGTCTGCACTGCTCTTCACACTGCTCTTCGCACTGCTTGCGCACTCGGCGCGTTACGTCCAGCACTTTATCCGCGAGATACGTCCGGGAGAACACGTTCCGGGTCACTGACCCCGTGTCTGCGGCCCCTGCGCAAGGGCCACTTCACCCGTCGGCCATCGTCACGCGCGCCACCCGCACGGGGCAACGGGTGGTGTCGGAAACCTTGACAGGAGCATTGGTCTGGACCACGTTGTACGGCAGCACAGGGGCCCCTGAGCGCGCATCCGCACACCCCCAACTCCCCCACAGCCGGAGGCAGTCGTGGTTGGCGCACGAAACAGGAAGACAGGTTCGGGTACGACGAGGAAGGCGCTGCCGGCCGCGGTCGCCGTGGTCGCGTTGTTGACGGGCGGTCTGCTGTCCGCGGGCACCGCGCAGGCGGCGCCGGAGAGCCGTCCGCAATCCGCTCCGGCGGCGGGCGCGTCCGCCGTCGCCAAGCATGCGGTGACGGGTTATTGGCAGAACTTCAACAACGGCGCCACCGTCCAGAAGCTGAAAGACGTCGACGACGCGTACGACATCATCGCGGTCGCCTTCGCCGACGCGACGGGCAAGCCGGGCGAGATCACCTTCAACCTCGATCCGGCGATCGGCTACGGCTCCGCGGACGACTTCAAGGCCGACATCAAGGCGAAGCAGTCGGCGGGCAAGTCGGTGATCCTCTCCGTCGGCGGCGAGAAGGGCGCGGTCTCGGTCAGCGACTCCGCCTCCGCGGACGCCTTCGCCGCCTCGCTGAACAAGCTGATGGACGAGTACGGCTTCAACGGCGTCGACATCGACCTGGAGAACGGCCTGAACTCCACCTATATGACGCAGGCGCTCAAGGCGGTGCACGCCAAGCACCCCGATGTGGTGGTGACGATGGCGCCGCAGACCATCGACATGCAGTCGCCGCAGAACGAGTACTTCAAGACGGCGCTGGGCATCAAGGACTTCCTGACCGTCGTCAACATGCAGTACTACAACAGCGGTTCGATGCTCGGCTGTGACGGCAAGGTCTACTCCCAGGGCACCGTGGACTTCCTGACCGGGCTCGCCTGCATCCAGCTGGAGAACGGTCTGGACCCGTCGCAGGTCGGCCTCGGCGTCCCGGCGTCGTCCAGCGCGGCGGGCGGCGGCTACGCCGCGCCCGACGTGGTCAACGACGCGCTGGACTGCCTGACGAAGGGCAGCGGCTGCGGCACGTTCAAGCCGTCGAAGACGTACCCGGGGCTGCGCGGTGCGATGACCTGGTCGACCAACTGGGACGCGGCGAACGGCAACGCCTTCGCCTCGCAGGTCGGCAAGCACGTCCACGAGCTGCCGTAACCACCCGGCGCGGGCCCGGAGGTGGCGGGCCCGCCGAGCGCCACCCCCCTACGGGCCGGGCCCCGCGTAGCGTGCGCGCGGGGCCCGGTCTCTTCGTATGACGCGGTATCAGCGGCGGACGCCGGACGGCTTGGGCAGCTCGCAGCCGGAGGCGTTCAGGTCGAGCTTGTTGCCGGCGGTGAAGCACTTCGGGATGCCGTAGGTCTCCTGGCCGTACGGGGTGCCCTTGTGGACGGTGACCTGGCCGTTCTCGTCCACCTCACAGGGGTTGTTGAGCGTGCACTTCTCGCCGCTCTCGTTGACGGTGTTGTTGATCGCGGTGACCTTGCCGGTCGCGTCGTCGATCACCGGGGAGCCGGAGGTGCCGCCGATGGTCTTGCAGTCGGTGGTGTAGCGGACCGAGTCCTTCCAGGTCCAGTCGCCCTCCTTGAGCTGGGGGACGAAGCCGTCGATGGCGCAGGAGTAGGTCTGCTTCCAGTAGCCCGACACCACGGTGATCTTGTGGCCGTCGGTGGGGTGCGCGGTGTCCAGCTCCAGCGGCTTGATGCCGTACTTCTGCTGGATGTCGGCGTAGGTGGAGCCGGTCTCGTAGAGGGTGACGTCGGTGTCGGTCATCGTGGCGTAGACGACCTTGGTCGCCTTGACGGTGCCGAGGTCGCCGGCGTCGGCGCCGAGGACGGTGAAGCTGCGGGTGGAGGGCTGGTCGATGATGACCTCACCGGCGCCGGGCATCCCGGACTCCAGGCAGTGACCGTTGGTCATGACCAGCGCCGGGTCGGTGTCCTTGGAGGTGGGCAGCTTGACGATGGAGCCGGAGCAGTTGCTGAGCGCCACCGTGCCGGCGAAGTTCACCGCCTTGGGGCGGGCGCCGTGCCCCGCCGGGGCGGATATCGGCGTGGTCGCACGGAACGTGGTGGGGGCGTCCGTGCCGGACTGCGGGGCGGCACCGGCCGGTCCGGCGGTGCCCACCAGGGCGGCGGCGCCCAGCACGACGGTGGCGAGGGTGCCGACGAGAGGTCGGTTCATTGTGGGGTCCTCTCACGCTGCGTACCGCAGGGCGAACAGCCCTTCGGTTTGTCGTGCGCATTGTTGGCGGGCGCGGGCCCCAGGGCAATGAAACGGCCCGAATCGAGGGGAAGTTGGCGCAGCGTGCCACCTTGCGGAGCCCGGAGTGGTGGGGTTGTCCGGGTTGTTCCGGGGGACGGGGGACGCGGACCGGGACCGGGAACGCCCTCTGCCATGCCGCCGGAAGAACCGGGATAGCCTGAGCCGATGTTCGGCAGCATCGGTATTTACGAAGCGATCGTCCTCGCACTCGTCATCGCGGTCGTGTATTTCGTGCCGTCGGTGATCGCGTTCCGCCGCGGGCTCCCCAACCGGGTGTTCATCTTGGCGATCAATCTCCTCTTCGGCTCCACCCTCATCGGCTGGGCCGTCGCCCTCTATCTCGCGACCCGCCCCGTACCGGAGGGCGGTCGGGTGCAGGCCGCGTGACGGGGCGGCGGCGCGGCGGGCGCGGCCGGACACGGCGAAGCGGCGGTACGCGCCCCCGCACGGGACACGCACCGCCGCCCGGCCAGCCCGTTACACGACCAGGCTGACCAGCGCCGCGACCGCGAACCCGGCCACCGAGAGGACGGATTCGAGGACCGTCCAGGACTTCAGCGTGTCGCGCTCGGAGATGCCGAAGTACTTCGCGACCATCCAGAAGCCGCCGTCGTTGACGTGCGAGGCGAAGATCGAACCGGCCGAGATCGCCATGATGATCAGCGCCAGATGCGGCTGCGAGAGACCCTGGCCCTGGACCAGCGGCAGGACGATGCCGGCGGTGGTGACGATGGCGACGGTCGCCGACCCCTGGGCGACGCGCAGCACCAGCGACAGCAGCCAGGCCAGCACGATGACCGGCAGGCCCACGCCGTGGAAGGTGTCGGAGAGCGCGGTGGCCACGCCGCTGCCCTGGAGGACCGCGCCGAAGACGCCGCCGGCGCCGACCACCAGCAGGATGTTGCCGATCGGCTTGAGCGAGGCGGTGGAGACCCGCTCCAGCGACTTGCGCGACCAGCCGCGGCGGATGCCGAGCAGGTAGTACGCGGTGAACAGCGCGAGGGTCAGCGCGACGAACGGGTTGCCGAAGAACTCGATGACCGAGCGGAACGTGCTGGGGTCCAGCGCGATGGACGAGAACGTCGACAGCAGGATCAGCACGAGCGGTATCGCGATGATCGTCAGCACGGCCCCCAGGGAGACCGGCTTCTCCTGCGGGGTGACCCCGGCGGCGCGCTGTTCGGCGAGGACCGCGGCCTTCGCCTCGTCGGCCGCCTCGGCCATGTCCTGCGGCAGTTCGACGAAGATCCGCTTACCGATCCAGGCGGCCCAGGCCCAGGTGGCGAGGACGGCGGGGATGCCGCAGATCAGGCCCATCAGGATGACCCAGCCGAGGTCCACGTGGAAGAGGCCGGCGGCGGCGACCGGGCCGGGGTGCGGCGGCAGGAAGGCGTGGGTCATCGACAGCGAGCCGAGCAGCGGCAGGCAGTAGAGCAGCATCGACTTGCCGCCGCGCCTCGCTGCCGCGTAGACGATCGGGGCGAGGACGAAGATGCCGATGTCGAAGAAGACCGGGATGCCGAAGAGGAGGCCGGTCAGGCCCATGGCGAGCGGGGCGCGCTTCTCGCCGAAGAGATTGAGCAGGCGGGTGCTGAGCACTTCACCGCCGCCGGAGACCTCCAGGATCGAGCCGAGCATGGTGCCCAGGCCGATGATGATCGCGATATGGCCGAGGGTGCCGCCCATGCCGCTCTCGATCATGGACTTCACGTCGGACTTCTGGACCGTGCCGAAGAGTTCGGTGACCGAGAGTCCCGCGCCCAGGCCGACCGCGATGGAGACGGTGAGCAGCGCCACGAACGGCTGGAGCCGGAACTTGATGATCAGCACGAGCAGCAGGGCGATGCCGAGGACGGCGACGGTCAGCAGCCCCGGGGTGCCCGGAATCAGGGCGAGCAGTCCGCCGGTGTGCGGCGGGGGCGGTGGCGGGGCGGGGGCCGTGGCGGCGGCGAGGAACATCGTGTGACTCCGTTGTCGGCGGGGGCCCGGAGGACCGGGTGGCTCCCCTGGAATGCGTCTCGGGGCAGGGCGGACCGCGGCACGGCGCCCCGGCGGTCCGGGGCGCCGCACCGTGCGGCGGGTGGTGCGGGTGAAGGTGCTTTAAGGGCAAGGCGGGTGCTCGGTGGGGGGTATTGGTGCGGCCGGGGCCCCTGCGGTGGGCTCCCCGGCGCGGGCCCGTACGGCGGCCCCTGCGGTGGGTGCCGTACGGACGGCCGGTGCGGCGGTGGACGGTGGCCGGGTGCGGCCGGGCCGTCGGCTCAGCCGAGGACGGCGAGCGCGTCGATCTCGATGAGCAGGCCCTTGGGCAGACCGACGTAGACGGTCGTACGGGCGGCCGGCGGCGCCGTGAGGCCCTGCTCCTCGAAGTAGGCGTTGTAGATCTCGTTCATCTCGGCGAAGTGGTCCACGTCGGTGAGGTAGACGCGCATCATCATGACGTCGTCCCAGCTCGCGCCGCCCTCTTCGAGGATCGCCTTGACGTTGGCGAAGGTCTGGAGGGTCTGCTCGCGCAGGGTGGGGCCGGCCGGGGTGGGGGCCTTGCCCTCCTCGGCGGGCAGGAAGCCGACCTGGCCGGCGACCTGGAGGATGTTGCCCTTCTTGACGCCGTGGGAGAACTTCGCCGGCGGGGTGGTGTGGGTGGCCGGGGTGAGCGCGGTCTTCTCGGTCATGGTGTTCAGGCTTCCTGTGCGGGTCCGGCTCAGGGCCGGGGGATTGCTGTTCCGGAGTACTCCCGGCTGATGGCGTCGGCGGTGCGGCGCACCATCGGGAGGAGGGTGAGGAGTTCGTCGGCGGTGACGACGACGTTCGGTGCGGAGACCGACATCGCGGCGACCACCCGGCCGTCGGCGCCTCGGATCGGGGCGCCGATGCAGTTGATGGACTCCTCGTGGCCGCCGAGGTCGGTGGCCCAGCCCTGTTCGCGGACCTTGGCCAGTTCGGCCAGGAAGGCCGCGGCGTTCGGCGTCGAACGGGACGTGTAGAGGGGGTAGTCGAGCTTCTCCGCGACGGCGCGGCGCTCGGGTTCGGACAGGTCGGCGAGGAGCAGCTTGGCGACGGCGGCGACGGTGATCGCGACCGGCTTGCCGATCCGCGAGTACATCCGCACCGGGTAGCGGCTCTCGACCTTGTCGATGTAGAGGACCTCGTTCTCCTCGTAGACGGCGAGGTGGACGGTGTGTCCGCACGCCTCGTTGAGGGCGACGAGGTGGGGGTGGGCGATGTCGCGCACGTCGAGGTTCTCGACCGCCTGCTGGGCGAGGGCGAAGAGCCGCGCGCCGAGGCGGTAGCGCTGGTCGGGCTGGCGGTAGACGATGCCGTGCTCGTGCAGGGTGCGCAGCAGCCGCAGGGCGGTCGACTTGTGGACGCCGAGGCGGACGGCGACCTGTTCGAGGTTGGCCGGGCCCTCGGCGAGCAGCGGAAGGATGCTCAGTGCGCGGTCTACTGTCTGGCTCATGTCTGGGGGGCCTCCACCCGTGCGTCGTGCAGCCCCGCCGTCCAGCCGGGGCCGAGACGCAGTCTCCCCCAGTCGCCCTCGGGAAGGGCGGCGAGGCGGTCGGCGAGGGCGCGTGGCGGCGGTACGGCGAGGTCGCCGGGGACGGTCAGCGCGGCGGCGGCCATGAGGTGCCCGTGCCGGATCCGGTCGAACACCGGCAGCCCGCGCAGCGTCCCGGAGAGGAATCCGGCAGCGAAGGCGTCCCCCGCGCCGACGGAGGCGACGACGTCGACCGTGAGGGCGGGGGCGTAGGTGACGGTGTCGGGGGCGGGCGTGCCGGCCCCGCCACCGGCGGGCGGGCCGGCGGACGTACCGGCTTCGGGTCCGGGCGCGGCGGGCCGCGGGCCGGGCGCGTCCGCCGCGCCGGGGCCAGCGCCGTCCGCGTCCTCCCGGTGGAGCACCGTGACGCCCTCCGACCCCTGCTTGACGACGAGGACCGCCGGTTCCGGCAGCGCGGCGCGGATCGCCGCGGGTCCGTGCAGATCCCAGGCGGCCGCGGCCTCGTCCTCGCCGACGAAGACGAGGTCGGCGCCGCGCGCGAGGTCGAGCAGGGTCTCGGGGCCCTGCGGGCGGCCGTGCCACAGCCCGACGCGGTAGTTGACGTCGAAGGAGACGAGCGGGCGGTCCGGGGTGCGGCGGGTGAGCGCGCGCAGCATGTCGAGACAGCTGTCGGAGAGCGCCGCGGTGATGCCGGTGAGGTGCAGCACCCGGGCGCCGGCGAGGGCGGCGGGCCCCGGCGAGCCGGGGGTCATGGCGGAGGCGGCGGACCCGGCGCGGTAGTAGACGACCTCGGCGGTGCCGGGCTCCTCGCCGTCCGCGCCGGTGGCCCGCTCCCCCGCGGTGCGGAAGTAGACGCCGGTCGGCCGGTGCGGGTCGCGGGCGACACGGCCGGTGTCGACGCCGTGGGCGGCGATCGCGGCGACGAGGTGGTCGCCGAAGCCGTCGGCGCCGACCCGGGAGACCCAGCGGGCGCGGTGTCCGGCGGCGGCCAGGACGCAGGCGACGTTGGACTCGGCGCCGCCGATGGCGCGGTCGAAGGACGGCACGTCGGCGAGGCGCCCGGGGCGGGACGGCAGGAAGGTGACCATGGACTCGCCGAGGCAGACGACATCGGTGCCGCCCGCCGGGAGCCCGGCGCCGTGCCCGGCGGTGGCGCCGTCCTGGCCTGCGGTGCCGCTGGCGTTCGAGGGCCTGGTCACGAGGGTGGTGCTCCTTAGCTGTGCCGTGCGGGGAAGCCGGGTCCAAGGACCCGGCCGTGCCGGTGCCGGGCGCCGTGGCCCGCCGCCCGGCGCGCGTCGGTGGCGGTGGACGTACCGGGCGGCGGCTCGGGCGAGGGCCGGGCGGTGGTCGCGGCGGGTGCGGGCGGCGGGTGCCGGGCCGCCGGCGGCGCGGCGGCCGACGACCGCCTTGACCACCGGTTTTCCGGCCCGGGTCCGGCGCGCGTCGGTGCCGTGGTGACCGCCGACGCTCACCATTGACCCGGTGATGGCTCGGATGTTAGACAGCATTAAGCGATATACGCAATGGGTGTTGCAGAGAACGCAACGCACTCGCGGAGACCCGCCCCCGTCAGGCCCCCGCCCGGCCACCCGGCGCATACTTCGCCCAGCACCGACCGGCACGCCGCGACGCAGCCCGCGCCCGGCGCCCCTTCCCAAGGAGGCCTCATGGCCGACGACCGGCTCACCGACGACCGGCTCGCCGCGGACCCGCACACCCCGGACCTCGCGTCCGCGGCAACCCGGGCCCTCGCGGACGAACGCGTCGACCACCGCTTCAAGGCGCTCCCCCCGGACGCCGAGGGCCGCACCGTCGGTGAACTGGCCGCCGAGCGCCGCAACCTCTTCGACGGCGGCTTCACCACCCCGGTCCTCGCCCTCTCCGCCGAATCCGTCGAGCACAACCTCGCGCTGATGGAGACCTACGCCGAGCGCCACGGCCTGGCCTTCGCCCCGCACGGCAAGACCTCCATGGCCCCGCAGCTCTTCGTCCGCCAGCTGGAGCACGGCGCCTGGGGCATCACCGCCGCCGTCCCCCACCAGGCCCGCGTCTACCGCGCCCACGGCATCGCCAAGATCTTCCTCGCCAACGAGCTGGTCGACCCCGCCGCCCTGCGCTGGCTCGCCGCCGAGCTGGACGCCGACCCGGACTTCCGCTTCGTCTGCTACGCCGACTCCGTGCGCGGCGTCGAGCTGATGGACGCCGCCCTCCGCGACGCCGGCGCCCGCCGCCCCGTCGACGTCGTCGTGGAGCTGGGCGCGGGCGAGGGCGCCCGCACCGGCGCCCGCACCGACACCGACTGCCGCGCGGTGGCCGACGCCGTCGCCGCGACCGCCACCCTGCGCCTGGTCGGCGTCGCCGGCTACGAGGGCGAGGTCCCGGACGCCGACCACACCAAGGTCACCGCCTGGCTGCGCCGCCTGGTGGCGCTCGCCGCCGCCTTCGACGCCGAGGGCCGCTTCGCCGGGCTGGACGAGATCATCGTCAGCGCGGGCGGCAGCGCCTGGTTCGACGCGGTCGCCGAGGTCTTCGCCGAGATCCCCGCGCTGTCCGCCCCGGTCTTGAAGCTGCTCCGCTCGGGCGCGTACGTCTCGCACGACGACGGCCACTACCGCCACCTCACCCCGTTCAACCGCGTCCCCGACGAGGGCGCCCTCCAGCCCGCGTTCCGCCTCTGGGCGCAGGTCGTCTCCCGCCCCACCCCGCACCAGGCGTTCGCCAACGCCGGTAAGCGCGACGCCGCCTACGACCTCGACCTGCCGCGGGCCCAGGTCGTCCGCTCCGCCCGGGACGGCGCCGAGCGCCCCGCCACCGGCGTCACCGTCACGGGCCTGTCCGACCAGCACACCTGGCTGGCCACCGAGTCCGCCGACGCCCTGGAGACCGGCGACTGGGTCGGCCTGGGCCTCTCCCACCCCTGCACCTCCTTCGACAAGTGGCAGCTGATCCCCCTGGTCGAGGCCGACGGCACGGTCGTCGACTTCATCCGGACGTTCTTCTAGGACGGACAGGACGAAGCCGAGGGCCGGGTGGGCGTTTCGCTCAGGAACCCTTCCTGAACGAAACGCCCGCCCGAGCCGCCACCCGAACCGCCACCCACCCGACCGGCGCACCGCCCCGGACACCGGCCGCTCACCCCGACCCCACGCTCGACCTCACGGCCGAAGTACCGAAAGGCAGCCCCCATGGACACCGTGTTCCGCGACGTACGCGTCATCGACGGGTCGGGCGGCCCGTCCTACCGCGCCGATGTCGCCCTGAACGACGGCCGGATCGCCGCCCTGCACCGCGAGGGCGACGCCGGTCCCCGCCCCGCCGCCCGCCACACGGTCCCCGCCGACGGCCTCGCCCTCGCCCCCGGCTTCATCGACATGCACGCCCACAGCGACCTCGCGCTGCTGCGCGACCCCGCGCACGAGGCGAAGACGGCGCAGGGCGTCACCCTCGAAGTCCTCGGCCAGGACGGCCTGTCGTACGCGCCCGTGGACGACCGCACGCTCGCGCAGGTCCGCTCCCAGATCGCCGGCTGGAACGGCGACGGCAGCGACATCGACTTCTCCTGGCGCTCCGTCGGCGGCTACCTCGACCGCCTCGACCACGGCTTCGACGGCGCCGGCATCGCCGTCAACGCCGCCTACCTCATCCCGCAGGGCACCGTCCGGATGCTCGCCATGGGCTGGGACGACCGCCCCGCCACCGCCGACGAGCTGACCCGCATGAAGCAGCTCGTCGCCGAGGGCCTCCAGCAGGGCGCCGTCGGCCTCTCCTCCGGCCTCACCTACACGCCCGGCATGTACGCCTCCGACGCCGAACTGACCGAACTCTGCCGCGTCGTGGCGGAATACGACGGCTACTACTGCCCGCACCACCGCTCCTACGGCGCCGGCGCCCTCCAGGCGTACGAGGAGATGGTCGCCCTCACCCGCGAGGCGGGCTGCGCCCTCCATCTCGCCCACGCCACCATGAACTTCGGCGTCAACAAGGACCGCGCCCCCGAGCTGCTCGCCCTGCTCGACACGGCCCTCGACGGCGGCGCCGACATCTCCCTCGACACGTATCCGTACACCCCCGGCTGCACCACGCTCGTCGCGATGCTGCCGAGTTGGGCGAGCGAGGGCGGGCCGGACGCGATCCTCGCCCGGCTGCGGAACGAGGAGAGCGCCGCCCGCATCCGCCACACCATGGAGGTCGAGGGCGCCGACGGCTGCCACGGCGTCCCCATCGAGTGGGACACCATCGAGATCTCCGGGACGACCGATCCGGCGCTCGCCCCGTACGTCGGCAAGACCGTCGCGCGGAGCGCCGCCGCGCGCGGCGAGGAGCCGTGGACCGTCGCCCGCCGCCTGCTGATCGAGGACCGCCTCGGCCCGACGATCCTCCAGCACGTCGGCCACGAGGAGAACGTCCGCCGCATCATGCGCCACCGCGTCCACACCGGCGGCTCCGACGGCATCCTCCAGGGCGCCAAACCGCACCCCCGCGCCTACGGCACCTTCCCCCACTACCTCGGCCACTACGTCCGTGAGCTGGGCGTTCTCTCCCTGGAGGAGTGCGTCGCGCACCTCACCTCCCGCCCCGCCGCCCGCCTGCGCCTGCCCGACCGCGGCCTGATCCGCGAGGGCTACCGCGCCGACCTCGTCCTCTTCGACCCGGAAACGGTCGCCGCCGGCTCCACCTTCGACGCGCCCCGCACCCTGCCCACCGGCATCCCGCACGTCCTGATCAACGGCGAGTTCGTCATCGAGAACGGCCACCGCACGGAGGTCCTGGCCGGACGGGCGATCAGGCGCGCAGCGCCTCGCTCTTGACCGCCGATACGAAGCGGCCCCAGGCGCCGGACCCGAAGATCAACGTGGCGCGGGTCCGGTCCTTGGTGTCGCGGACGGGGACGATGCCGGGGAGGTCGTCGGCGATCTCTACGCAGTCGCCACCGTCGCCGTTGGTGTAGGTGCTCGTACGCCACGCAGCATCGGTCAAATCAATTCCGTTGCTTGCCATTTCGGAAATCCTCCGCCGTTGCCTGGATCATCGACAAGGACGCCGCCGGTGGCAGCGCGGCAGCCCTCACCAGATCGTATGCCTTGAGGTACTGGCCCACGATCTCTGGATCATCGATGGTGTCACCGCTATACGCGGACTCGATGTAGATCAAAGGCGGCTCATCCCGGAACCGCATTGTCTTAACCGAACCCATCATCAGCGGGTGCGGCCCGCTATTGCACGGAAGGATCTGTGGAACGATCCGGCGACGCCAACCCAACTCCGCGATGTGGTTCAACTGTTCGGCCATCTCGTCCATCGGGAGCAGAGGGCTGCTCAGCACGGACTCGTGCAGAATCATCCAGAACGCCGGATTCTTGTGATCCGCTTCAAGGAGCTGCGCCCTCTTCAGCCGCGCAGAGACTTTCTCTTCCACTTCCTCTTCAGTGGAAAGCGGATGAGCCCCCAACACGACCGCCCGCGCATACGAGGCCGTTTGCAGCAACCCTGGCACGAGGCCGGGATACCACTCCTCGATACCCGTGGCCCTCTCCTCCGCTTCCAACACCCGCTCGAAGTAGTGGGCATAGCCGCCTCCGCGTGACCTGCGAACGTCGTCGCATCGCCGCGTGAAGAATCCGTCCGTGCCGAGCACGCGGTCCACATGCGGGGCCAATTCCCTCGGCATCCGCCGGAACCCGCGCTCGATCTCACTCAGATAACTCACCGAGAAGTAACAGTCCTTGACCACTTCCTTGAGGGTCAGGCCCGCCTGCTCCCGCTTGTAGCGCAGTTCCGCGCCGTAGAAAGCGAGCACACTCTCGGAACCATCAATTTCCTTGCTGGCAGGCATATTTCACCGCTCCACAGATTGCGCGCCGAAAGGGAAGTACCTTCCACGCTACGCCGATCCGCGCCACGCTGTGAGCAGTTCGTCACAGACCGCACAGGAAGCCGACGCCATGCCGCACGCCTACCACTACCCCCACCACGACGACATCGACGACTGCACCGAGGAACTGCGCGCCGCGCTCGCCGCGCACGGCATCACGCTGCCCTCGCTCGGCATCGATCTGCCGTCGTACGCGGGGAGTTACGCCACCCCGCTGATCGCCCTCGGCAACTGCAACACCGCCACCGCCCGCCGCCTCTCCGCCGCCCTCCACCAGGCCGTTTCCGGTACGGGCACCGAGCGATGAGCAAGCCGCGGGACGGGGAGCGCGCCCCGAAGGAGCAGCCCGCCGGGCGCGATACGACCCGGCGGGAGGCGTTGGCCGAGGAGGTCCGGCGGCTCAACCGATGGTCGTCCGGCGGGGGCGGACGCCGCTGACGCGCGCGCCCCGCACACCTCGATGCGCGGGGCCCGCAGGCTCACTCCGCGTGACCGTTCCCCCCGGCTCGTCGCCGCCGTACCGCCAACGCCTCCTCGACCCAGTCGAGCAGCACCCACAGCTCACCGGTCACGCCGAGCGACCCGACCTCGTCGGCCCGGCGCTCGTCCTCCGGGGTGACCCGTCCGGTCAGGAAGCCGACCGGCCCGTCGTACGCCCCCTCGTCCCGCAAGCGCCGGACGAAGGCGAACCCGGCGTCCGGATCGCCGCCCCGGGAACAGTCGGAGAGGAACAGATCCACCCGGCGGGCGGCGAGACGGGCCAGCACCTCCGCTTCGGTGGTCACCACCTGCACGTCCACGCCCGGCCGCCGCACCCGCGCGACCAGCGACGACAACGTCTCGGGGGCGTCGTCCAGCCACAGGACGGCGAGATCCGCATCGGACGCGCCGTCCGACCGCTGCTCCGGCAGGGGCCCCGGCAGCCGCGGCTCCTGGGCAGGCGCCTCGGCCAGCTCCTCCGCGACCTCCCGCACCATCGCCCGCAGCTCCTCCTCCTGGTTGGTGATGCGCGCGCCCAACGAGGCGGCGCGGTCCTCCCGTTCGGGGCTCTGCCGGATCGTGTAGAAGATCACCGGGCCGTCGTAGAGCTGCCTGCTCCGGAACCTCTCGACCATCACGAACCCGGAGCTGTGGTCATGGCCACGGCTGATGTCCGAGATCAGCAGATCGGGCTTACGCACCCGCAGCGCACCGACCGCCTCCCGGCTCGACGCCACATGCCGCACCCGCGCCCCCATGTTCAGCAGCATCTCCATCACCTCGCCCTTGCGTTCGGGCTGGTCGTCCACCCAGAGCACATCGAGCCGCACCGGCAGGGGCTGCCGGTACTGGGCGCGCAGGTGACTCACGTCCATCCAGGACTCGCCCAGCCTGACCGACGCGGGATCGAAGGAACCCGCCACGAGGGATTGCCTCACCCTGACCGGCCCGCCGGGGAAACCGGCCCCGACGGAACCGTCGTCCCGCTCCGGACCCGCCGACGGCTCCGGGGAGGCATCCCGCTCCGGTGCAGCGCCCGGCAGGCTGCCGCCCTGCGGAGACGTCATCGCCCAGGCGAGCGGCGACCCGTCGGCGTCCAGCCCGTCCGGCATCCCGCCCAGCACCTCCCGCAACGGCTCCCACGCGGCCGACATCCGGGAGGGGCCGTCCCCGGAGAGCACCGGCCCCTCCCGCAGCCGCAGCAGCAGCCGCGCCGCGTCGTCCAGGTCGACCAGCTCGTCGATCAGCGAGGTGAACCCAGAATTCAGCACCAACTCAGGGAATTCCCGCGGGAGTTGGCGCTCCAGCTCGGCCAGCGTCTCCGGTCCGGGCGCGTCCGGCCCCGCCGGCAGCACCAGGTCGTAGCGGCCGACGAACTCCGCCGCCTGCGCCGTCTCCTCCTCGGAGACCGCCCCGCGCGGCGTCAGCAGCGTCCGCCGCACCGCCCGGTACGTACGGAACTCCGCGACCACATCGCCGTCCACCGTCCCCGACGGGCCGGTCATCATCCGGTAGAAGTCCGGATAGAAGTACTGGAGCAGCAGGGTGCGCAGCACCGCGTCCGGGCCGAAGTCGCGCCAGACCGGGTTCAGCGTCGCTTCCAGGACGAAGCCGTTGACCAGGCGCTTGATGCGTCGCGGATTGCGGGCGCTGCGCTGCGCCAGCAGCTTGACCAGCGCGTCGTCCACCAGCGGCGCGACGCCCGCCGTCCGGGCGCACCAGCGGATGTACTCCTCGACGCCGCGGCCGTCCGGCGCCGGAATCCGGTAACTCGTCTGGAAGATCTTCTCCATGAACGCCGACCCGGCGGGCGACAGATCACGCAGCAGCCCGTTCGGGCCCATCGCGGAACGGTCGCACCCGACGACGAAGGCGAGCCCCGGCACGTCCAGGTAAACCTTCACCGCCTCGCAGACCGCGAGCACCGTCTCCTCCGAACAGCGGTCCAGGTCATCGATGAACACGACCAGCATCCGCCGCAGCTCACCGGCGTTCTGCGCCCACTCCCCCACCAACTCCCCGATGGCGGTCCGCATCTCGTTCCTGGCCTGCGAATTGACGGACAGGTTCTTCCACAACTCGTCCACCAGCCCGGAAACGCCGAGCGGGCCCGCGGCGACCGTCGTCACCGCGCGCACCACCCGCAGCAGCGCCCGCTGCTCGGTGGCGCGCGCCAGCCCGCGCCGCAGGACCCGCCGGTCGAACCGCATCAGGACCGACTTGATCAGCCCCTCCAGCGCGTCCGCGCCGGTCGAGGTCCAGGCGTTGTACCAGACGGTGTGCACCTCGGGCTGCGCGGTCAGCTCCGCGTCGACCAGCCGCATCAGGCTGCTCTTGCCCATCCCCCAACCGGCGTCCACCGCGAGGGTGAACGGCGTCGCGGGGCGCGAGGCGACGAGCAGCCCCGCCAGCCGCCGCGCGGCCGCCTGCGCCCCGAGCAGATCGCCGCCCGCCTCGGTCACCGGCTCATCGCTCAACAACGAGAACGGCGTTCCGCCCCCGCCGCCCTCGCCGCCGCTTCCGCCGTTGCGCCCCGCCGCCATCTGCCGCCCCACCCCGCGCCGTACCGGACCGGCGGTACGCGCCCTGGCCCCGCGCCCCCGCCGACGAACGCCCCGGAGCGTACCGCCGGACCGGCACCCCCCACCGCCATCCCACGGAATCCGCAGGTCAAGGGGGCCCCGAACGACCACGCGCTCCGTACGCGCCCCATGGGTCCCACCGGCCCAACGTGGGCAAAAACACCGCGCCGGGGTGTCCGGGCGGCCGTAAAGTGGCGGACATGCAGGTCATCCAGTCAACGAAGCTCGCCAACGTCTGCTACGAAATCCGCGGCCCGGTGCTGGAGGAGGCGATGCGGCTGGAAGCAGCGGGCCACCGCATCCTCAAGCTCAACACCGGCAATCCGGCGGCGTTCGGCTTCGAGTGCCCACCGGAGATCCTGGAGGACATCCTCCGCTCCGTCGGCACCGCGCACGGCTACGGCGACGCCAAGGGCCTGCTCTCCGCC
Source organism: Streptomyces sp. NPDC000404 (assembly GCF_040300365.1). Classification (NCBI taxonomy): domain Bacteria; kingdom Bacillati; phylum Actinomycetota; class Actinomycetes; order Kitasatosporales; family Streptomycetaceae; genus Streptomyces; species Streptomyces sp. NPDC000404. The sequence continues at coordinate 306,740 of NZ_JBEPDN010000009.1, read as the reverse complement.
CGCCGCGCGGTCATGCAGCACTACCAGACCAAGGGCGTCGAGGTCTCCGTCGAGGACATCTACCTCGGCAACGGCGTCTCCGAGCTGATCCAGATGTCCATGCAGGCGCTCCTCGACGACGGCGACGAGGTCCTCGTCCCCGCGCCGGACTACCCGCTGTGGACGGCGTCCGTCTCCCTCTCCGGCGGCACCGCGGTCCACTACCGCTGCGACGAGCAGGCCGACTGGATGCCGGACCTCGCCGACATCGAATCCAAGATCACCGACCGCACCAAGGCGATCGTCGTGATCAACCCGAACAACCCCACCGGCGCGGTCTACGACGAGGCGCTCCTGGAGGGCATCGCCGAGATCGCCCGCCGCCACCACCTCATCGTCTGCGCCGACGAGATCTACGACAAGATCCTCTACGACGGCGTCACCCACACCCCCTTCGCCTCCCTCGCCCCCGATCTCCTCACCCTCACCTTCAACGGCCTGTCGAAGGCGTACCGCGTCGCCGGCTACCGCAGCGGCTGGCTGGCGGTCTGCGGCCCGAAGGCGCACGCCACGTCGTACATCGAGGGCCTGACGATCCTGGCCAACATGCGCCTGTGCGCCAACATGCCGGCCCAGCACGCCGTCGCCACCGCCCTCGGCGGCCGCCAGTCCATCAACGACCTGGTCCTCCCCGGCGGCCGCCTCCTCGAACAACGCGACACGGCCTACGACCTCCTGACCCAAATCCCCGGCGTCACCTGCGTAAAGCCCAAGGGCGCCCTCTACGCCTTCCCCCGCCTGGACCCCAAGGTCTACAAGATCACCGACGACAGGGAATTGGTCCTCGACCTCCTCCGCGCGGAAAAGATCATGATCGTCCACGGGACCGGCTTCAATCACCCGACGCCGGATCATTTCCGGTTGGTGACGCTGCCGAACAAGGATGATTTGACGGAGGCGGTCACGCGGATCGGGGCGTTTTTGGAGGGGTACGGGCAGCGGCGGGGGTGAGGGGTCTGTCGGGTGCGCGGGGCGGGCCTGGTGCGCGATTGCCGGTCGTCTGGGTCAGTACCGGTTCCTCGCTACTGCGCGGGGCGGTTTCCCATCGCAGCCGGAGCGGTGCCGTGCAACTGAAGGAAAAGAGCGGCCGTCGGGATAACGGCGCAGGTCAGGAAGTGTGAGCCCCGCGGGTGCGGGGGTGGTCCGCGCCGGCCGTTCCGGAGCAGCGGCCGGGGCCGGTGAGCCCCGCGGGTGCGGGGGTGGTCCGTTGCCCCCTCCCTCCCCTCTCTGTGAGGGCAGGTGAGCCCCGCGGGTGCGGGGGTGGTCCTCCGTCCCCGAGGCCAAGGGCAACGTCGCCACCGTGAGCCCCGCGGGTGCGGGGGTGGTCCTCCCTTGCGCGCCTTCATGGCGGTCTCCTGTGGGTGAGCCCCGCGGGTGCGGGGGTGGTCCGTACGCCCGTTGTACCGGGCCCCCGCACCATCGTGAGCCCCGCGGGTGCGGGGGTGGTCCCACCGCACTCACGATCGGCGGCGCCGTCGTCTCGTGAGCCCCGCGGGTGCGGGGGTGGTCCGCTTGGGTCATGGTCACCGGGCCGGTCCATACCGTGAGCCCCGCGGGTGCGGGGGTGGTCCGTGCAGCAGCCGGACCGCGTGCTCCAGCGCCGCGTGAGCCCCGCGGGTGCGGGGGTGGTCCGCGCGAGGACCTGCCGCCCCTCCCCTCCCCCGAGTGAGCCCCGCGGGTGCGGGGGTGGTCCGCGGCCGTCACGGGCGGCGGTGTCCACGTCGGAGTGAGCCCCGCGGGTGCGGGGGTGGTCCGCGAGCCATCGCTCGCGCTGCCAAAACCGCAGGGTGAGCCCCGCGGGTGCGGGGGTGGTCCGATCTCGTGCGGCGAGTCGACCATGCCGATCATGTGAGCCCCGCGGGTGCGGGGGTGGTCCTCCTCGGCCAGTGCGTCGGCGAACTCCTGGGCGGTGAGCCCCGCGGGTGCGGGGGTGGTCCCCCACCGCCCCCTCTTACTCACGGTGACTGGTAGTGAGCCCCGCGGGTGCGGGGGTGGTCCCATGTCGAGCCAGGTCAACCTCCGGATCCTCGTGTGAGCCCCGCGGGTGCGGGGGTGGTCCGGTGTTCGTCGCGGGGGTCGTCCTCACGGGCGAGTGAGCCCCGCGGGTGCGGAGGTGGTCCGACCGCCTACATCGACACCATGGCCGATCTCGGGTGAGCCCCGCGGGTGCGGGGGTGGTCCGGGCGCCGCCTACACCGGCATCGGCGCCGCGTTGTGAGCCCCGCGGGTGCGGGGGTGGTCCCGCTCAGCGCTGCCGCCTTCCTGATGCCTGCCGTGAGCCCCGCGGGTGCGGGGGTGGTCCTCAGGTCCCTTGGATGCGTCCGACGCCAACGGCGTGAGCCCCGCGGGTGCGGGGGTGGTCCGGAGGTGTTCGGCGAGGTTCAGGAGGCGGCGGAGTGAGCCCCGCGGGTGCGGGGGTGGTCCTCGTGATGTGGCTGGGTGCCTGGATGCCCGGTGGTGAGCCCCGCGGGTGCGGGGGTGGCCCGACCACCTCATTCCCCTCGAACTCGGCGGCGCGGTGAGCCCCGCGGGTGCGGGGGTGGTCCGTCCCGCATGACCTACGCCCGGTGGCTAGGCCCATGAGCCCCGCGGGTGCGGGGGTGATCCGGGCGGCCGGCTGGACGCGGTAGCCCATGGCGCGTGAGCCCCGCGGGTGCGGGGGGCCTTCCGTCCGTTGCTCCGCGCCGCTCTGTCCATCGTGAGCCCTGCGGGTGCAGAGTGTTCGTCTGCCCCGCCGCAGGGTCCGTACGTTCCATCCGTCAGGAATCGAGCACGGGCACGGAGGGATCCTGTTTTCCGGCCACATCACGGTCCATGGGCTCAGCGGTGGCTAATTGGCTTTGCCTCGGGTGGCGTGGTCGGCAAGCACACTCCGCATTCCGCCCATGGCTTGCTCCACCACGCGACTCCAGGTCGCCGTGATCCCTCCAGGATCATGAAGGCCGGTCAACAGGACAACAACGCATCTGGCCACCAACATGCCAAGCCTCAGCGCAGCAAAGGCCAGCCTGCCCCACTCACGCCAAGTTCTCTTACCCAGCAGCCCCGTTGACCGGTCTCTCCGCATTCGCATCCGCTCCGCCTCGCTATCAGCTGGACAAGCAAATAACGTGCTGATGAGGCGGGAGGTCACGGCTTCAATCGGCTCGGCGGAGAAGCACAGAGAACCGCCCAAATCCATCTGGACTTGGGCGGTTCCATGGAAAACGGCCCCCGCAAACGCGGGGCCACGACGATAACGGGCTCACGATCCGTCTCATCAGCACCGGGCCATCCCCGCCCACGCGAGGCTTTGAGGCAACGCCACTCCGTGTGGCACCCAGGCAGCTCCATACAACCACGCTCGCGGCAGAGCGCCACCCACTACCTCCGCTCCCTGGCCGAAAGAATCAACCCCTCGAAGTCCACCGGGCGCCAACGGTCCCGCCCCGCGGTGCGGACGGCCCAGCCCTGTTCGTTGGGGGCGGGTTCGATCAGGACTGCCTGGCCGTCGCCGATGCGGGTGGCGAGGAGTTCCCAGAGGCGGTCGCGGATGCGGCGGCTGGGGTTGCCGACGAAGACGCCCGCGTGGACCTCGACCATCCATCGAGTGAGGTGGCCGCGCAGACCGTCGGGGGCCGCGATCAGGACGATGACGGTCATGCGGGCTGCTCCGGGGGGCGGTCGAGGTCCGCGGGTGGCCGGGGTGACGGGGGCGGATCGGGTTCGGGGCCGATGATGGCGAGGTGTTGGTCTCCCATGGACGCGGGGACAGGTGGCGGGGGTGAGGCGGGGTCCGGCCCCGGAGCCACGCCGTCGGGTGCCGGGGCCGTGCCGTACGGTCCCGGGACTGAACCATCGGATGCCGGGGCGGCGCCGTCGGGTGCCGGGGCCGTACTGCCCGATCCTGGGGCCGTGCTGTCGGGCGTCGAGGGCGGGGCGTCCGCGTCGGCCCAGTTGACGCCGGAGGCGACCGTGCCGAGGCGTTCGTCCCAGAGTTCGCCGTGCTCCGGGGTGTCGAAATCCGTGCCGGGCGGATTCAGCAGGCTTTTGACGTCGGAGACGACGCGGCCGAGGAGTTGCGTCTCGGCGATGCGGTCGCGCAGGGCGGTGCGGGCGTCCCGTTCGTCGGTGAGGCCCTTCGCGGTGAGGTCGAAGGCGAGCGGAAGGGTGTACTCCGCCTTGTAGAGGTCGGCGATGTCGAGGACGAAGGAGAGTGCGGAGCCGGTGTGGACGAAGCCGAGGCCGGGGCTGGCACCGAGGCCGACGACGACCGCATGACAGATGCCGTACAGGGCGGCGTTGGCTGCCGAGAAGAGGCGGTTGACGTCGTCGCCCGCGGCGAAGGCGTCGCCAGTCTTGTAGATCCGCCCGTTCCAGGGGACGCCGGTGCGGCGGGAGTGCTCCTTGTACAGGCGACGGAAGCGGGTGCCCTCGCGGCCGCGGAGCTGCTGCATGGTGGCCTGCGAGACGTCTTCGCCGGGGAAGCGCATGCCGTACATGGCGCGGGCGACGCCGAGCCGTTCCTTGGGGCGGGTGACCAGCCATGCCTGCCGGTGTAGCAGGCCGGCGCCCCGACTCGGGCCGAGCCCCGCCGCGTACATCCGTACACCCTGCTCGCCCACCCAGCAGACCGCGGTGCCGGAGTCGGCGAGGAGGCGGATGGCGCCGTGGGTGACGCGGGTGCCGGGGCCGAGGAGGACGACGGCGATCATGGCGGCGGGGATCCGGACGGTTTCCCGCCTGTTGATGATCACGACTGCGTTCTCGTCGCGGTCGAGGTGGCTGCGCTCCACGTAGACGCTGGAGACTCGGTCAACGAGCCGGTGCAGATCGTGCGGGTCGGCCTTCCACCAGATGTCGGCCATGGCTCAGTCCTTTCTGTCGGGCACCGGGGCGAGGGTGAGCAGACCGCAGCCGTATGCCTTGGAAGGGCCGATGCCGCCCAGAAGCCGGGCGGTGAACTTCGCAGCGTCGGTGATGCGGAGGCGGCCTTCGAAGGTGGCAGTGTGGAAGACGACGGGACGGGCGTCTTTCCCGGCGTTCTTCTTGAACGAGTGCCGTTGGCGGGCAGTGATGCGCACCTCGCGCGCCGGGTTGCGCTCCCAAAGTCTCTGCTCCCGCGGTGTGTCACCGGCAGCGGGGACGGGCTGCGGGGCGTCGAGGCCCGGGGCGGCTGGGTCGGCGCGGGAGGCGGGGACGTCGAAGCCCCAGCGCTCGGTGCGGCTGAGGAACCAGTCGAGTTGGGCGGCTGCGGTGCGGTGGCCGATGCGGAAGCCACGGCGTTTGCCTTCGGGGGTGTCGGCGATGCGGGCGGCCTGGAGCGGCGTGGGCCTCTCCGGCGCGGTGGTGTTCTGCACGGGGCTGGCGGTCAGGCGGAAGGCGAACTCCGCTCCGTTGGCGAGCCGTTGGATGAGGGGCATGTAGTCGCGGACCATGGCGTGTTCCCCGTCGGCCTCGGGCCAGCCCGCGCGCTCGACGAGGTGGCTCCAGTCCGGCCGGGAGCGGGTGAGGACGAGCAGATGGGGGCGGTGGGGGTTGTCGGCGTCCAGTCGCCACAGGACGCGTTCGGCGTCCTGTGGGCCTGGCAGGCCACCGAGGACGGCACCGTGCGCGGCACGCGGGTTGGACAGCAGCTTCCGGCTCTCCGCCCGGAGCGGATTGATGCGGATGAGGGAGAGGTAGGTCATGGGGTCACCGGCCCAGCAGGGCGAAGGGGTCGTGGGCAGCCTCGTCGCCCCGGCCGTCGGCGGGGTCTTCGGCATCCGGTTCGAGGAAGCCGCTCGGGATGTTCAGCCAGATGTGCCGTGTGCGCCGGCTGGTGAAGCGGCGGCCGTGCGGGTCGAAGGAGACCGGCACATCGTGCGCGATGTCGTCGCCGTGCGGGTCCTCCAAGGTCGCCGAGCAGTCGACGCGCGCGGGGCGGACCGGGCCGTCCTGTCCCCGTTCCCTGCCGAGGCGGGCGGCGTACCGCTTCCGCGCCCGCTCGGATACCTGCCAGGGCTCTGCGGACAGCGCCTCTTCGAGGCTCCCGTCCCGCAGGCCGAGGGAGAGGGGCTGGGTCGGCGGGCAGGAGCGGCGGCCCAGCGCGAGCGGGAAGGCGGGCGCGCGGACGGCGGCGTCGAGGGAGGCCAGCAGGGTGCGTGGGCCCGCCAGCGCAGCGAGGAAGACGGCGTCCTGGAGGTAGTAGCGGGTCGTGACGTGGGTGTGTTTGGCCGGGGAGGTGGGTTTCTGGATGCCCTTGGCGGTGATGCCCGCCTGGAGGAGTGGCCGGCCCCGGTAGTCGCTGACGGTGTGGTAGTCGCGCAGCAAGGTCCCGGGCTGGTCCACGCGGACGCCGAAGGAGAGCGACGGCAGCGCGCCGAGAGGGTCCTCACGGGCGAGGCCGGACGCCGCGGCGAGCAGGCCGATCACGGCGGACTTGGTGGGTTCCGGGCCCGTGTCGCGGCGGTTGAAGGCACTGCGCAGGCCCCAGGACTGCAAGGGGCCGGCGAGGCGCAGCAGCAGGACAGCCGGTCCGTCGGCGTCGCGGAGAGTCATCAGGAAGCCTGCCGGAGAGTTTCGGTGAGGTGGGTGCGGATGCCTTCGAGGAGTTGGGGGAAGGCGACCGGCTCGCCGAACGCCTCCCGTAGCTGGTCGGCGGTCTCCGGTGCGGCGAAGGCGTGGGTGACCCCGGTGAAGGCGGGGGTCTCACCCCAGTTACGGACGCCCTGGAAATGCTCGCGCGCGAGCTTGCGGGCAGAGGCCGCGGCGATGCCCGCGGAGGCTTCGGCCGGCTCCTCGAAGGCGGAGACCAGGTTGACGGGCTGGTCGGTGCGGGCGACGACGGCGACCAGGCTGGGCAGCGTGCGGTGCGCGAAGCCGTTCTCGTATCCGGAGGGCATGGAGCGGGCGAAAGAGGTCACGAACTCTTCGACCGCGGTGATGGCTGCCGCATCGTCGGTGAGGTTGTGCCGGAGTTGGTGGAGCCCCACGGACGCGTAGCGGTAGAAGGTGGCGGAGTTGAAGCCGATGGTGCCGATCATTCCGGCGCCGGTCTCTTCCCGGGACTGCTGGTCGTCCACCGCGGTGAAGTAGTCGAACTCAAGCTCCACCGCGTGGGTCGAAAGCGCGTGGGCGACCTGGGTGGCCGCGTCGACGTTGAGGGCGGGGATGTCCGCGACCATACGGCCGAACAACGCAACGTCCATGGGGTGGCCGGTGCTGAACTTCTCGCGGACCGGCAACTTCTTGATCTCGGCAGCGAGTTCTCCGTCGTCCAGTGCGCCGAGTTCGTCGAGGCGGTCGCGGACCAGCGCGGCCACGGCGTCCAATTGGCGTCGTCCATGGAAGAAGAGGTAGGCGGTGTCGCCGTCTTTCTTGCCCGCGCTGATCTTCAGGTGGTCGAGGATGGCGGCCGCGAGCCGGGCTGCGGTCTCGCGGTCCGCGGTGGTGCCGTCGGCGATCCGGTCGGTGAGTGCCGTACCGATGCGGCGGGTACGGGTGGCCAGATCCTGCTGCGGGATACGTTCGGCGAAGTGGGTGCGGGTGGCGCGCTTCCATGCCTGTGAGGAGACGCGGGAGCGGCGTACCCCGCCGAAGTACGCCTCCTTGGGGTTGCCCTGATCGTCCCGATTGAGGTTGGCCGGCGGCACGGTCTGAAGAATGTGGATGTCGAGGTAGGTGCGGGGCGCGGGCAGTGTCATGGAGCGGTCCTCCGATGGGTGGACGGTGTGTGGTGGTGGCGAGTGCTCACGGCCGGTCCGTTGTGCCGGGCGCGTCGGTCTCGCCGGGCCGCGCGCCTCTGAGGTGGTAGGCCATCCCCCATGCGCGGCGGACCCGTGCACGGCCGTCGGGATGGTGCCAGCTCCGGATGTCCCGCATCAGCGCGTCGTAGTCCAGCGGCTTCTGTACGGAACGGAGTTGGGTGATCAGGCCACGCAGGCGATGGACGAAGGCGGGCACGGATGTGGCGCTGACGGTGGCGGCGACCCGTCGGTCGACTGCCTCCGCGCTGTAGCCCTTCTGGCGATCGTCCGGCTCCCCGGTGGGGCGTTTGTGGAGTGCGCGCAGCGCAGCTCCCACTGCGACCCCCGGTGCGTGCATGGGGATGCTCTGGCTCTGTTGGTGCAGGCCGTAGAGCGAGAGGGCAGCGTGTTCGGCCTCCAGCCGGCGGGTGACCTTTCCATCGGTCTCGGTGACGTAGAAGGGCCAGAGCGCGGGGACGGTGAAGGCTTCTCTTCCCAGGCCGGACCGGAGTGCGGCCAGGTGCTCTCCCGGGGGCTGCTTCTGCTTTCCGGTGTCCGGGTCGGTGCGCCAGGCGCCATTGCCGTTCACGTACGCGTTCCAGTACAGACGGCGGGGCGGGGCGGTGCTCTCGGCGGGATCGGGCTGCGGTTCGGTGGGCACTGCGTTCCCCTTCGAAGGGATGCGGGCGGGCAGGGGAGGTTCGGTCCGACGCGGGTGTCCGTGAGCGTCCCGGGCGTGTTCACCCGTTCCGGCGAGCGGCGGCACGGCGATGGAGGACGGTGTCCAGGCGGTTGAGGAACGTACGCTCGGCGATGTCGAGGGCGTAGGTGCGTTCCTTGCCGTCCTTGACGACCTTGCGTCCGGTGAACAGCCTGGCCGGGACGGCGGCGAGGAGCTGGTCGGCCACCCGCCATGTGATCTGTCCGGCCTTCCGTTCCCATGCCTCCAGACCGCGCTCGGACACCTCGAAGTCCTCGCCGACGGTGCGCAGACCGGTCAGAAGACGCCGCACCACGGGGTCGAGTGCATGCAGGAGGGTGTCGCCGGGGCGCTGGCCCTTGTCCCAGGGGATCGGTGGGGCGCCGGCTGCCCGGCGGAGGTCGCCGGACAGGTGGTTGACGGCGGCGGCGAGGTTCTCCGCCTGTTCCACTGCCTCCAGCAACGCGCCGTAGACGATGCCGTCGGGGTCGAGCGCAGTGACCGGCAGCGGGATCGCATCGTGGTACAGATCCTCGATGACTGCCGATTGGTTGCCGTACGTGATGCCGGTGAGCTCGACCTGAAGCGGATACGCCGGTGGGAGCTGTCGGCATGTCTCGCTGAGCCGGGCGATCACCGTGCTGGTGCGGAATCCGCTGCGGGTGGCGGTGGCCTCGCGCTCCTGGTCCGCGGCGTTGATCGCCAGCAGAGGGCCCAGCCCCCGCCAGGCAGCGCGTCCCGGTTGGTGCCTGCGGGGGCGCATGGTGGGCGACGCCTTCCGGGTGGGCTTCGCCGTGCGGGTGGACGGCCGCTCGACCGCCCACGCCGTGTGCGTCTCCAGGTCGGGGCTGAGGTCCAGCCGGTCACCGGCCGCGACGATGACCCGGGTCACGCGTGTCTCGCCGGTGCTTTCTTCCGGGAAGAGCCGGATACGCCGGGACTGCCAGGTCCAGAGGTCGAGCAGGCCGCGGGCGGCCCGGGACTGCCAGCCGGGCGTGGCGCAACTGAGGGTGTCCTCGGCCGCCGCCTCGTCGACTGCGCGGCGACGCCACTGCGGCAAATCGTCCGACAATCGCGTATAGCCGTAGGGAATGTTGAGCAGCAGCGTCTCGTAGAGCGTGCGTCCGAGAGGCAGCGTGACGCCCAGCTGGCCGAGTGGCCCGGTGGGATTGCCGGTGGTCTTGCCGGACTTCGCCCGGGTATCGCCGACGGCGCCCGTCTTGATGGCGGCGGTGTCCCAGCAGTGGGTGTGCAGCAGCCAGTGTGCGGCCTGGGCCGGCGTGAGGGCCGGGGGATCGCCTTCCGTGCGGGAGGAGAAGAGCGGGACGTTGTTTCCCGTAGCCATGGTGGCCACCAGCAGGGCGGACCCCTTTGTCTCGCCCTTCGCCGTACGCAATCCGGCTACCTGCGCGAAGGGATCCACCGGATCGAAGAGACCGAAGCGGTGGTGGTGGCTGTCCATATAGGCGATCAGCCGCTGCCGCTGCTCCTCCGTGAAGGCCCCGGCACGGAACATCAACGTCCAGGTCTCCGCATCCTTCGGCGACCCCAGTGCGTCCACAACCAAGGGGAGCAACAATTGGCGGAATATCGCAGGTTTCTGGGTGGGAAGATCCACCACGAGGTCCCGGAATTGATCGGCGTGAAGGACGAGATCGCGCAGCCCTGTTTCCACCGGGGCCTTCAGCGCATCACTCCCGAGATCTCCCACCGCGCTCACACGAAGCCACGGATCATCCAGAAGATTGAACAACTCGTTCCCCCAAGGTCTTCCGCATTTCAGCGAGGTCGGCAGGTTGGCATACCGCTGCCCCCTCACTCGTCGGGCAGAGGAATTCCGGCCTTCCGTACGCACCGGAAGTCCGTTCGCCGGCGTAGCACTCTTCCGTCCGGTGGATCCGTCGGCCCACCTCAAGTGGGTATACCGGTGGGGGCATGGCTCTCCGTCGGCGTCGCCCCGTCGCCCTCTGTTCCACGGTCGGTGGTGACGGACACGGTGTACGCCGAGAGCCCGACCATCTCGTCGTAGTGCAGCCGGTGCTCGCCGAGCACGGCACAGCCTCCCGTGTCGAGAACGAGGGCGGGGGTGTACCGCAGCCGCGGGTGGCCGAGCCATCCGGGCAACGGGCGCAGCTGGCGCTCCGCTTCAGCCACCCATGCGACGGGCAGCCGCACAGTGCCGCCCAGCACGTCGTCCAGCAGCGCATCGGGCACATCGCCGTTGACGGTCAGTGCTTTGCCGCACAACGTCCGGTACGTCGCCCCGTCGTGGACGACCAGGACGACTTCCGCTCCAAACTCTCCGTCGCGGACCACGGCGCCGACGGCGTCGTCCGAGCCCTCGCCGGGCACCGCCGCGTAGTGCAGCCCGGCGAGGGTGGCGCCTTCCTTGTCGCCACGCCGGGTGAGGAGGAAGCCGAGTGCTTTGTCGGCCCGTTCCTCCTGGGCCTTCTCCCATTCCGTACGAGCCTTCTCCGCATCTGCTCGCCATGGCGCCGGTACCTCCTCGTCGGCGCTTCCGTAGCCGGAGGCGACCAAGGCGGGCACCTGCCCGGGTACGCTCCACTCCGCCTGGCCTGCGCACGCGATGGTCACCAACGCGGCGCTGCGGAGCAGCAGATGACGCCCGTAGATGGCTTCGGAGGCTCGCAGAAAACGAGGGGCGGGACCCGCCGGGTCGGGGCGGGACCCGCCCCGGCTTGTCTCCTTCGCGTCCTCCTCGCCCGCCCCGGAGAGTCCGGTGATCACGACCAGCGGCGTACGCAGCCGCCGCGGACGCTGCACGCCGTCGTGACGGTGGAGTCGGCCGATTCGCTGGAGCAGCAGGTCGATGGGGGCGATATCGGTGATGAGCAGATCTGCATCGACGTCGAAGGACTGCTCCGCGAGCTGCGTCGCCACGACGATCAGCCGCCCCGGGCGCCCTTCCGTACCGTCCCGCCCTGCGGCACCGCCCAACAGGCGAAGGCACCGTTCCGTACGGTCCGCCCGTGGCCCGACGGCCAGGCGGCCGTGCAGCAGCAGAACCTCCTCGCCGAACTCCTCGCGCAGCGCACGGAAGAGTGTTTGCGCACGGTGCACGGTGTTACGGATGACGAGTGCGCACCCGCCCTCGGCCAGCTCGGAGCGGAGTCGGCCGACAATCGAGGCGTCCGCCTTCTCCTGTGCTTCCTCGGTCCTTTCCCGCGCCACGCCGCGTCCGGGGATCGCCTCCGGCATGATGTCGAGAGCCACACCGCGGTCGGCGCGCCAGCCCTCGCACGCCTCGGCGCGGACCTGGGGCCGGAGGCTGCCGGGCGCCACCCATGCGGAGGTGACCGAGGGATAGCCCTGCGGTTCGGGGAGCTCCGCGGTCGTGAACTCCTCGCATGAGGCGGCGCCGGCCAGGTAGGCGTCGATCAGGGCGCGCCGCTGCCGAGGGGGAAGCGTGGCCGACAGCAGCACCACCGGCACCCTGGCCTGGCCGAGCCAGCGCAGGCCCTCCGTCAGGAACTGCGACATGTAGACATCGGCGGCATGCACCTCGTCCAGGACCACGACCTTCCCGGCGAGCCCCGCCATCCGCAGCATCACGTGCTTCGTGCGGGTCGCGGCGAACAGCAGCTGGTCGATCGTCCCGACCACGAACGGGCAGAGCAGCCCTCGCTTGGCCCCGAGGAACCATTCGGCCGGGCCCCGTGCCGCCGGCCGCTGCGCGTCGCGGTTCGAGGCGGCGGCGACGTACAGATCGTCATCCGGGCACTCGCCGTACTCGTCCACCCCGCCGAAGGGCGCCTCGGGATCCTGGCCACCGCCTTCCAGCAGGTCCCGCCACTCCTTGTTGAACATCCGTTTACCGTGGAGCAGGGCGACCCGGGCGGCCAAGGCTTCGTCGAGAGCCCCGATCCACTGCCGTACCTGCCCGAACATCGGGTCGCTGGTGGCCTGGGTCGGCATTCCCACGAAGACGCCGTCCGCGCCGAACCGTGCCGCCAGGATCTCCGCCGCCATCAGTGCCGCTTTGGTCTTGCCCTCCCCCATCGGCGCCTCGACGACGAGCAGCCCTGGTGCCGACATCCGCCGGGCGGCGTCCATGACCAGCCGCTGCGACGGGCGGGGGCCGTGCCCGAACCTGTCAGCGAACGCCTCCGGCCCCGGCTCGTCGAGCCGCCCCCAGCCGCCCCGCAGACCGAGCCGTTCCCAGGCTTCCCCGGTCCGCGCCCGGGCCCTCTCCATGCTTACGTCCGGCAGCCGGTCGATGCCCGGGAAGTGCCTCTCGTCACTGGCGATCCAGTCGGCCATGACGATCAGTCCACTGAGGTGCAGCTGCACCGCCCGTGGCGGGACGCCCACAGGTTCGACCGCGGCCAGATCGTCGAACCCGAGCTCCACAGTGAGCCTTTCGACCAGCCTCTTCCGCGCCGCGGCCCAGCGCTCGTCGCCCTCCAACTGCCCACGCGCCCTGCGCGCCGGCCGCGTGGCCCCCAGGTCGGGGAACGCGCCGTGGTGCCCTGCGACCAGCGGCCACACCCAGGCGATCTGCTCCTCGCACCAACGGGCCTGCGGCAAGATTTCCCGCAATACGTATGCGCCTGCCCGGTCGTGGCGCCATCGGCAGTGCGCGACGGTGGGTTCATGCCACCCGAGCCCGGCAGCGCGCACCGCGGCCGCGCCTTTCGGCCACATCCGCTGAAACGCCGGTGTCGCCTTCCCGCAGTCGTGCACCCCGCACAGCCAGGCGAAGAGGCGCCGCCCCCGGCCCGGCCCGCCGGCGATGCCGTCCAGCACACGTCGAGTCGACGGAGCGAGGAATGCGTCCCAGATGCGCTCGGCCACCGCAGCCGTATCGAGGAGATGCGACAACAGCAGGTTCATCCTGCCGCCGGCCTTCTCCTCGGATTTCCCCCACAGCACACCGAGCGGATCGACACCGTCAGCTGCCACCCCTGCGCCCGTTAGCTGATCAATGGCCATGATTCCCCTGCCCCCTGCACTTCGACCTCTGATTCCGGAGCGTAGGGGGAGCCACTGACAACGCCCGCAACTCGATCGTTTTTGATCAGTTATTTATTTTTCTGAACTTTCAATTGCCGATCGAGGTTAATTACGACTGGCAGTTGAGACAGGAGACGCGAGCGGGAAGAAAGCGAACAGAGGGAAGCCACCCGCGCGGGACAACCGGCCCGGAAACAGTCCACAAGAACATACGGTGAGTTGACCATCCGCCGCCCCGGTGAACGCCCCCACGACCTTGCCGAAGCACGCACCAGAGGTTGCCCTGGCCTCACCACGAGAGACTTGACGCTTTGTGATGCGACTAAAGGAAAACACGGCGGGCCTCGAGTAACGTCGCAGGTCGGAAAGTGTGAGCCCCGCGGGTGCGGGGGTGGTCCCGCTGGGTCGGTCAGCATCCGCTGGTAGGCGCCGTGAGCCCCGCGGGTGCGGGGGTGGTCCCCAGAAGTTCCGCCGCGACATCGTCCCGGCCATGTGAGCCCCGCGGGTGCGGGGGTGGTCCGGCGCCTACCAGCAGATGCTCGTCAACCAGAAGGTGAGCCCCGCGGGTGCGGGGGTGGTCCGGGCTGCGGCCGGCGGTTCACCCGCTCCCGGGCGTGAGCCCCGCGGGTGCGGGGGTGGTCCCTCCTCCAGGTGCCCCGATCCCTTGCACTTCGGGTGAGCCCCGCGGGTGCGGGGGTGGTCCGCTCCGCGGATCGACCGGACGGGGGCGGGCGGTGTGAGCCCCGCGGGTGCGGGGGTGGTCCCCTTGAGAAGCCCGCCGCCGATGAGGTCGAGGAGTGAGCCCCGCGGGTGCGGGGGTGGTCCGCACTATCTTCTGCGCGGATCTGCCGCCGGAAAGTGAGCCCCGCGGGTGCGGGGGTGGTCCGCTCACCGCCACTGCCCCGGCACAGGCCGGCCAGTGAGCCCCGCGGGTGCGGGGGTGGTCCCCTCGGCCAGCTCCAACTCCCGGTGGTCCAGGAGTGAGCCCCGCGGGTGCGGGGGTGGTCCGCCCTCGGCCCCGTCATCGGCGGGTTCACCAACGTGAGCCCCGCGGGTGCGGGGGTGGTCCGCAGGCCGACCCGGTCGACAACGGCCACGGCACGTGAGCCCCGCGGGTGCGGGGGTGGTCCCGGTTGGCACTGCCACTACCACGTCCTTCTGTTGTGAGCCCCGCGGGTGCGGGGGTGGTCCCAGGAGAGCCTCATCGCCTCGCGCGGCAGCCTCGTGAGCCCCGCGGGTGCGGGGGTGGTCCCGTTTCCCGGGCGGAGCGGGCCGCGGCCGGCGCGTGAGCCCCGCGGGTGCGGGGGTGGTCCGGGTCGCTTGGGTCCAGGGGTAAAGAGCAGGCGGTGAGCCCCGCGGGTGCGGGGGTGGTCCGGCGCATCTGGCCCAGACGCGGGAGCAATCCCGGTGAGCCCCGCGGGTGCGGGGGTGGTCCGCATCCGGCGGCACAACGACCTCGGGCCCCAGAGTGAGCCCCGCGGGTGCGGGGGTGGTCCGCTGTGGCTGGAGTTCGAGGAGGTGGCCACCGGGTGAGCCCCGCGGGTGCGGGGGTGGTCCGTCATCCAGCTCCACGACGCGACGCAGGATTTCGTGAGCCCCGCGGGTGCGGGGGTGGTCCCCCAGATCCTCGACGGCACCCGCGAAGTGATCCGTGAGCCCCGCGGGTGCGGGGGTGGTCCCAGCCCGATGACGACCGGCCCGGCGAACGCGATGTGAGCCCCGCGGGTGCGGGGGTGGTCCGGAGTACTTCGTGACCACCGTAGAGATCACGTCGTGAGCCCCGCGGGTGCGGGGGTGGTCCCGGGCGAACCGGACCGCCACGAGCAGGCCGTCCGTGAGCCCCGCGGGTGCGGGGGTGGTCCCCTGGAGCATCTGAACGGCCTTGCCCAGCGCGTGTGAGCCCCGCGGGTGCGGGGGTGGTCCTCATGTAGAGCACGCCATGGAATGCGACTCCTGGTGAGCCCCGCGGGTGCAGGGGGCCCAACGGCTCATGAGCGGGCACAGCTGTTCATCGCGAGCCCCCCGGAGCGCAGGGGCACCCTCATCAAGGGCAGCCCTCAAACCCCACCCAACTTTAGACTCAATCTAAGCTAAGATAGTTTCCTAGACGCATTCAGGAGGCTGTCCCATGTACGAACCGATCCGTTCCAAGTCGGTCCACACCATGGCCGCCGCCGGGGAGTTTCCGCACCGTTCGCGGGCGGAGGAGTTGGACATCCGCCTCGCCGGGCATCTGACCGCCCTGCTGACGGTCACCGATGAGCTGCGGGCGCTGACGTCCGGAGCCGAGGGCGAGGCGTTGGCCGCGGCGGCCGAGCGGATCGCCGGGCAGGTGGCGCGGCTGCGTGGTGGCTGCCGGCCGTTGCGGGCCGCGCCGAGCGGCGGGGACCCGGCGCGGGCGCGGGCCCTGCACCGGCGGGCGTACACGCTGGCCGGGCATGCGCTGGTCGTGGCCACCTCGCGGAACGACGCGGCGGCCACCGCCCTCGCCGCCGAGCGCCGCGCCGCCCACGAGTCGCCCGCCGCCCCGGCGCTCCCGGACCTCGCGACGGCGTAGCCGAGGACGTACGCGAGTCCGACCGGAAGACCGGCATATGGAGGGACCCCGCACCGACAGGCGCGGGGTCCCTCCATCCGTTCACTCACCGTGTGCCGCGAGGCGGCACCACGGCCCTCACCCCAGCCGCCGCACCAGCGCCCGGTACTCGTCCCACAGCTCCTTCGGGGTGTGGTCGCCGAAGGTGTTGAGGTGTTCGGGGATCAGGGACGCCTCGTCGCGCCAGACGTCCTTGTCGACGGTGAGGAGGAAGTCGAGGTCGGCGTCGGAGAGGTCGAGGCCCTCGGTGTCCAGGGCGTTCTTCGTCGGGAGGACGCCGATGGGGGTCTCGACGCCCTCGGCCTTGCCGTCCAGGCGCTCGACGATCCACTTCAGGACGCGGCTGTTCTCGCCGAAGCCCGGCCACACGAAGCGGCCCTTGTCGTCCTTGCGGAACCAGTTGACGTAGTAGATCTTCGGCAGCTTGGCGGCGTCCGCGGACGCGCCGACCTTGAGCCAGTGGGCCATGTAGTCGCCCATGTTGTAGCCGCAGAACGGCAGCATGGCGAACGGGTCGCGGCGCAGCTCGCCGACCTTGCCCTCGGCGGCGGCGGTCTTCTCGGAGGCGACGTTCGCGCCGAGGAAGACGCCGTGCTGCCAGGTCAGCGACTCGGTGACGAGCGGGACGGCGCTGGCGCGGCGGCCGCCGAAGAGGATCGCGGAGATCGGCACACCCTTGGGGTCCTCCCACTCGGGCGCGATGATCGGGCACTGGCCGGCGGGGACGGTGAAGCGGGCGTTGGGGTGGGCCGCCGGGGTCTCGGACTCCGGGGTCCAGTCGTTGCCGCGCCAGTCGGTGAGGTGCGCGGGCAGCTCCTCGGTCATGCCCTCCCACCACACGTCGCCGTCGTCGGTGAGCGCGACGTTGGTGAAGACGGAGTTGCCCCACATCGTCTTCATGGCGTTGGCGTTGGTGTGCTCGCCGGTGCCGGGCGCGACGCCGAAGAAGCCGGCCTCGGGGTTGATCGCGTAGAGGCGGCCGTCCTCGCCGAAGCGCATCCAGGCGATGTCGTCGCCGATGGTCTCGACCGTCCAGCCCGGGACGGTCGGCTCCAGCATCGCGAGGTTGGTCTTGCCGCAGGCCGACGGGAAGGCCGCCGCGACGTACTTCGACTCGCCCTGCGGCGGGGTGAGCTTGAGGATCAGCATGTGCTCGGCGAGCCAGCCCTCGTCGCGCGCCATGACGGAGGCGATGCGCAGCGCGTAACACTTCTTGCCGAGCAGCGCGTTGCCGCCGTAGCCGGAGCCGTAGGACCAGATCTCGCGGTCCTCGGGGAAGTGCGAGATGTACTTGGTGGTGTTGCAGGGCCACGGCACGTCGGCCTCGCCCTCGGCGAGCGGGGCGCCCAGGGTGTGGACGGCCTTGACGAAGAAGCCGTCGTCGCCCAGCTCGTCCAGGACGGCCTGGCCCATGCGGGTCATGGTGCGCATCGAGACGGCGACGTAAGCGGAGTCGGTGATCTCGACGCCGATCGCGGAGAGCGGCGAGCCGAGCGGGCCCATGCAGAAGGGGACGACGTACATCGTCCGGCCCTTCATCGAGCCGCGGAAGACGCCCTGCTCACCGGCGAAGATCTCCCGCATCTCGGCGGGGTCCTTCCAGTGGTTGGTCGGGCCCGCGTCCTCCTCCTTGGCGGAGCAGATGAAGGTGCGGTCCTCGACGCGTGCGACGTCGCGGGGGTCGGACGCGGCGTAGTACGAGTTGGGGCGCTTGACCGGGTCGAGCTTGGTGAACGTGCCCTTGTCGACGAGCTCCTCGCACAGCCGCTCGTACTCCGCCTCCGAGCCGTCGCACCAGACGACCCGGTCGGGCTGGGTGAGGGCGGCGATCTCGTCGACCCAGGCGATGAGCTCCTGGTGACGGGTCTGGGTGGTGGGAGCCGCGTTGTCGCGCGCCACGATCGCTCCTAGATGAGGGTGTGGACGGATGGCCGACGGACCGGGCCGGGGGCTGCCGGTTCGGTCCGGGACTTCCGCTTCTTTGGTTGGTGCCCCTTGGGGGCTGCGACCCGGACGCTTCGTGACCGCTCATCCGGTGCCGACCGCACTCATTTGATCATCCGACCCCGACGGCCTTCTGTCCAGGGGGCCTCGTGGTGACCGTCACCACTCGCACCCGTACGTACACCCGCGGCGAAAAACCCTCGTCAAGCGCGTGCCAAGCGTTCGCCAAGCGCGCGCGGGAGGGCGGCGGGCCGCGCCCTCCGCCGGGCCGCGCCGCTCACCCGACCGCCCCCGCCGCCCCGCGCATCCGGGTCCGGCCGGCCCCCGAGCGGCGGCCATCCGACCGGGAACTTACGGTGCCGTAGATAGCATGACCGGCATGACTTCCGCGCCCGATGCCGCAGCGAGCCAGCCCCCCTCCGCGCCCGCGGCGGCCGAAGCGGTCCCACCGGCCGGAGCGGTCGCGACCGCGGCCGACCCGGCGGCGACCGCCCCGGTCAAGCCCCGGCTCCGGGGCTGGCTGCACGCCGGGATGTTCCCGGCCGTCCTGCTGTCCGGCGTCTTCCTCACCGCACTCGCCGACAGCACCCGCGGCCGCGTGGCCTGCGCCGTCTACACGCTCACCGCCTGCCTGCTGTTCGGCGTCAGCGCGCTGTACCACCGCGGCAACTGGAGCCCGCGCGCCGGCGGCGTGCTGCGACGGCTGGATCACGCCAACATCTTTCTGATCATCGCCGGTACGTACACCCCGCTGACGATGCTGCTGGTGCCGGGCAGCCGCGGGCAGATCCTGCTGTGGGCGGTGTGGGCGGCGGCGCTCGCCGGGATCGCCTTCCGGGTCTTCTGGGTCGGCGCGCCGCGCTGGCTCTACACCCCCTGCTATATCGCGATGGGCTGGGCCGCCGTCTTCTTCCTCCCCGACTTCCTGCGCACCGGCGGCATCGCCGTCCTCGTCCTGGTGATCGTCGGCGGTCTCCTCTACAGCGCGGGCGGCGTGATCTACGGCATCAAGCGCCCCAACCCGTCCCCCCGCTGGTTCGGCTTCCACGAGGTCTTCCACTCCTTCACGCTGGCGGCGTTCGTGGTGCACTACGTCGGCATCTCGCTGGTCGCCTACTCGCACGGCTGACGCCGGTGACCGCCACCCGCGCGGACGGCGGGGCGCGGCCCGCCGCCCTGCCGCGTCCCGCCGCGCCCGCCGACGGGCTGCGGGAGCGGAAGAAGCGCCGCACCCGGCAGGCGATCCGCGACGCCGCCTTCCGTCTCTTCGACACCCACGGGTACGAGGCGACCACCGTCGAGCGGATCGCCGAGGCGGCCGACGTCTCGCCCAGCACCGTCGCGCGGTACTTCCCCGCCAAGGAGGACATCGTCCTGCGGGACGTGTACGGGGAGGCGCTGGTGGCCAAGATGGCCGCGCGGCCCGCCGACGAACCGCTGCCCGAGGCGGTGCGCGCCGCCGCGCTGGCGGTCTGCGCGCGGCTGTCCGCCCGGGACCTGCGGGAGCTGCGGCGGCGGGCCCGGCTGATCCGCGACGTCCCGGCCGTACGCCGCCGCACCGCCGAGCACAGCGCGGACGCCGCCGCCCGCGTCGCCGCCACCCTCACCACCCGGACCGGCCGCCCGGCCGGTGACCTGGAGGTACGGGTGATCAGCGCGGCGCTGCTCGCCGCCCTCCAGGAGGCTCTGCTGCGCTGGGCGGAGGGGCCCGCACCGGACGGCACGGCCACCGGGCCGCGGCCGGCCGGCGGCCGGGGCCCGGAGCTGGCGGCGACGGTCGGCCGGGCGCTGGACGTACTGCTGCAGGGGCTGGCCCTGTCGGCGGAGTGAGGCGGGACGGCTGCTGCGGCTGGGCCGGGCGGGACGGCCGGGCCGGGCGAGGCGAGGCGGCTGGGGCCGGGCCGGGCGCGCCCCCGCGGTCCCGCCGGGCGAGGTGGCTGCGGTCGGCCGGGCGCGCGCTCGCGGTCCCGCCGGTTGAGGCGCCCGCGGCCACCGGCCCTTCCCTCGTCGCAAAGGCCGTCCCAAGACCCCCGCCGGGAAGGCCACCCCAAGGAGTGACGGCCGCTCGCGGCGTCCCGCCCACGCCGGGGTGAACGGGGCGGCGCCGCGGCCGGGCTCAGCTGTCGTCCGCGTCCCCGGCGTGCGGCGCCACGGCCGGGCTCAGCCCTCGCCCGCGCCCCCGGCGGGCACCGCGCCGCCCGCCCGCAGCGCCTCCTCGATGCCCGCCGCCCAGGTCAGCACGGCCGGATCGGCGCCGTACGGGCCCACCAGTTGGAGGCCCAGCGGCAGGCCGTTCGCGGCGCGTCCGGCGGGCAGGCTCACCGACGGCAGACCGGCGTTGCTCCACGGCAGGCACATCACCGACGTACCGGTGGAACCGAGGCCGAAGGGGGCCGGACCGGTGGCCGCGGGGGCGATCCACAGGTCGACGCCGGCCGCCCGCCGCGCCGCGTCCAACTGCTCGCGGAACTCCGCCCGCCGGGCGCACGCCGCCGCGTAGGCGCTGTCCGTGACGGCGTGGCCCTCGTGCAGGGCGGTCGCGGTCTGCTCGCGGTAGAGGTCGCCGAAGCGCGCGTACCACTCGGTGTGCGCGCGGGCGACCTCATAGCGGTTCATGGTGAACAGCTGGGTGACGATCTCCTCGAAGTCCGCCATCACCGCCACCTCGACGACGGTGTACCCGGCGCGCCGCAGCACCTCCCGCTGTGCCCGGAGGGCGGCCAGCGCCTCGTCGTCCGCGCGGCGCAGATACGGGCCGGCCGGTACGCCCAGCACCGGCGCCGCCGCGGGCGGCGCGTCCGTACCGTCCGGCCGGTGGTCGCAGAGCACCGAGGCGGCCAGCGCGGCGCCCGCGACGTCCTGCGCGTACCAGCCGACGGTGTCGAAGCTGACGGCGTTGGGAATCACCCCGGCGGTCGGGACGCGGTCGAAGCTCGGTTTGAAGCCGACGATGCCGCAGTACGCGGCCGGACGGATCATCGAACCGACGGTCTGGGTGCCGAGGGCCAGCGGCACCAGGCCCGCCGCGACGGCAGCCGCCGAGCCGCTGCTCGACCCGCCGGGCGTGTGGGCGACGTGGTGCGGGTTGCGGGTCGGCCCGGGCGCGGTGACCGCGAACTCCGCCGTCACCGTCTTCCCCGCGATCAGCGCGCCCGCCGCGACCAGCCGGTCCACGACGGCCGCCTGCGGGCCGGCGAGCACCCCGGGCGGCAGCAGGGAGCCCGCGCGGGTGGGCAGCCCGTCGACCCGGATGATGTCCTTCACGCCGACCGGCACGCCGTACAGCGGCGGTCTGACGGGGCCGTCCCAGGCGGCGGCGGTGCGCTCCGCCGCCGCCAGCAGCCGGGCGCGGCGGTCCGGTTCGGGGACGAAGGCGAGCAGGTGCGGGTCGACGGCGTCGATGCGGTCGCAGGTGCGGCGCGCCGCCGCCACGGGGTCGTCGGCACCGGACCGCAGCGCCGCGGCCTCCCGGACGAGTGAGCGATACCGCAGCAGGCTGTCCACGGCGGCAGGCTACAACCGCGGGGAGCGGGGCGGGGCGGAAGCCGGCAGGCGCACCCGGCCTCCGCCCCGCCGGGCTCACAACTCCACGATCACCGCGCCCATGTGACGGCCCTCGGTCAGCTCCCGCAGGGCGGCCGGGGCCTGCTCGATGCCGTGCAGCCGGCTGTGGGGGAAGGTGAACGTGCCGTCCCGCAGGCCCTTGCCGAAGCGGGCGTTCCACTCCGGGATCAGGTCCAGGTGGTCGTGGAGCGCGACGCCGCGCAGCGTGATGCCGCGGCCGAGCAGCGACGCCGTGTCGACCTCCAGCACGTCCGGGCCCTGCCCGCTCATCTGGGCGGCGAGCGAACCGACGACCGCGATCCGGGCACCGCGCTTGGCCACCGCGAACGCGGCGCGCAGCTGCTCGCCGCCGACGTTGTCGAAGACCGCGTCGACGCCGTCCGGGGCGAGGCGGCGCAGCTGCTCCTCGATCGGTCCGGCACCCCGGATCACCACGGCGTCGTAGCCGAGCTCCTCGACCAGGCGGTCGGCCTTGGCCTGCGAACCGGTGCTGCCGATGACGTGGGCGGCGCCCCGCTGCCGGGCGATCTGCCCGGCCAGCGTGCCGACGCCGCCGGCCGCCCCGCTGATGAACACGGTGTCCCCGGGCCGCACCTCGGCGCCCCGGACGACGCCCATCCACGCGGTCGGCCCCTGCGAGAGATGGGCGGCCGGGTCGGGCAGCTCCGCCGGGTCGATGCGCTGCACGGCCGCGGCGGCCGGCAGCGCGTACTCGCGCCAGCCGAGGCGGTGCTGCACCAGATCGCCGACGGCCACCTCGCCGCCGGGCGCGGCGACGACCTCGCCGATGGCCGGTCCGGCCGGCGGCGCACCCAGCGCGAACGGCGTGAGCGGCACCACGCTCGACTCGTCCATGAGGGTGCGCATCACGGCGGCGACGCTCATCAGGGTGTTGCGCACCAGAACCTGGCCGGGCGCGGGGTCGGGAACCGGCACCTCCACGATCTCGAAGAGCTCGTCGGTGACCGGGCCCTGGGGACGGGCCTTCAGGTGGACTTCACGTGCGGTGCGCTGCGTCATGTATCGATCTCACGCCCGATTACGCACCGGAGTCAACTCCGCCGTTGGACGGAGCACTTCCGACCGAGCGGCCGTCGACCCCACCGTCCGGGCCCGCCGGTCACCGCACCGTCCCGCGCAGCCGTCCGCTCAGCTCGTCCGGGTCGGTGACCGGCCGTTCGCAGGCGAAGTGGCGGCAGATGTACGCGGCGGGCGCGCCGTCGACCAGCGGCCGGTCCCGCAGCAGCGCGATCGCGTCGGCGTCGTCCGTGCCCGGCTCGCCGAGCGCGACGACCGCGCCGGGGGTGTTGCCGAGCAGCGCGGTGCGGTGCAGCGCCCGGGTGGCCGCACCGTCCGGCGGGCCGACGACGGCGATCTCCCGCGGCCCGTCCAGCGCCGCCTCGGCGACGGCCAGCCCCCAGCCGATGAACCGCGGTGCGCGCCCGGCCAGCGCCGTCACCACGGTGAGCGCCTGCTCGGCCGCCTCGCGGTGGGGGGCGCTGCCGGTGAGCGCCCCGTAGGAGAGCAGGGCGCCGGCGGCGGCGGTCCAGCCGGACGGGGTGGCGTTGTCCGTCGGGTCCTGCGGGCGGCGGATCAGCGCCTCCGCGTCCGCCGCCGTGTCGTAGAGCGAACCGTCCTCGGCCCGGAACTGCACCAGCACCGTGTCGAGGAGGAGGCCCGCGAAGTCCACCCAGACGCCCTCGCCGGTGACGGAGGCGAGGGTGAGGAAGCCCTCGGCGACGTTCGCGTAGTCCTCCAGGACGCCGCTGTTGTCGCCGGGTACGCCGTCCTTCGAGGTGCGGTGCAGCCGCGCCTGCCCGTCCATGTGGACGCGAACGAGCAGGTCGGCTGCGTCCGTGGCCGCCTGGATCAGGTCCGGCCTCTCGAAGTACGCGCCGGTCTCGGCGAGCGCGGCGACGGCCAGACCGTTCCAGGACGCGACGACCTTGTCGTCCCGCCCGGGCCGCGGCCGCCGCTCCCGCGCCGCCAGCAGCCGCTCCCGCACCGAGCGCACCCGCTCGGCGTCCACCGGGCCGACGCCGTCCGGCAGCTGCAGCACCGAGGCGCCCTCCTCGAAGGTGCCCTCCCGCGTCACCCCGAAGTACGCCGCGGCGAACTCCCCGTCCGCCTCCCCGAGCACCGCCCGCAACTGGTCAGGGGTCCATACGTAATAGGCGCCCTCGGCGTGGCGCCCGCTGCCCGGTGCGTCCTCACTGTCGGACGGGACCTCGCTGTCCGCGTCCAGCGCGGAGGCGAACCCGCCCTGGACGGTGCGCAGTTCCCGCACCATGAAGTCGGCGGTCGCCAGCGCGACAGCGCGGGCCGTGCTGGAGCCGGTGGCCCGCCACAGATGCGCGTAGACCCGGCAGAGCAGCGCGTTGTCGTACAGCATCTTCTCGAAGTGCGGCACGGTCCACGTCGCGTCGACGGCGTACCGCGCGAACCCGCCGCCGAGCTGATCGTGGATCCCGCCGCGGGCCATCGCCTCACACGTCGCCTCGACCATCTCCACGGCGCCCTCGGAGTCGGTACGCGCATGGTGGCGCAGCAGGAACTCCAACGCCATCGCCGGCGGAAACTTCGGGGCCCCGCCGAAACCGCCGTGCACGGCGTCGAAGTCCCTGGTCAGCGCCATCAGCGCGGCGGCCAGATCGCCCGGCCCCGGAGGCGCGTCGGCCGACAGCGACCCGGCGAGCGACCGCCCGGCCAGATCCTTGGCGATCCGCCCGGCGACCTCCCCGACCTCGCCGCGCCGCTCCGCCCAGGCGCTGCGCACGCCCTCCAGCACCTGCCGGAACGACGGCATCCCGTGCCGGGGCTCCGGCGGGAAGTACGTCCCGAAGTAGAAGGGCTCCCCGTCCGGCGTCATGAACACGGACATCGGCCACCCGCCCTGCCCCGTGGCCGCCTGCACCGCCTCCATGTAGACGGCATCGACGTCGGGCCGCTCCTCGCGGTCCACCTTCACCGACACGAAGTGCTCATTCATGAACGCGGCGGTCGCCTCGTCCTCGAAGCTCTCTTCGGCGAGGACATGACACCAATGACACGCGCTGTACCCCACACTCAGAAAAACGGGCACATCACGCCGCGCGGCCTCCGCCATCGCCGCCTGACCCCACGGCCACCAGTCCACGGGGTTGTCGGCGTGTTGGAGCAGGTAGGGCGACTGGGAGTTGGCCAGGCGGTTCATACCGGCATCGTCGCACGATCCGGTGCCCGGGAGCGGCAATCGGGAGCCGGGGCGGGCGGCGCGGCCTTGGCGGGTTCGATTCCCCCGCCGCTCCACCCGGCTCCGGTGAAACGGCGAGGGCCGGTCGCGGGCCCGGCCCGGCGGGAGGCCGCCGGGCAGAGCCCCGCGCCGGCCGCGGACCGTGACCTTCAGTACCCCAACCGGAAGGCGAGGGCGACGAGTTGGGTGCGGTTGGTCGCCCCGGTCTTGCTGCGCAGCCGCCGCAGGTAGGTGTCCACCGTGTGCGGGCTCAGCCCCATGCGGCGGGCGATCGTCCGGTAGGTCTCGCCCTGTACGAGGTGGCCGAGCACCTCTCTTTCGCGCGGGGTCAGTGACGACAGGTCGTCGAAGAGCGGGGAGGTGGGGGCGGGGAGGTTGCTCACGGCGACTCCTTGGCGGTCGGGGGAGGCGTACGGGAGGGTGGCCGGACACCGGGCAGGACCGGCCGCGCGACCGGGACGCGCCTCGTGCGGACGGGGGCCCTGCGGCGCACGGGCCCCGGATCCGTACGGCACGCTTCCCGGCCGGCGGCCATGTACGACGTGTCCCTGACAGTCGTCGACACGCCCTTCGCGCACCTCGTTGCAAGATCCTTCTGAGAGTTCCGGTTTGCTTATCCTGACGCCAGCGGCCAGGGGGCTCAGCAACATGCCTGGCAGTAACGCGATGCGGGGGCGAACGCGACAAGAGGGGACGATGGTGGCACCGGAAGAGCTACACAGGCTCAACGACCTGGACCTCGACGTGTATGCCTGGGTGCTGGAGCACCGCACGGGGGACGTGACGGCCATCGCCGCCGCCACGGGGCACACGATCAAGGCCGTCACGTCGAGTGTGAGCCGGCTGCGGAGTTCGCGCCTGCTGCACGTCGACCCGGACGACGCCGAAGCCGCCTACGTCGTGGCGCCGGACACCGCGGTGGCGCAGCTCGTGGCGCCCCTGGAGGCGCAGATCGGCGAGCGGCAGCGGGTCATCAGGGACATCCGCGAGAACCTCGGCCGCTTTCTGCCCTGCTATCTGCGCCGGCGCTCGAACCCCGAGTCCCTGGACGTCCTGGAGAACGTCCAGGACGTCCGCGGCGCCCTCAACCAGGCGTCCGTCACGTGCAGCCGGGAGGTGCTGAGCTGCCAGCCGGGCGGGGGCGCGCGGGTGCCGGAGGCGATGGAGGAGGCGTTGCGCCGCGACGAGACGATGCTGCGCCGGGGCATATCCATCCGCACCCTCTACCACCACACGGCCCGCTTCAACGGCCCGAGCCAGGCGTATGTCGTCGCCGCGTCCCGGCTCGGCGCGCAGTACCGCACCGCCCACGAACTCTTCGGCCGGTTCATCGCCTTCGACCGCGAGGTCGCCTTCATCCCGGTGGCCGACGGCAGTTGGGGCGCGGTGGTGATCCGCGAACCCTCCACCGTCGCGTACCTCTGCGACATCTTCGAGCGCACCTGGGACATGGCCACCCCCTTCTCCAGCACCTCGGGCCAGGACCTGGGGCAGGTGTCCCGCGAGATCAACGAAACGATCGTCCGCCTCCTGGGCGCCGGGCTCAAGGACGAGGCGATCGCCCGCCGACTGGGGATGTCACTGCGCACCGCCCGCCGCCACATCGCCGACATCATGGACGAGCTGGACGCGAGCAGCCGCTTCCAGGCAGGCGTGGCGGCCATGGCGCGGGGCCTGCTCGACCTGGACGGAAACGCCGCGGAAGAGCCCTGGCACGAGCCCTCGGCGAACGGTGACGTGCAGGGCGCGCCGGAAAGACACTGACCGCACGGGCGGCGGCTGCTCCACGCGGCCGCGTCACGGAGGTGACGGCCGGGCGCCGCGGAATGTCCGCACGTACACCACTCTTCACCGGTTCATGCGGGTACATCCGCGTACGCCCCCCGTCACGTTCAGGTCAGGCAACTTGATGAGTGCCGGAACGACCCCGTAGGCCGTGATCACCCCGTCAGAGTGGAGGTGGCGACGGACCTCAACCAGCTTTCCGCAAAGGCTGGTTGGACTGCCGTTACATGACCGAACTCCCGTGAGGATTGATCATGCCCAAGCGCTTAGCGTTCGCAGCCGCACCCGCCGTTCCCGCCTCCACGACCGTAGCCCAGGAACCGCTCGGCTACGCAGCGAAAACAGCGGATCGGTGGTATGTCGGCGGTCACACGGCCGCGGTCGACGGATCCGGGGACCCCGACGACACGTCCTGGGGCGGCTGAGCGCCACGGCAGGTCCCCGCGGGCCCACCGGGTGTGCGGCGCCTTCGCGGGTTCACTCCCCCTGACGGGCTTCCCCCGAGAGCCGGGTGACCACGTACCGCACCGCCACCGTCGACGTCATGTGACGGAACCGGCCGTCGGGGATGTACAGCACCTCGCCGGGCAGCAGCCGCCAGTGCAGCCAGGAGCGGCTGCCGCCCCCGGCCTCCGCGGCCGTCGTCCACGAACCGGCCCCTTCCAGCTGGTGCACCAGCATGTCGCCGCCTCCCCCGCCGCGCGGGTGGCCGCCCAGCGGCGGCGAGACGAACTGCTCCGACGAGCACGCCAGCCCGGTGCGGGCGGCCAGGTGGCGGGCGAGGTCGCGGAGGTCGGACGCGTCCCACGGGGAGGCGTCCGTGCAGCCCTGTGCGGGATGTTCGGCCTCCGGCCACAGCAGCCCGGGGGTCCGGCCCAGATGGACCGACAGGAAGAGCGCCAGCTCGTCCACGTGATCTTCGAGGGGGCTCCGGGCGCGGGCGCCGGAGGCATCGCGCCCGGACGGCTTCCCGTCCGATAGGAAATCCCAGTCGTACGACGCGTCCATCGAGCGCCCCTCACGTGATGACATGCCGGCGGTTCGCAGGACACTCGGCGAGTATTTTCCATACCGGCCGGGCCTGCTAGACACGACAACAAGTGACAGGGCGCACCGCGGCGGCCGGCCGACGGGCCGACGGGCCGGGCCGGCGGCCAGCCGGACCGGCGGCCAGCCGGACCGGCAGGCTCCGGCCCCGGGCGGCCCGGGGCCGGGCCCCGGGGCACCCCCCGCCCGGGCGGCCGGGCCCAGGAATCAGCCGGCGTCCGCCTCCCCCTTGGCGGGGGAGGCCGCGGAGGCGGAGGCGGGGGCCGTGGCTCCCGCCGTCTTCTCCTCGAAATCCACCTTCCCCATGTGGCGGTTCATGGACTTCATCAGCAGCCACACGGCGCCGCCGATGACCGCGAAGACGATGAAGCCGAGGATGCCGGGGGTCACCTTGTCCTTGTCGAACGAGTCGGCAAGGGTGACGAAGTGCGTCAGGGCGAGGGTGCTGGTCGCGCTCATCATGAGGTCAATTGTTGCGGATGCCCGCGAAGAGGTCGTCCTCGGGGAGGGATGTGTCGACGAGCGACTTCGCCAGCTCGTACTCCTCCGTCGGCCAGACCTCCTGCTGGATGTCCATCGGGACGCGGAACCAGCCGCCGTCGGGGTCGATCTGGGTGGCGTGGGCGATCAGCGCCTTGTCACGGATCCCGAAGAAGTCGGCGCAGGGAACGTACGTGGTCAGCGTGCGCTCGCGCCGCTCGAACTCCTTCCAGCGCTCCAGCCACTCGCCGTACGGGGACTCCAGGCCGCGGGCGAGCAGCGCCTCGTGGAGGGCGACGGTGCGGGGGCGGTTGAAGCCCTGGTTGTAGTAGAGCTTCTGCGGCTGCCAGGGCTCGCCGGCGGTGGGGTACTTCTCCGGGTCGCCGGCCGCCTCGAAGGCCACCATCGTGATCTTGTGGGTCATGATGTGGTCGGGGTGCGGGTACCCGCCGTTCTCGTCATAGGTCGTGATGACCTGCGGCTTGAACGAGCGGATCAGCTTCACCAGCGGCTCGGCCGCCGCCTCGACATCCTGAAGGGCGAAGCAGCCGTCCGGCAGCGGCGGCAGCGGGTCGCCCTCGGGCAGCCCGGAGTCGACGAAACCGAGCCACTCCTGCTTGACGCCCAGGATCTCCCGGGCCTCGTCCATCTCCTTCTTGCGGACCTCGTGGATGTGCTCCTCGATGTACGGGTCGCCCTGGAGCTTGGGGTTGAGGATGGAGCCCCGCTCCCCGCCCGTGCAGGTGGCGACCAGCACGTCCACCCCCTCGGACACGTACTTGGCCATGGTGGCCGCACCCTTGCTCGACTCGTCGTCGGGGTGGGCGTGGACCGCCATCAATCGCAGCTGCTCAGTCAAGACTCGATCCTCA
Organism: Streptomyces sp. NPDC000404; assembly: GCF_040300365.1. Lineage (NCBI taxonomy): Bacteria > Bacillati > Actinomycetota > Actinomycetes > Kitasatosporales > Streptomycetaceae > Streptomyces > Streptomyces sp. NPDC000404. Next base: position 277,801 of record NZ_JBEPDN010000009.1, on the reverse strand, counting down.
GTAAAGGCTGGGAGAAGATGCCTCCTATAGTGACCGAAGCGAGGGGGCCGTGTATTCCCCGGACGGGAACCCGCGGGGCCGGACCCTCCCCGCCCCGGTAGCAGGAGGACAGAGCATGACCGCGGTACGCGACGGGCTTCCCGAAGGCCGCTACGGACGGTCCTCGAAGGGGCGGAACGACCGCGGGCTGAAGATCGTCGGCGGGGTGCTGGGAGCGGCGCTGCTCGGCGTGGTCGCCTGGAGCGGGATCTCGTACATCGGCGGCGAGAAGGTCAGCGGACGCGTGATCGCCTGGGCGGCGGTGCCGGACGGCACGGTGAAGGTGCATCTGGAGGTCGTCAAGGACCGCGACGCCACGGGCGTGTGCACGCTGCGGGTGCTCTCCGCGGACAAGGCCGAGGTGGGACGCAAGGACGTCACCGTCGGCGAGCGCGGGGAGCAGATCGACACCGAGGTGACGCTGCGGACGACGGGCCGGGCGACGGCGGCGGAGCTGGTCGGCTGTTCGTCCGCGTCCTCCGGCGGTCACTGAGCGCGAGGCCTCCGGCCCCCGGCATGCCCGGGCGATCGTCGGCCCGACGCGCGGTCACCCCTTCCGACCAGGGAATTCACGCTCAGGGAGGTTCCCTGAAGATTTCCTCTTCCCCGTTTTGTGCCGGAATTGTTAGGCTCGTGGTTTCGCCCACCCGTGAAGGCGCAATCCTTCCCTGGTAGGGCGTTTGATTTATCCCCAGTACCGACGAGGAGCACCTGTGACCCAGACCAGCGAAAGCGTCACCTGGCTGACCCAGGAGGCGTACGACCAGCTCAAGGCCGAGCTGGAGTACCTGTCTGGTCCCGCACGCGCCGAGATCACCGAGAAGATCGCGGCGGCCCGCGAGGAAGGTGACCTGAAGGAGAACGCCGGGTACCACGCGGCCAAGGAGGAGCAGGGCAAGCAGGAGCTTCGCGTGCGCCAGCTCACCCAGCTGCTGCAGACCGCGAAGGTCGGCGAGGCCCCCGCCGCCACCGGTGTCGTCGCTCCCGGCATGGTCGTCACCATCGCGTTCGACGGAGACCCGGACGACACCCTGGAGTTCCTGCTCGCCTCGCGCGAGTACGCCAGCTCGGACATCGAGACCTACTCGCCGCAGTCCCCGCTGGGCGAGGGCGTGAACGGCAAGAAGGTCGGCGCCGACGCGGAGTACGAGCTTCCGAACGGCAAGAAGGCCAGCGTGAAGATCCTCGACGCCAAGCCGTACTCGGGCTGATCACGCCGCCTGCCGGCTGATCCACGACGTCCGCGGAAGCGGCCCGGAGCACTCCGCTCCGGGCCGCTTTCCCGTGCCGCGACAAGCGCTCACTCCGGCTCCGACAGCGTGTAGCCCGCATCGCGCAGCGCCGCCGTGACCTCCGCGCGGTGCTCGGGTCCTGAGGTCTCCAGCTGGAGTTCCACCTCGACCTCGGTCAGGCCCAGGCGCGGGCCGGTGCGGACATGGCCGACGTCGAGGACGTTGGCGTCGGCCTGCGACAACACGCCGAGCAGCGTCGCCAGCGCCCCGGGGCGGTCGGTCAGCCGCAGCCGCAGCGAGAGGTAGCGGCCGGCGGCGGCCATGCCGTGGCGGAGGATCCGCTGCATCAGCAGCGGATCGACGTTGCCGCCCGACAGCACCGCGACGACCGGGCCCTCGAACGCCCCCGGGTCCGACAGCAGGGCGGCCACCGGGCTCGCCCCCGCGGGCTCCACCACCAGCTTCGCCCGCTCCAGGCAGAGCAGCTGCGCCCCGGCCAGCGCGTCCTCGGAGACCGTACGGACCTCGTCCACCAGCGCCTCGACGATCCGGAACGGGATGTCGCCGGGCCGCCCGACCTTGATGCCGTCGGCCATCGTCGCCAGCCCCTCGACCGCCACCGGGTGCCCGGCGGCCAGCGACGGCGGGTAGCAGGCCGCGCCCGCCGCCTGGACGCCGATGACCTTGACGTCCGGGCGCAGCGCCTTGACCGCGACGGCCACCCCGGCGGCCAGTCCGCCACCGCCGACGCCGACCACGATGCTGCGCACCTCCGGGCACTGCTCCAGGATCTCCAGCCCGACGGTGCCCTGGCCTGCGATGATGTCCCGGTGGTCGAAGGGGTGGATGAAGACCGCGCCGGTGCGCCGGGCGTACTCCTGGGCGGCGGCCAGCGTCTCGTCGACCACCTGGCCGTGCAGCCGCACCTCGGCGCCGTAGTCGCGGGTCGCGGCGACCTTCGGCAGCGGGGCGCCGACCGGCATGAAGACCGTGGAGCCCACCCCGAGCAGCGAGGCGGCGAGCGCGACGCCCTGCGCGTGGTTCCCGGCGCTGGCCGCCACCACTCCGGCCGCCCGCTCCGCCGCCGTCAGCCCGGCGATCCGGACGTAGGCGCCGCGGATCTTGAAGGAGCCGGTGCGCTGGAGGTTCTCGCACTTGAGGTGGACCGGGGCGCCGACCAGTCCGGAGAGGTAGCGGCTGCTCTCCAGGACGGTGGCCCGGGCGACGCCGGAGAGCAGTTTGTGGGCCTCACGGACGTCCTCGACGGTGAGCGCGGCCGCGCCGGCCAGGGGGGACGCGGGGTGCGGGGTCGACGTGTGGTCGGGCATGACGCCAGTCTGGCAGTCCGGCGGCCACCGGGCCTTTTCCGGCCAAGGTGCGGACAGGACGGGGGAACGGGGCCGGAGCGCGGCGGCTTCCGGCGGACGGTCCCCGGCCACTTCCGCGTAACCTTGTCCCCCGGTCCCTACGCCCCCCATGAAGCGAGCTCCCGGCCATGCCCACCTCTTCGGACATGACGACCCCCACCGATCCCGCCGTTCTGGACGCGCTGCAGCACCAAGTGGCCGTGTTCGCCCGCCGCGCCGAACAGAGCCGCCTCGGCGGGGTCGGCCAGGCGCGCAACTCCATGGACCGCGCCGCGTATCTGCTGCTCAACCGCCTGGACCAGGAAGGTCCGATGGGCGTCAAGGCGCTCGCCGCCGGGATGGGGATCGACTCCTCGACCGTCACCCGGCAGGTCGCGCCGCTGGTCGAGTCCGGGCTGGTCAGCCGTGCCACGCACCCCGAGGACGGCCGCGCGGTCGTCCTTCAGCTCTCCGAGCGCGGCCGCACCCGCCTCGGCGAGGTCCGGGCCTCGCGGCGCGCGCTGATGGAGATGGTCACCGACGAGTGGACGGAGGAGGAACGCGCCGTCTTCTGCACGCTGTTGACCCGCTTCAACGTCTCCCTCGCCGCCGTCACCGCGACGATGCCGCCGGCGGGCGCGGCCTCCTGAGCCCCGCGGCACACCGGGGCGCGCCGGAAACCGGCGCGCCCCGGTGGAAGCCCGTACGGCCTCCCCTGCGGGAGACCGCACCGGGTGCTCAGCCCAGCGCCTGGGTGAGGTCGGCCAGCAGGTCGTCGATCGACTCGATGCCGACGGAGAGCCGCACCAGGTCGGCGGGGACCTCCAGCGCGGAACCGGCGGTCGAGGCGTGCGTCATCCGGCCCGGGTGCTCGATCAGCGACTCGACGCCGCCCAGCGACTCCCCGAGGGTGAACAGCTTCGCCCGGTCGCAGACGTCGACCGCGGCCTGCTCGCCCCCGGCGACGCGGAACGACACCATGCCGCCGAAGGACCGCATCTGCTTGGCCGCGACCTCGTGCCCCGGGTGCTGCGGCAGCCCCGGGTAGTAGACCTGCGTCACCTTGGGGTGCGCGGTCAGCAGCTCCGCCACCCGGGCGGCGTTGGCGCTGTGCCGGTCCATCCGGATGGCGAGGGTCTTGATGCCGCGCATCACCAGCCAGGCGTCGAACGGCCCGGCGACCGCGCCCATCGCGTTCTGGTGGTAGGCCAGCTCCTCGCCGAGGGCGTCGTCACCGACCACGAGGGCGCCGCCGACCACGTCGGAGTGGCCGCCCATGTACTTGGTGGTGGAGTAGACGACGACGTCCGCGCCGAGCGCCAGCGGCTGCTGGAGGTAGGGGCTGGCGAAGGTGTTGTCGACGACGAGACGGGCGCCGGACTCCCGGGCGATGACGGCGAGCGCCGCGATGTCGCTGATGCCGAGCAGCGGGTTGCTGGGCGTCTCCACCCAGATCGCCTTCGTACGGGGGCGCAGCTCGGCCCGCACCGCCTCCGGGTCGGAGGTGTCGGCGACGGACCATTCCACGCCCCAGCGCTCCGCGACCTTGGCGAACAGCCGGAAGGTGCCGCCGTAGGCGTCGTTGGGGATGACGACGTGGTCGCCGGGGGTCAGCAGCGTCCGCAGCAGGCAGTCCTCGGCGGCGAGGCCGGAGGCGAAGGCCAGGCCGCGGCGGCCGCCGTCGAGGGCGGCGAGGTTCTCCTCCAGGGCGGTACGGGTCGGGTTGGCGCTGCGGCTGTACTCGTAGCCGCCGCGCAGCCCACCGACGCCGTCCTGCTTGTATGTGGACACCTGGTAGATGGGCGTCACCACCGCGCCGGTCGCCTCGTCGGGCTCCTGACCTGCGTGGATGGCGAGGGTTTCGAAGTGCTGGTGGCGCTGGTCGCGCTGTTCGCTCATGAACAGCGAGGGTAGTCGCCATCGGGCGGGACGATCTGCGGAACTTTCTGGTTCGCTGGGGAGTGGAGAGTGCAGGACGTGTGTACGCCACGCGTCCGCCGCTCCGCCCGCCGCCCTGCCTCCGACCGGGAAACGCCTCATGGACGCTCTGCTCGTACTCCTCGCCGCCGCCGCGTTCGGCGGTGTCGTCCTCCTGCCCTGGCTGCGGCGCCGCCGGGCCGCCGAGCAGTTCCGGCAGCAGGGCCCGCCGCAGGTCTCCGACCCGGTGGCGGGCTACGGCTTCGTCCCGCTCGATGCGCTGGACGTCCGCCTGCCGGGCCCCGACGAGGAGCTGGAGCGCGTCCTCGCGGAGATCCGGCGCGGCCACGACTGGCGCCCGGCGGCGGCGCTGCTGCGGGCCACCCCCGAGGACGACGAGCGGCGCTGGCAGCGCGTCCAGACGCTGGCCGGGGCGGCCGCCTTCGACCTCGCCCGGGAGCAGGACGCCCCGGACGCCGCGCCCGGTGCGCCGCACAGCGGCGGGGTGTGGCTGCGGCGCTGGCGGCTGGAGGACCCGAAGGACGCCGGGGGCGCGCAGACGCACGCCCAGTTCCTCGTCCTCCAGGCGCTGCGGGATCCGGGGTCGGAGGACTTCCGCATGATCCTGGAGGAGGCGCGGACGGTCTGCGGCGAGGCGGCCCTGCTGGCCCCGGGCAGCCCGATCCCGTACGTCATCGAGCTGGCCGTCGCCCGCGGGCTGCACGACCGCCCCGCCGACTACGCCGAGCTGTGGGAGAAGGTCGCCCGCCGCGCACCGCACCACATGGGCGCCCACCTCGCGGCGCTCCCGTACTGGTCGCAGAAGTGGCACGGCTCGCGCGAGGAGGCGGAGGCGTTCGCGGAGCGCGCCGCCGCCGGCGCACCGGCGGGCAGCCTGCTCCCGGCCCTGCCCCTCTTCGCCGTCTACGAGCACCTCCCCGAGGCCAACATGGTCCGCGGCCTCTACCAGAGCGCCGTGATCGAGCGGGCCGTCGAGGGCGCCCACTACGCCCTCCGCGAGGCCCCCGCGGACCACCCGATGGCCCCGCACGTCCGCCACCTGCTGATCTGGTTCCTGGTCCGCGCCGAACGCTACGGCGAGGCCCTGGAACAGCTGCGCGAGGTCGACGGCCACGTCGGCGCCGTCCCGTGGTCGTACGGCCACAGCCCCGCGGCGGAGTACGCGGCCTACCGCGCCCTCGCGGTGGCCGGCTGGGAGCGGAGCGGGGGGACGGCCACGGGCGGCATACGGCCGGAGTGAGGACGGGCGGGGCGCCATCGCACGGATGGCGGGCTTCGGCCGGGGCGGCCGGGAGCGCCCTCTGAGCTGCCCCGGCCGCCCGGAATTCCACCGCCCCGCCCGATGTTGCAGCTGAGGCCACCGTCCTCACGGCAGGCGGCCGCCTGCCGTGCCACGCCGTCCTCCCCGGAGCCTGATCGCGATGCTGTTCTCCCGCTTCCCCAACCACCTCCCGACCCCCGAGGAAGCCCTCAAGGGCCGCCCGGAGCGGGAGTTCGCCGTCCCCGAGCGGCACACCGTTCTCGGCACCTCCCTGCTCGGCCCGTACCCGCAGGGCACCGAGATCGCCGACTTCGGCCTCGGCTGCTTCTGGGGCGCCGAGCGGAAGTTCTGGCAGACCGAGGGCGTCCACACCACCCTCGTCGGCTACCAGGGCGGCCACACCCCGAACCCGACGTACGAAGAGGTCTGCAGCGGCCACACCGGCCACACCGAGGCCGTCCGCGTCGTCTACGACCCCGCCGTCGTCCCGTACGCCACGCTCCTGAAGCTCTTCTGGGAGTCCCACAACCCGACCCAGGGCTTCCGCCAGGGCAACGACGTCGGCACCCAGTACCGCTCCGCCCTCTACACCCACTCCCCCGCCCAGCAGCAGGCCGCCGAGGCCTCCCGCGACGCCTACGCCGAGGTCCTGCGCTCCCGCGGCTACGGCGACATCACCACCGAGATCCTGCCCGCCGCCGACCTCCCCTTCTACCCGGCCGAGGGGTACCACCAGCAGTACTTGGACAAGAACCCGGCGGGGTACTGCGGGATCGGGGGGACGGGGGTTTCGTGCCCGATCGGCGTGGCCAACTTCGATGGCCGCTGAGCGCCCTTCCCTGCCCGGTGACGTCGCGGCCACCATCGAGGCACTCCTCCCGCCAGGCACCCCTGCCCGGGAGGAGCTGCTTCGCCAACTGCCGCACACCGTGGTGAGCCGGCGGTGCGGCTGCGGGTGCGCGACCGTTGATCTCCTCGTGGACCGGTCGGCCGTACCCGGGGCCGCACTGCGTGAGGAAGACGCCCCGGTAGCCGCATCCGCAACATTCCACGTCCCTGGCACCCCGGAGGGAGCCGGAGTACTCCTCTTCGCCGCGGACGGCTACCTCTCCTGCCTGGAGGTGTACTCGGTCTCCGACGTTCCTGTCAGGACGTGGCCCGACCCGCGGACGCTCACGCTCGATTCCGACCATGTGCCCCACGGCGAGTGAGCACGGGAGCCTCTTCCTGGGCCGGGTGAGGCCCGCGGCGAGGGCAGCCCGTCGCAAGCGACTGGCGATACCAGCACCGTCTCTCGCGCGAGATCAACGGGTACTGCGGGCTGGGCGGGGGCAGGGGCGTCCTCCCGCGGGTGTTGCCAAGGCGGATCCTGAACTTGCCCAACGGGGAGTGGACTTCCCGTCTCATCATGGCGACGCCGCTGTACGTCCGGTACGCCTCGCGCACGCCCTTGCGCTGGCTCACAAGGCTGCGCCTCCATCGCGGTCTCTGCCGTCGGTATGGCCGGCCTCTGTGGCAATGGCGCCCCGCCCCACCGCGGCAAGACCGGAACCGCCATTACGAGCCCAGCCCAGCCCAGTCGACGCAGTCGGACCAGCGCTCGTCGCAAGTGCCCTCTGCAACCAGCAGTACCGCGATGAGAACCCGGCGGGGTACTGCGGGTTCGGGGGGACGGGGGTTTCGTGCCCGGTGGGGGTGGCCCGGGCCGGCGGGTGAGCGTCGGGCGGCGCCTGCCTCGCCGTGTGGTGCGTGGCGTCGGCCCGTCCGGTGACGCCCTGCCCCGCCCTCCGGGGTGGGGCCAGCCCCCCTGTGCCTCGGCCGGTCAGCCGGATTCCTGGTCGGGCCGCCGTCGCGGATCCTGGCTGACAGGAGCTCACAGGAGCTGAGAAGGCCGACGGGGAGGGCGAACGTGCACATCAGGAGTGAGGCGGGGAGCGGGCGCGGGAAGCGGGCGTGGCGGAAGGGCGCCGCGGTGGCTGTGCTGCTCGCCGTCGCGGCAGGCACCGCGGCGGCCGCGGGGCCCGTCGCCGCCGCGTCGTACGGGGCCGACCGGGTGGACGGCGTATGGCGCGCCGACGGGTACGGCACCGTGCTCGCCCTGCACGACGGGCGGCTGCAGGAGTACCAGACGACCACCACGAGCTGTCTGCCCGGCGACACCGCCCAGCGGACGAGCGGCAACAGCACCGGCACCGGCACCGGCACATCCAAGGCCGACTCCCACACCAACGCGAACGCCGACGCCAACGCCAACGCCAACGCCAACGCCAACGCCAACGCCAACGCCAACGCCAACGCCAACAAGACAGGTACCGGCACCGGCACCGTGACCTACACCGGCGACGACGCGACCGTCTACCGGATACGCCCGGCGGCGGACGGCACCAGCGCCACCCTGCACTTCGACGGCTCGGTCGGGGACCGCGCCCTGCGGCGCATACCGGCGCTGCCCGACCGCTGCGCGGAGACGGCGCCGAAGGGGGCCGTGGCCACCTTCGACGTCTTCTGGCGGACCTTCCGGGAGAACTACCCCTTCTTCGCCGCCAAGCGGATCGACTGGCAGGCGGTCCGGGACCGCTACCGGGCCCAGGTGCACGACGGGATGACGCCCGCCGAACTCTTCGCCGTCCTCCGGGAGATGGTGCGCCCGCTGCACGACGCGCATGTGTCCCTCGACGCCGGTGACACCGGATTCTTCGCGCAGAGCCGCCCCGGCACCACGATCCCCTCCCCCACGCTCGATCAGCAGGTCCAGCGCTTCGTGGAGCGGCGCGACCTCGGCGACGCGCGGCTCCGGCGCTTCGCCAACGGCCGTATCGGCTATGCCCGGTTGCCCGACGGCACCGGCTATCTGCGGATCTCCGGCTTCGGCGGATACGACGCCGGCAGCCCCGCCCACGCGCGCAACAGCGCCGCGCTGGACCGCGCGCTCAGCGAGGCCATCCGGCCGGGGCTGCGGCACCTCGTCCTGGACCTGCGGATCAACGGCGGCGGCTCGGACGCGCTGGCGCTCCAGGTCGCCGAACGCCTCACCGACCGCCCCTACCTCGCGTACACCAAGCGGGCCCGCAACTCACCCGTCGACGCGGGGCGCTTCACCCACCCGCAGCGGATCCCCGTACGGCCGTCGCCCGACCGGTTCCGGTTCACCGGCCCGTTGGCGGTGCTGACCGGCGGCGAGACCTACAGCGCGGGCGAGACCCTGACCCAGGCCCTGATGCAGCGCCCGTCCCGGACCGTCCGGGTCGGCCGGAACACCCAGGGCGTCTTCTCGGACGTCCTGGAGCGGAGGCTGCCGAACGGCTGGACCTTCGGCCTGCCGAACGAGGAGTACCTCACGCCGTCCGGCACCACCTTCGACGGCCCGGGCATCCCTCCGGACATCCGCACGGGCGACTTCCTCCAGGAGGTCGCGACGGACGCCCGGGACTCGGCCTTCACCCGGGCTCTCACGGCCCTGCGCCGCCACGGGCGGTAGCGGATCGCCCGGGCGGAGGGTGAGCCACCGCGACGGGTCGGTGGCGCTTCACGGGCCGGACCGGCCGAAGGCCGAGGTGGCCGGGCGCGTCCAGAAGGTCACCGTCGGCCCGTAGGAACCGTCCTCCTCGTCGCTCACCTCAACCGTGATCTTCCGTTCCGGATGGCGTACGGACAGCACGCCCCGCCAGCACTCCCCCAGAGCCAGCGCGAGCTGAGGCAGCTCTTCACCAAGCCGATCGCCGTCGGTCAGCGGGGTGTTGGCGAACGTGTCCCACAACTCCACATGGTTGACGACGGCTTCGATGCGCTGCCGGTCGTCGCCCGGTTTCGCGAACCAGTCGTCGACGGTGCCCCGGCAGAAGCGCTCCTTGAGGAACACGCACCCCCGGTACGCCACCGTCTCGGGGCAGAACAGCCAGGCCGCCACCAGGACGGCACGCAGACCGCCCTCGAAGTCCAGGTAGTGGGCCGGGGAAAGCCCCTCGTCCCGCCACTCGGCGCGCCACCGCCGGAAGAACGCCGGCGGCGTGCGCTCGGCCCACACCGGATTGCTGCCGCTCACGGATCCCCCCGGCCCGGCCGATCGGCCACGTAGGCGAGCATGGAGATCAACCATAGAAGGCCGGACTCGCGGGCCCCGCGATAGCGTCGGGTCGCCCCTTCTCCGGGGCGCCGCACACCGGCCCGCCAACCGATCCGACAACGAGGGCAGCCGCATGAACGACGAGGCAACGGCAGCGCGTTTCGACGGGAGGCCGTCCGTCGAGTTCGACCTCGGTGCGTTCTCCGCGCACCACGTCGGACGTATCACCTGGCTGGCCGAGGAGTTGGGATACCGGCTCAGCGCCGAGGAGCGGCCCGGGAAGGGGCAGTACCGGCTCCGGTACACGCGGGACGACAGTCCGCTCGCGCGGCAGCGGGCGCAGGCGGCCCTGGCCCGGGCGCGGGCGGCGGGCAGTTGGCTCGCGGTGGCGGCGGCGCCCGCGGCTCCCGGGGCGCCCGCGACTCCCGTGCAGCCCTTCGCCCTGAACCTCGTCACGCCGCTGCGCGCCGCGCGGGCGGAGCGGCTCGTCGCGTTCTACGAGGAGACATCCGCCGCTCGGACCCCGCTCCTGCTCATCGCCGTCGCCACCGGTTTCGCCGTACTGGCCGCGGCCGTACGCGAGACGCTGCCCCTCTGTGCGGCGTTCGGCCTCCTGGGGGTGGTGAGTCTGGTGGGCGCCGCGCTGGCGCCGCGCCTTCTGCGGAAGAGCTATGACGCGAATCTGCGCCTAGTGGAGGAGCACCGGCGGCAGCAGGCGGCCCGCTTCCCGGTGCGGCCGCCGGTGGCGCCGCCGCCCTTTCCGGGGTGAGAACGGGGCGGGAGAGGGCGGGTCGGCCCACCGCCCGCGCGCGGCGTCCGCCCGCCCAAACCGGTGGCCTCGATGGCTGGGGATCGGAAGAATCCCTGGTCATGACCTTACTGACGCATTGGCCGCTTGCCGGGCTGCGGCTGTTCACGCCGCGGCTGGAGTTGCGGTTGCCGGATCCGGAGGAGCTGGCCGCACTGGCCTCGTTGGCCGCCGAGGGGGTGCACGATCCGGCGGTGCAGCCGTTCCCCGTGGCGTGGACCGATGTCGGGCCCGAGGAGCGTGCGCGGAGTGTCCTGCAGTTCCACTGGCGCGGCTTGGGCGCGTGGCGGCCGGAGGACTGGGAGCTGAACCTGGTCGTCGTACGGGACGGCACCGTCGTGGGGACGCAGGGCATCAGCGCCCGGGACTTCCCGGTCCGCCGTGAGGTGGACACCGGCTCCTGGCTGGGCCTGGCCCACCACGGCCAGGGTCTGGGGACCGAGATGCGCGCGGCCGTCCTCCATCTGGCCTTCGCCGGGCTCGGCGCGCAGCACGCCGTCTCCGGGGCGTTCGCCGACAACGCGGCCTCGCTGGCGGTGTCGCGCAGGCTCGGCTACGAGGACGACGGCGTGGAACGTCATGTCGTACGCGGTGAACCGGCCGTACTGCGCAGGCTCCGCCTCACCGCCGAGCGGTGGCGGCAGCACCGGACGGTCCCGGTGGAGACGGCGGGGCTGCCGGAGTGCCTGCCGTGGTTCGGGGTGGCGTGAGCGGGTAGCGGGCCGCGGGCCGTCCGGGTGAGCCGAGGCCGTCCGCGTAGACCGGAGCCTCCGGGTACACCGGGACCGTCCGGCTGCGCCGGGGCCATCCAGGCGCGGGAAACCCTCGCGGAGCGCCCCTCAGCCCTCCCCCCACCGCGCCCGGTCCGCCGCCGCCCGGCCCTGGCGCCAGCCCTCCGCGTCGTTCAATCCGCGGAGGCGGACAGGCGACGTGTCGGGGAAGAGGGTGCCGGTGGTCTCCTCGACGGCCAGGGCGCGGGCGGCGAGGACGGGGAGGAGGCCGCCGGTCGCTCCCGCGTCCGCGCCGGTGGCCGCCTCGGTCGTGGCGGTCTCGGTGGCTGCGGTCAGGCGGGTGCGGACGCGGTCGGCGTAGGCGACGAGGAAGGTCTGGCGGAAGTCGCGGGTGCGGCGGGCGCGGCCGCGGGTGTGGTGGACGTCGGCGGCGCGGTGCATGGCGGTGGTGGCCTGGAGGAGGAGGGAGGTGTAGAGCAACTCCGTGGCCTCCAGGTCGGGTTCGTAGCCGACGAGGGTGGAGAAGGCGGTGTCGGAGGACCAGACGGCCCGGCAGCGGTTGGCGGTGGCGACGGCGTCGAGGAGGAGGGCCTTGGCCTGTTCGTACGGGCCCTCTATGCCGATGCGGATCGCGGTGGGGCCGCCGCCCGCGGCCGCGCCGGCCCCGGCCAGCAGCGCCTCGTCGATGCTGTGACGGGCCATCAGTTCCTGGGCCTTGGCGGACAGCGCCTCGGCCTCCTCGGCGTAGTCGGTCGCCTCGGCCTTGGCCAGCAGTCCGCGGATCCGGCCGAGGGCGCGGGAGGCGCCCGGGGACGCGGTGCGGGCGGCGGGCGGCGGGGCGGCCGGGAGCGGGGCGAGGCGCGGCAGCCGGGCGAGGGCGCGCAGCGCGAGGAGGACGGTGTACGTGATCTCGAAGCGGGTGGCGCGGCGGCGGGCGGCGAGCGCGTCGAGGTAGCCGCCGTCGGACTGCCACCAGACCTCGGCGCCGAGCCGGCGCAGCTGGGCGTCCCAGCGGTCGGTGGCGGCCGGCGGGCGGGTGCCGCGGCGGGCATCGGCGGCGATGGCGTCCACGACCATTTCGGCGTGCGCGGGGTCGGTGGCGTCGCGGCGGACGATGCGTTCCAGGTCGGCGGGTTCCCAGCCGCCCGCCCAGCAGCGGCGTACGGCGTCGGCGGCGGCGCGCAGGACGGCGGCGGAGACGGCTTCCGCGCCCTCGGGGGCGGCGGCGAGCCGGGAGGCGCCCGCCTCGGCGGCGTCCTCGGCTTGTGTGCCGTCGGCGGCGTAGCGGACGGCGCCGAGGACCTCGCCGACCAGCGCGTCGGCGTCCGGGCCCCGGCCGTCAGCGGTCCGGCCGGACGAACCGCCTCCGGAGCGACCGCCACGGCCGCCGGCGCCCCGGCCACCGCCCGCACCGGCCCGCTCACCGCCACCCGTACGGGACCTCCGGTCGCCGCCCGTACGGGACCGCCGATCCGCACCCGTACGGGACCGCCCCTCGCCCCCGGAGGAGCCCGCTCCGGCTCGGCCGTCCGCGGACCGCCCCCGGCGGTCTCCGTCGCCCCCGGGACGCCCGTCCGCGTCCGCCCGTCCGCTGTCCATACGCCCGCTCACCAGGTCACTGTACGGAGGGCCGGCAGGCCGCGGTGGCGTCCCCCTGGCCCGTCCGCAGCTGCTCGCGGTAGGTGCGCGCCTTGGCCATCACGGTGTCGAGGGCGTCGCGGGTGCGGATGAGGTCGGCGATGTGGGCGGTGAGCCGGTCGCGTTCCTGGGCCATCCGCACCAGGGCGGAGTCGGAGTTCTCCGTGCTGGGCGCGTCGGCGCAGGGCAGCAGTTCGGCGATGACGCGGCTGGAGAGGCCCGCCGCGTACAGCTGCTGGATGAACAGGACCCGCTCGATGTGGGTCTCCTCGTAGTGCCGCTGGCCGCTGGGGCTGCGGGCGCTGTGGAGCAGGTCCTGCTCCTCGTAGTAGCGCAGGGACCGGACGCTGACGCCGGTCCGTGACGCGAGTTCCCCGATCCGCACGACAGCCTCCGCCCCGCCCGTGGCGTGCGCCACAGCGCTTGCCTCTCACATGGATGTCAGGTTTTAGCGTAGCCGCTGTGCCCGATGCGCGGGCACCGCGGACTGCGAAGGAGCCCGGACATGACCACCCTCTTCTCCGGTTACCGGCTCGGTGAGATGACGCTGCCCAACCGGGTGGCGATGGCCCCGATGACCCGCGTCCGGGCCGCCGCGGGCGGGCTGGCGACGCCGTCGATGGCCGCCTACTACGCCCAGCGCGCCACGGCCGGGCTGCTCATCAGCGAGGGGGTGCAGCCGAGCCTCATCGGGCAGTCCAACCCGGGGACGCCCGGGCTGTACACCGATGAGCAGGTCGCGTCGTGGCGCCCGGTGACCGACGCCGTGCACACCAACGGCGGCCGGATCTTCGCCCAGATCATGCACGGCGGCCGGGTCTCCCACCCCGAGACCATCGGCATGCAGCCGGCCGGCCCCTCGGCCGTCCCCGCCGTCGGCAACGTGTTCACCCCGTCCGGGCGGCAGCCCGCCCCGGTGCCGCGCGCCCTGGAGAGCGCCGAGGTGCCCGAGCACGCGCGGTCGTACGCCCTGGCCGCCCGGCGCGCGGTCGACGCCGGCTTCGACGGGGTGGAGCTGCACGGCGCCAACGGCTATCTGATCTCGCAGTTCCTCTCGTCCAACGCCAATCTGCGGACCGACCGTTACGGCGGTCCGGTGGCGCACCGCATCCGGTTCGCCGTCGAGGCGACCGCCGCCACCGTCGAGGCGGTGGGCGCGGCCCGCACCGGCATCCGGCTCTCGCCCGGCACCGGCTTCTGGGGCGTGGAGGAGCGCGACGTACCGGAGCTGTACGCCGCCCTCCTGGCCGAACTGGCCCGCCTGGATGTGGCGTACGTCCATCTGGAGGCGACCGCCGACGACGAGCTGCTGCTCGCGCTGCGCCGGTCCTGGCCGGGCGCGCTCATCATGAATCCGGTGCTGCCGATGGGCCGGGAGCAGACCGGGCGGGCGGACGCCGACCGCTGGCTCGGGCTCGGCGCCGACCTGATCAGCTTCGGCCGCGCCTACATATCCAACCCCGACCTCGTCGAGCGGCTGCGCGCCGGCCACCCGCTCGCGCCCGCCGACGAGGCCACGTACTACGAGGGCGGCGACCGGGGCTATCTGACCTATCCGGCCTACTCGTACCCGGCCTGACGCGGCCCCGGAGACGGCGGAGCGGCGGCCGGTCCGTGCCGGTCGCCGCTCCGCAGGTGCGCGCTCCGCCGGGGCTCAGAGGGCCTCGGCGGGAGCCCTGGTCAGGAGGGAGAGCCGCCCAGGGCGCTGCCCGCCACCCACTGCTGCCAGCTCATGTTCCACCCGTTGAGGCCGTTCTCCGGCTGGATCGTGCGGTCCGGGGAGTTGACGACGGTGACGACGTCGCCGATCAGCGAGTGGTTGAAGAACCACGCGCCGTCCGTGGACGGGTCGCCCGCGCCCTTGGCGTCCGGCAGGCCGATGCAGCCGTGGCTGGTGTTGACGTTGCCGAAGATGCCCTTGCCCCAGTAGTTGCCGTGGATGAAGGTGCCGGAGGTCGACAGGCGCATGGCGTGCGGGACGTCGGGGATGTCGTACTCGCCCTTGCCGTCGTTGTTGGTGAAGCCGACGGTGGAGCCGTCCATCCGGGTCTGCTCGTACTTCTCGGAGATGACCATCCGGCCGTTGTAGGTCGGGTGGTCCGCGCTGCCGGCCGAGATCGGGATGGTCTTGAGGGTCTTGCCGTCGCGCACGACCGTCATCAGGTGCGTCTTCGCGTCGACGGTGGAGACCTGGGAGCGGCCGACGTGGAAGCGGACGGTCTTGTTCTGGATGCCCTGCACACCGGGCGACGCCTCCACGCCGCCGAGCGCGAGCTTCACGGTGATGTCGGAGTTCGCCTTCCAGTACTCCTGGGGGCGGAAGTCGAGGCGGGTGTCGTCGAACCAGTGGCCGACGACCTTCTGGTTGCTGCTGGCCGCGACGGTGATCGCGGACTCGACGGCCTTCTTGTCCTTGACCGGCTTGTCGAAGTGGAGCGAGACCGGCATGCCGACGCCGACGGTGGAGCCGTCCTCGGGCGTGAAGTTGCCGATGAAGCTGTTCGCCGGGGAGACGGTGGTGAAGGTGGAGTTCTCGACCGCCTTGCGGCCCGCGGAGTCCACGGCGTGCGCGGTGATCTTGTACTGGGTCGCACGCGCGAGGTCCTGCGAAGGGGTCCAGGACGAGCCGTCGGCGGCGAGCGTGCCGGCGACGGTCTTCTTGGACTCGACGGCGGTCATGGTGACCGAGGTGAGCTTGCCGCTCTTGACGGTGACCTTCGCGTCCTTGCTGATGCCCGCGGTGGACGAACCGTCCTTGGGGGTGATCTTGATCTTGGCGTGTGAGGCGTCCTGCGCCGCGGCCTCGTCGACCTGCCGAGCCCTGTCGTGTGCCGGGGTGGAGGCACCGCCGCCCGCGTGGCTGTCGCCGCCGCCCACGCCGCTCGCACTGCCGCAGGCCGAGAGCACGACCACGCCCCCGGCCAGCGCGGCGGTGGCTATGAAGCCCTTGCGGCGCTTGCTGTCCGTCATCACACGCTTCTCCATTGGTCCGATAGGAATCCCCGAGCAGCAGACCGGGTGCAGCCTCCCCGGCCGACGTCCAGGAAACGCCATTTTTCCCGTGCCATGCGCCGGATCCGGACAAAGTGTGGGCAAGGACACCCAACGCGGGCACACGCCCCGAAGACCCCGTGGATCACGCCCGGAACCCGCCCCGGGCCCACGGTTCCGGGCCCGTACGGGACACGGCCCCCTCCTCTCAGGAGACGTGAATCGGCCCTCGTACGACGGGTGTCGTACGAGGGCCGCGGGGGCGCCGGGGCGGGGGCGCGGGGCTCCCGGAGGGCGCACGGACAGCGGTCACGCTCCGTGAGGGCGGGGCCGGATCAGACCTCCTCCTCGACGGGGACGGCATCGCTCGCCAGATCCCACTCGTCGGCGTCCCACGCCGCGTCGAGATCGTCGTCGGACCGCTCCTCGCAGCTCCAGGAGGCCTGCGCGAGGGTCGTGCCGGGGACGGTGGTGACCAGGTCGGACGGGTCGACGAGGTGGGCCAGCGCCTCCGCCGGGTCCTCCCGCACCGCTTCCTGGGCCTGCCGGCGCCCGCCGTCCGGGAGGGAGGGGTCGGCGGCGACGTGGTCGAGCGCCGCGGCGGTCAGCAGACCGGCGTCGGTGACCTCCATGACCAGTTCGATATGAAGCCGTACAAACCGTGATGTCTCGCCATTGCTCATGAGACGGAGGGTAAGCACTGCGGGGCCTGACTTTCCCGCGACCCGCGGCGGTCACTAACATCTGAGGTCAGCGGCCAATTCGCCGGACCTGCAAGGGGGATTGTTCTGTGACCGCACGCCGACCACTGCTGACCGCCGCAGCCGCGGGGTCGGTGCTGATCGCCCTGTGGTTCGTCCCGTCCGCGCATGCGATCGTCGACGCCCCGGACACCGGCCCGCGGACCACCGCCGCCACCGTCTCGAACGGCGGTACGCGTGGCTCCGATGCGGTGACCGCCGATCGGAGCGCTCCGGCCCCGCGGCCCGACGGCACGTCCGCCCGCTCCCTCGCCGAGACCGGCTCCCCCGACACCACGCCGTACGTCATCGGCGGCGCCGCCTGCCTGGCCCTCGGCGCCGGACTGGTCAGCTACTCGGTGCGCCGCAGCCACGGCGGGGCGCTCTAGGCGTACGGATTCCGGCGGCCGCCCCTCGGGAGCGGCCGCCGAAGTCGTACTTTCACACTCAGGCCAGCGGCCCGGTGACCGTCTCCGCGGCGGTGATCAGCGCGCCGGAGCGGACGAACGCATGGGCGCGCTCCAGGTCGGGCGCGAGGAAGCGGTCGCCGCCGGGGCCCGCGATGCCGGCCTCGCGGGCGGCGGCCACCACGGCACGGGTGGCGGGCGACGGCCGCCCGCCGCCGCGCAGCTCCACCGCGCGGGCCGCCGCGTACAGCTCGACGGCGAGGATCCGGGCGAGGTTGTCGACGGCGGTCCGCAGCTTGCGCGCCGCCGACCAGCCCATGGAGACGTGGTCCTCCTGCATCGCGGAGGACGGGATGGAGTCCACGGAGGCGGGCGCCGCCAGCCGCTTCATCTCGCTGACCAGCGCCGCCTGCGTGTACTGAGCGATCATCAGCCCGGAGTCCACACCAGGGTCGTCGGCGAGGAAGGCGGGCAGGCCGTGCGAGCGGTTCTTGTCCAGCAGCCGGTCGGTGCGGCGCTCGGCGATGGAGCCGAGGTCGGCGGCGGCGACGGCGAGGAAGTCCAGCGCGTACGCGACGGGCGCGCCGTGGAAGTTGCCGTTGGACTCGACCCGGCCGTCGGGAAGGACCACCGGATTGTCGACGGCGGCGGCCAGTTCGCGGTCGGCGACCAGCCGGGCGTGGTCGATCGTGTCCCGGCCGGCACCCGCGACCTGCGGGGCGCAGCGGATCGAGTAGGCGTCCTGGACGCGCGGCGCGTCGTCCTGGTGGTGACCGGTGAGGCCGGAACCGGCCAGGACCTTGCGCATGTTGGCGGCGGCCGCGGCCTGGCCGGGGTGCGGCCGGATGGTGTGCAGCTCGGGCGCGAGGACCTTGTCGGTGCCGAGCAGCGCCTCCAGCGAGAGCGCGGCGGTGATGTCGGCGCAGGTGTAGAGCCGGGCGAGGTCGGCGCAGGCCATGACCAGCATGCCGAGCATCCCGTCGGTGCCGTTGAGGAGCGCCAGCCCCTCCTTCTCGCGCAGCGCCACGGGAGCGATGCCGTGTGCAGCGAGAAGATCGGCGGCGGGCGCCACGGTGCCGTCGGGGCCCTCGGCGTCGCCCTCGCCCAGCAGCGTCAGGGCGCAGTGCGACAGCGGCGCGAGATCGCCGGAGCAGCCGAGCGAGCCGTATTCGTGGACGAGCGGGGTGATCCGGGCGTTGAGCAGCGCGGCCATCGTCTCGACGACGACCGGGCGGACGCCGGTGTGCCCGGAGGCGAGGGTCTTCAGACGCAGGAACATCAGCGCGCGGACCACCTCGCGCTCGACGTACGGGCCCATTCCGGCGGCGTGCGAGCGGACGATGTTGCACTGGAGGCGGGCCCGCAGATCGGGGCTGATGTGGCGGACGGCGAGGGCGCCGAAGCCGGTGGAGACGCCGTAGACGGGGTCGGGCCGGGCCGCGAGGTCGTCGATCACGGCACGGGAGGCGGCGACGGCCGTGAGGGCGTCCTCGGAGAGCGCGACCCGGGCGGCGCCGCGGGCCACGGCGAGGACGTCCTCGGCGGTCACGCCGGACGTCCCGAGCACCACAGTGTGCATATCCATATTCACGAACAGTAGAGAGTGAATCCCGGGATGTCACCACCTTGCGCCCCGCCGTCCCCGCTTCTCTCCGGAGCCCCAACCGCCCCTTGCGGACCGGCCGTTACGGGGCCGGACCGCAGGCCTCCGGGCCGGCCGGCCGCGGCCCGTCCCGCGACCGCGGCGCCCCGCACCGCCCTCACCTGCGAAACCGCCGTCGCTCCGTGCCCGGCCGCCGCTCCGGGGTGTCGGCGAGGCGGACGACGGGGTCGGCGGCGCCGCCGTGCCGGCCGGCCACCACCGGCTCCCGGGCGCGGGCGGCCTTCGCGCGGTACTGGGCGGCGTCGGCGAGGCGGAAGAGGCGGCGGGCGGTGCGCACCGGGCCGATCGGGTCGCCGGTCGAGGCGACACCGACCGCGACGCCGTCGCCGAGTCCCAACTCCGCTGCTTTCAGGCAGAGTTCGGCGGCTACCTCGACCACGTCGTCGGGCGGCGGGCCGACCGCGAGGAGGCAGAACTCGTCGCCGCCGAGCCGGGCGGCCAGCGTGCCGGGCAGCCGCGCGCCGCAGAGCGAGAGGACCGAGCCGAATCGTTCCAGCAGCCGGTCGCCGACCGCATGGCCGCGCGAGTCGTTGACCTGCTTGAGGCCGTTGAGATCGCAGACCACCAGGCTGACCACGGCCGCCTCCCGGCGGTGCGCCTCCAGCGCCTCGTCCAGCCGCATGTCGACGGCGCGGCGGTTGGCCAGCCCCGTCAGCGCATCGGTGAAGGCCAGCCGCCGGGCCTCCGCCAGCCGTTCGGTCTGCGCGATCCCGGCGGCGGTCACCGCGGCCAGCACCGTCGCGAACTCCGCGTCCGCCGCCCCGAACACCGGCTCGCCCGCCGCCCGCGCCACATACAGCTCGCCCCACGCCCGCCCGCGCAGCACCAGCGGCGCCACCACACAGCAGCCCCGGCCGCGACGGCGCAGCGCGGCCACCCGCCGCCGGTTGGCGCTTCCGCCGCGCCCGCCGCCCTCCGGCGCCGCGGCCGTCACCTGCGCCGGGGCGGAGGACAGCGGCGCGTCCTGGGGGCGGGCCGCCGCGGGCACCACGCCCAGCGGCGCGCCGCTCACCGCGCAGGGCCCGTCGGCGCGCTCCACCCAGGCGTCGGGCCCGCCGGCGGGCGTCCGCCGCTCGTGCGGGAGGCCGACGATCTCCGGGAACTCGTGCACCGGATACGACTCGTCCTCCGGGAACTCCTGCTCGCCGTCGGCGAGTTCCCCGACGTTGACCAGCACCCGCAGCTTTCCCCGCTCGCGCTCCCACTTCGAGATCGCGGCGAAGGAGCCGCCCAGGGCCAGCCGTACGCTCTCCGCCGCGGCGTGCGCGGATTCGCGTGGTGTGTGCGCCGCCGCCATCGCCTGCGCCAGCTCCACCACGGCCCGCAGCCTCGCATCGTCCGTCACCGGGCCCTCACATTCCGTAACCGTGAGCACACTCTGTACTACAGCGTAGGAATGTTTAACCCGTTTCGCCCCTTACGCGCGGCTCCCACACGGGGAGGTCATCCTCACCCACGGTGATCTACGCCCACGGCGATCCACGCCGCCCGCGGGGACGGCGGGGCGGACCGGGCGCGGGACGGCGGGCACCGGGGGCGCGGAGCGGCGGGTCGGGCGCCCCCGCACCGCCGCGCCCCGTGGCTCACTCCCCGGGCCAGTCCGGCTCCCGCTTCTCGTTGAACGCCGCGACGCCCTCGGCGCGGTCGCCGGAGAAGGCCACGCTGCGCCAGGCGGCGTCCTCGACCTCCAGCCCGGCGCGCAGGTCGAGGCCGTGCCCCAGCCGCATCGCCCGCTTCGCGGCGCGCAGCCCCACCGGCGAGTTCCGCGCGATCCGGGCGGCCAGCTCCAGCGCCTCGGCCCGGTCCGTGCCGACGTCCGCGAGCTGATCGACCAGCCCCAGCCGGACGGCCTCCTCGGCGCGCACCCGGCGGGCGGTGAAGACGAGTTCGGCGGCGCGCGCCGCCCCCACCCGGCGCGGCAGCAGCTGCGTACCGCCGCCCCCGGGGATGACGCCCACCGACACCTCGGGCAGCCCGACCACCGCGCTGCCGTCCGCGACGATCAGATCGCAGGCCAGCGCCAGCTCGAAGCCGCCGCCGAGCGCGTAGCCGTGCACCGCGGCGACGGTGGGCTGCGGCAGCTCCAGGACGCCGGTGTAGGCGGCGCGGGTGCGCGGGCGCTGCCGCAGCAGGTCCGCGTCGGTGAAGGAGTTGCGCTCCTTGAGGTCGGCGCCGACGCAGAACGCCCGCTCATGGGTGGAGGTGAGGACGACCGCCCGGACGGCGGCGTCGGCGGCGAGCGAGGCGCACGCCTCGGACAGCGCGTCGGCCATCGCCGTCGAGACCGCGTTCATCGCCTCGGGCCGGTCCATGACCAGCTCCGCCACGTAGCCGTGCCGCTCCACGCGGACCCATTCGCCGAACCGCTGCATACGACCCTCCCGGTGTTAACGACCGTTGATTCGGTTCCGCCGGGATCATGTCAGCTCGGCGCGGGCGGGAACAGGGCCGATCGGCCCCAAGGGGACGCGCGGGCGCCCGGAGCGCCCCGGAGGACGCCGCGCCCGGGACCTGCCCGGACGCGCCGCCTCACCCGCGCCGGGTCAGCTGCCAGGGCTCGATGACGCCCAGCCCGCGCACCGGCCGCTGGTACATCGGCTGGAGCGCGAAGCGGTACGTCGGCAGCTCCGGCGTCAGCCCGCTCGCCGCCGCCTGGGCCGCCGCCTTCTCGGCCGCCGCGGCCGCCGCCTCGGAGACCGGGGCCTCGCCGGTGCGGCCCAGCTCCTCCGCGAACGCCTGGTCCACGAAGACGGCGTCCTTCGGCGCTATCGACGTCAGCCGGCTGGCGAGGTTGACGGTCGTGCCGAACACATCGCCCATCCGCGTCGTGACGGTGCCGAAGGCGATGCCGACGCGCAGCTCCGGCATGGTCTCGTCGTGCGTCATCGTCTCGATGAGCCGCAGCCCGATCTCGGCGGCGACCCCGGCGTCGTCGGCGGAGAACAGCACCTCGTCGCCGAGCGTCTTGATCAGCCGGCCGCCGTGCGCCGCGACCAGGTCGGAGCAGGTGGTCTCGAACGCCTCGACCAGCTCGCCCAGCTCCTCCTCCTCCAGGCGCCGGGTCAGCCGGGTGAAGCCCACGAGGTCGGCGAAGCCGACGGCGAGCCGCCGGTCGACCATCTCGTCGTCGTCCTGCGCCCGCACGACCCGCCCGGTGGCGGCCGCCAGCTGGCGCCGCCAGACGTACACCAAGAACTCCTCCAGCTCCGGCAGGAGGAGTTCGACCAGCGGGTAGGTGATCTCCGTACGGGTCATCCCGGAGTCCTGGGGCTCGGTGAGGCCCTCCAGGAAGGAGTCGATCTGCCAGTCGGCGAGCCGGGCGGTGGTCTGGCCCGTGGAGCGCGCCACCTGGACGGCCATCGCCTCGCTCAGCAGCCCGGCCTCGACGAGACCGGCCAGCCGCCGCAGCGCCAGCACATCGGCCTCGGTCAGCGCCTTGACCTGCCCGATGTCGGCGAAGCCCATGGCGCGCCAGAACCGGGCCGCCAGATCCATCGAGACCCCGGCGCTGCGGGCCGCCTGGAACGGCGTGTAGCGGCGGTCGGCGCCGAGGATCAGCTGTTCCAGGCGGATGGCGATGGTGTCGTCGGGGTCGGCGGCCGCGGTCGGGCCGCCGCCCGGCGCGCCGGGGGCCGCCCCGGGCAGGGGCTCGTCCGGGGCGGCGGGGGCCGCCGCGTCGCCGGGGCCCCGCTCACCGGGGCCGTCGTCGGATGCGGCGTCGCCGGAGCCCGTGGCGACTCCGTCCGGCGTGGCCGCGCTCTCGGGCGGTCCGCCCGCGTCGCCGGCGGTCATCCGCCGCTCCCTGTCCGCTCCCTGCGCACTGCCCTTCCGATCACTGCTCGCCGGTGGCCCGCTCCCCGGCGGGCCGCCTCAACGATACGGCAGGTGTGCTCTGGCTCACTCTCCCGTGCCCGGTCAGCGGCGTCCGGCCGGCGCCGCCGCTCGGCGTTTCGGCCACCGGCCGCCCCGGCGGAGCGGTCAGCTGTAGCCGCCACCCTCTGTGTCCGGCCGCAGGTGGACGATGTCCCCGGCGCCCACCGGCTGCTGCACGCCGTCCCCGGTCGCGAGGATCAGCCGCCCGTCGCCGTCGAGGGCCACCGCCTCGCCGCGCACCGTCCGGTCGCCGGGCAGCTCGGCGCGGACCGCGCGCCCCAGGGTCGCGCAGCCCGCGGCGTACGCCTCCTGGAGCCCGCTCGCCGCCGGGTCGCCGTCCGCGTCCTGCCAGGCGGCGTACCAGGTCTCCAGGGAACGCAGCACGGCCCGCAGCAGGGTGTCGCGGTCGGTGGTGTGCGCACCGGCCAGGGCGAGGGAGGTGGCGGTGGGCACCGGCAGCTCGTCCTCGTGCAGCGAGACGTTGAGGCCCATCCCCAGGACGATGCCGTCCCCGGCGCGCTCGGCGAGGATGCCGCCGGCCTTCCGCTCGGCGCCGTCCACGGTCAGCAGGACGTCGTTGGGCCACTTGAGTGCGGTGTCCACGCCCGCCGCCCGGGAGAGCGCGGTGGCGACGGCGACCCCGGCGAGCAGCGGCAGCCAGCCCCAGCGCTCCTGGGGGACGCGCGGGGTCAGCACCACGGAGACGAAGATCCCGGAGCGGGGCGGCGCGCTCCAGCGGCGGTCCAGGCGGCCGCGGGCGGCGGTCTGCTCCTCGGCGACGAGCACGGTGCCCTCGGGTGCCCCTTCGGCGGCGCGCAGCGCGAGGTCGGTGTTGGTGGAGCCGGTGGCGTCGACGACGTCGAGCGCGGTCCACAGCGAACCGGGCCGCAGCAGCGCCCGCCGGAGCGCCCGGACGTCGAGCGGCGGCCGCTCCAGATCGCTCCAGCGGCCACCGCCGGCCGCGGCGGACGCGCCCGGCGCGCCGGAGCCGTCCCCGGGCTCCGGCGAGCGGCCGTCTTTGTCCTGGTTTTCCGGCGGTTGAGGTGTCATGGGACCACCCTAGGTGTGGTCAACGACGCACTGCCGCCGAGCACCCCCGCCGATACGCTACGAAGCGGTAGCAAGGCCGTACGTCCCCCCGTACGCGCACCAGTCCAGGACGAGCAGGAGCCGCATCCCGATGTCCGAGCCGGAAGCACACCTCACCACCACCGCGGGCAAACTGGCGGATTTGCAGCGGCGGATCGACGAAGCCACGCACGCCGGTTCCGCCCGCGCGGTGGAAAAGCAGCACGCGAAGGGCAAGTTGACCGCGCGTGAGCGGATCGACCTGCTCCTCGACGAGGGCTCGTTCGTCGAGCTCGACGAGTTCGCCCGGCACCGCTCGACCAACTTCGGGCTGGAGCAGACCCGCCCGTACGGCGACGGCGTGGTCACCGGCTACGGCACCGTCGACGGCCGTCCGGTCGCGGTGTTCTCGCAGGACTTCACGGTCTTCGGCGGCGCGCTCGGCGGGGTCTTCGGCGAGAAGATCGTCAAGGTGATGGACTTCGCGCTGAAGAACGGCTGCCCGGTCATCGGCATCAACGACTCCGGTGGCGCGCGCATCCAGGAGGGCGTGGTCTCGCTCGGCATGTACGGCGAGATCTTCCGCCGCAACACCCATGCCTCCGGTGTGATCCCGCAGATCTCGCTGGTCGTCGGCCCGTGCGCGGGCGGTGCGGTGTACTCCCCCGCGATCACCGACTTCACGGTGATGGTCGACCAGACGTCGCACATGTTCATCACCGGGCCCGACGTCATCAAGACCGTCACCGGCGAGGACGTCGGCTTCGAGGAGCTGGGCGGCGCCCGCACCCACAACGCCACCTCCGGCGTCGCGCACCACATGGCGTCCGACGAGAAGGACGCCGTCGAGTACGTCAAGGCGCTGCTGTCGTACCTGCCGTCCAACAACCTCTCCGAACCGCCCGCCTTCCCCGAGGAGGCGGACCTGGAGACGTCGGACCTGGACCGCGAGCTGGACACGCTGATCCCGGACTCGGCGAACCAGCCGTACGACATGGTCACCGCGATCGAGCACATCCTGGACGACGGGGAGTTCCTGGAGGTCCAGCCGCTGTACGCGCCGAACATCCTCACCGGCTACGGCCGGGTCGAGGGCCACTCGGTGGGCGTCGTCGCCAACCAGCCGATGCAGTTCGCGGGCACCCTCGACATCAAGGCGTCCGAGAAGGCCGCCCGCTTCGTGCGGACCTGCGACGCGTACAACATCCCCGTCCTCACCTTCGTGGACGTGCCCGGCTTCCTGCCCGGCACCGACCAGGAGTGGGACGGCATCATCCGCCGCGGCGCCAAGCTGATCTACGCCTACGCGGAGGCGACGGTCCCGCTGATCACCGTCATCACCCGCAAGGCGTTCGGCGGCGCGTACGACGTCATGGGCTCCAAGCACCTGGGCGCGGACCTCAACCTCGCCTGGCCGACCGCGCAGATCGCGGTCATGGGCGCGCAGGGCGCGGTCAACGTCCTGCACCGCCGCACCCTCGCCGCCATCGAGGACCCCGAGGCCCAGGACGCCCGCCGCCGGGAGCTGATCCAGGAGTACGAGGACGCGCTGCTCAACCCGTACGTGGCGGCCGAGCGCGGCTACGTCGACGCGGTGATCATGCCGTCCGAGACGCGGCGCCACATCGTCCGCGGGCTGCGCGCGCTGCGCAACAAGCGCGAGGCGCTGCCCCCGAAGAAGCACGGCAACATCCCGCTGTAGCCCGCGTCGCAGGAGGTCGAGACCATGATCAAGGTCGTACGGGGCAACCCCACCCCCGAGGAGCTGGCCGCAGCGCTCGCGGTGGTGCAGGTCCGCGCCGCCGCTGCCGGAAGCGCCGAGCCGGAGGCGGCGCCGGTCTCGGAGTGGTCCGATCCGGCGGCGCGCATCCCGGCCCGCCGGACCCCGCACCCGGGCCCGCGCGCCTGGCGCACCAGCTACTGGCCGCGCTGAACCGCTCCCGGGGCGGCGGTGCACCACGCCGTCGCGATGGTTTGTGAGGTACGTCGCATACGCCGCGTTCACCCTGGTCGTCCAGGTGCGGGCGTTCCGCGCTCAAGGGCGCCTGAGTACGCGTACTCAGGCGCCCGGGGCGTGACGGGCGCAGGATCGGAACCATGCTGTGGTCCGATCCGCCCGACGAGCCTCCCGAGGAGCTGCGCCATGCGCAAAAACGGCTCCGCCGGCTGGGTCTGGTGATGGCGGTCGCCTCGATGCTCACCATGGTGCTGGTGGCCGGGCGCTGACGTGTAATCGTTCCCGCCGGCCGGTCCGGGGACCGCTCCACGACCGAGGACGCACCACGGACCGCGGATGGTTGCACCGCCCGTCCCGGCGGTTGTCCACAGGCCCCGCCGCGCCGCTTCGGCGCTCCGTACGATGGCGGGCATGACCGAAGAGCCCCGCCCCCGCCGTCTCGTCCTCGCCTCCCAGTCCCCCGCGCGCCTGGGCCTGCTCCGTCAGGCCGGGCTGGCCCCCGAGGTGATCGTCAGCGGGGTCGACGAGGACGCGCTCACCGCGCCCACCCCCGGCGAGCTGGCCCGGGTGCTGGCCGAGGCCAAGGCCACCGCGGTCGCCGCCCGCCCGGAGGCCGCCGGGGCGCTCGTCATAGGTTGCGACTCGGTGCTGGAGCTGGACGGCCGGGCGCTGGGCAAACCCGTCGACGCCGAGGACGCCACCGCCCGCTGGAAGTCGATGCGCGGCCGCTCCGGCGTGCTGCGGACCGGCCACTGCGTCATCGACACCGCGAGCGGCCGCCGCACCTCCGCCACCGCCTCGACCACGGTCCGCTTCGGCGAGCCGGACGACGCCGAGATCGCCGCCTATGTCGCGAGCGGCGAACCGCTCCACGTCGCCGGCGCGTTCACCCTCGACGGCCGCTCGGCCCCGTTCATCGACGGCATCGACGGCGATCCGGGCAATGTCATCGGCCTCTCCCTCCCGCTGCTCCGCCGCCTGCTGGCGGAGCTGGACGTCCGCATCACGGACCTGTGGGCGTGAGGCCTACGGAGGCGCACCTGTGGGCGTGAGGCGGACGGAGGCGTAAGAGGCGGCGTGCCCCGGGCCGCCCGAGGAGCCGCCGCCCGAGGGGCCGCGGCCCGCCGTCCTGCGGGCTCAGGTCAGGGTGCCCGCACGCGCCCGCCTCCGGGTGCGAGGCGGCCGCACCCGCCGGGCTCACGCCGACGTGGGCGCCGCCGGAGCCGGGCCGCCGCCGTCCGCGTCCGCCTCGCTCACCGGTGCGGCGGGCCGCGGCTCCCCGTACGCCACCAGCGTCGCCACCAGCAGCGCGAGGACGGCCATCAGCCCGGCGAAGGCGGGCCAGCCGAGCATGCCGACGGCGAGGGCGCCGAGCACCGCATGGGCCACGGCGCAGACGATCAGCGCGATCCGGGCGAGGGTGCCGGGCGGGCGGTCGCGGAGCGCGGTGCGCAGCAGCAGCGCCGCGCAGCCGAGGAGGCAGAGCGCGGCGAGGGCGCCGGCGGCCAGTGCGCCCGAGGTCATCGCGCCGGGCCGCAGCCCCGCCAGGGACATCTGCTGCCGGTCGACGACGATGCTCAGGATCCAGTTCAGCAGGACGACGCCGCCCGCCTCCAGGATCAGCACCACGGCCGCCACCGCCGCCACCGGTCTCCGCGCCGCCACCGCAGCCACCTGCTTCCGTCCGTACCGAGCCGCCCTTACCGGCGGGGCCGAGGGGGCGCCCGCCGCCGTGCGCCCGCGCGCTGCGGGCCGTGCCGTGTCACCGCGAGTACAGAAGACAGCGCGCACGCTACTAACGGGTAACGGCGGGGGCAAGAGGCGTGCACGCTCCGGAGGACGGGCGGGCCGGTGCGCCGCCCGGGGGATCGCGGGCGCCGCGCCGAGCGCAAACTTTCCTTCGCCCATTCGTAGGGACTCCACAAAGAATTGACGGTCCGCCGCGCGCGTCGGCGCAGAGACCTAGACCACATCGAGTCGCCCGGTCACCGCCGCGAAACCGGGCCTACCCTGGGCTGTCAGGGGGCTTCGCACCCTCACTGGCGCACGTGCCACGCTCCGTGTGGGGAAGGTCACCTCCGGGAACGGGTCGGCACGCGGTGTCGCCAGTCCCTAAACTCGCTGCGTTCAGTGTGTTGCGGCGTAGCGCCAAGGAAGGACCCATCGTGCGCAAGGTGCTCATCGCCAACCGTGGCGAAATCGCTGTCCGCGTTGCGCGTGCGTGCCGGGATGCCGGGATCGGGAGTGTGGCGGTCTACGCCGACCCGGACCGGGATGCCCTGCATGTCCGCGCGGCCGACGAGGCCTACGCCCTGGGCGGTGACACCCCGGCCACCAGCTACCTGGACATCGCCAAGGTGCTGCAGGCGGCCAAGGACTCCGGCGCGGACGCGATCCACCCCGGTTACGGCTTCCTGTCGGAGAACGCCGAGTTCGCGCAGGCGGTCCTGGACGCCGGGCTGACCTGGATCGGTCCGCCCCCGCACGCCATCCGCGACCTGGGCGACAAGGTCGCCGCCCGCCACATCGCGCAGCGCGCCGGTGCGCCGCTGGTCGCCGGCACCCCCGACCCGGTCTCCGGTGCGGACGAGGTCGTCGCCTTCGCGAAGGAGCACGGCCTGCCGATCGCGATCAAGGCGGCGTTCGGCGGCGGCGGCCGCGGTCTGAAGGTCGCCCGCACCCTCGAAGAGGTCCCGGAGCTGTACGACTCCGCCGTCCGCGAGGCCGTCGTCTCGTTCGGCCGCGGTGAGTGCTTCGTCGAGCGCTACCTCGACCGCCCGCGCCACGTCGAGACGCAGTGCCTGGCCGACAAGCACGGCAACGTCGTCGTCGTCTCCACCCGTGACTGCTCGCTCCAGCGCCGCCACCAGAAGCTGGTCGAGGAGGCCCCGGCGCCGTTCCTGAGCGAGGAGCAGAACGCCGAGCTGTACCGCGCGTCGAAGGCCATCTTGAAGGAGGCCGGTTACGAGGGCGCGGGCACCTGCGAGTTCCTGGTCGGCCAGGACGGCACCATCTCCTTCCTGGAGGTCAACACCCGCCTCCAGGTCGAGCACCCGGTCACCGAGGAGGTCACCGGCCTCGACCTGGTCCGCGAGATGTTCCGTATCGCCGACGGCGAGGAGCTGGGCTACGGCGACCCGGAGGTGCGCGGCCACTCCTTCGAGTTCCGCATCAACGGTGAGGACCCGGGCCGCAACTTCCTCCCGGCGCCCGGCACCGTCACCGCCTTCAACGCACCGTCCGGCCCGGGTGTCCGGCTGGACGCGGGCGTGGAGTCCGGCAGCGTCATCGGCCCGGCGTGGGACTCCCTGCTGGCCAAGCTGATCGTCACCGGCGCCACCCGCGAGCAGGCCCTGCAGCGCGCCGCCCGCGCGCTGAACGAGTTCACCGTCGAGGGCATGGCCACCGCCCTCACCTTCCACCGCGTGGTCGTCAAGGACCCGGCGTTCGCCCCCGAACTGACCGGCTCCGCCGACCCGTTCACCGTCCACACCCGGTGGATCGAGACGGAGTTCGTCAACGACATCCCGCCGTTCGCCGCCACCGGCACGGACGAGGCGGAGGCCGACGCCCGCGAGACGGTCGTGGTGGAGGTCGGCGGCAAGCGCCTGGAGGTCTCGCTGCCCTCCTCGCTCGGCATGCCGCTGGCCCGCGCCGCCGTCGCCGGGGGCGCCAAGCCCAAGCGCAAGGCGGCGAAGAAGTCCGGTTCGGCCGCCTCCGGTGACACGCTGGCGTCCCCGATGCAGGGCACCATCGTCAAGGTCGCCGTCGAGGAGGGCCAGACCGTCGCCGAGGGCGAGCTGGTCGTCGTCCTGGAGGCGATGAAGATGGAGCAGCCGATCAACGCCCACCGCGCGGGCACCGTGAAGGGCCTGACCGCCGAGGTCGGCGCCGCCCTCACCTCCGGCGCCGTCATCTGCGAGATCAAGGACTGACGTCCGGCCGTACGCGACGGAAGGCCCCGGCACGGGTGTGCCGGGGCCTTCCGCATACCCGGGGCCGGCCGGGGCGCGCGCCCGGCCGTGGGGGCGCGCAGGCGAGGTGCGCGCCCCGGCCCGTCCGTCCGCTACGACGCGCCCACCACGTCCTCCGGGAACGTCAGCTCCTTGCTCATCCACCGCAGCGCGGCGGGCAGTTCGCGGCGCCAGGTGGCGAAGTTGTGGCTGCCCTGGTCGAGGAGGACGGCGTCCGCCTGCATCGGCGGCCGGACGGCGGCCAGGAACTCCCGGGCCGCCGGGTAGTTCTTCTCGCCGTGGCGGCTGGTCCCGATCAGCACCGACACCCGCGGCGGCGGCAGATGGCGCAGCCGCCACATCAGATCGTGCTCCTCGCGCCGGCGCACCCGGTCGCGGCCGGCGCCGAACAGATCGCCGGTGGTCGGGTCGGGGGTGACCTTGTAGTCCGGGGAGAGCGCCGCCGCCGCGGTGTACGTCTCCGGGTGGCGCATGGCGAGCTGGAGGGCGCAGCTGCCGCCGGAGGAGTAGCCGAGGACGCCCCAGCCGCCGGGGTCGTGGCCGACCCGGTAGTGGGACCGCAGCGCGTCCGGCACGTCCTCGGCGAAGAACGTCTCGGCCTGCGGGCCCCCGGGCACATCGACACATTGGGTGTCCCGGGGCGGGGCGACGGTGGGCCGCAGCATCACGATGACGGTGGGCTGCACCTCGCCGGAGCGCTGGAGCGCCGCCGCGGTCTGCGGCAGCCGCAGGTGCTGGCCGAGCAGGTAGATGCCGCCCGGATAGCCGCTGAGCGCCACGACGACGGGGAACCGCTGGCGGGCGTAGGCCGCCTGGAAGTACTGCGGCGGCAGGTAGACGTACGCCGGGTCGACCAGCCGGGTCCGCTTGCCGACGATGCGTACGGTCTCCACCTTTCCGTTGACCGCGGGCGGCCCCTTGGGCAGGCCGTGGACCTTGTCGAGCCCTTCCGGGCCGGACGGCTGGACGAGGCCCTGCGCGGGGTCCCCGGCGGGGCCGACGCCCGTGGTGCCGCCCCACTTGGCGACCGCGCCGGGGGCGTCGTCGTAGAGGCCGAGGAGTTCGTGCCAGGAGCCGTAGAACTGGAAGTTGGCGTTGACGGCGAGGGCGAGGGCCGCGACGAGGGCGAGCTGGGTGGCGAGGAGGGAGCCGAGCCGGCCGAGCAGCGCCCGCGGGCCGCGTCCGGCGAAGCGCGGCCACAGCCGGCAGGTCAGCGCGACCGCGGCCAGCGCGGCCAGGACGGTGGCGTACAGCAGCGGGCGGCTGGTGAGCCCCATGACGTCTTCCCCAGGTCTGGGAGGTCCGCGAAGCGCGCGCCCGCGCCGACCCCTCGGTGTGCCGGCGGCCCGGGGCACGTACCGGCCCGGAACACCGTGTTGCGCCAGGTTTGATGGTGTTCGGGGGCGCGTCGTTGCGACCCGCCGCGGTGTTCGGCCAGGTGTCGCCGGACGGCCACCGGGGATTGGGCCACGAGACGCCGCCCGTCCACCGGCCGGGCCCGGGGGGGCGTGCGCGGCGCCCCCGTGCGCCCCGGGCGGGCGGCCGCCGCGGCCCCGGTCAGTGGCATCCTGGAGCCACCGGGCCGGGACCGGCCGGGACGAGGAAGGACGGCGATGGCGACCGAGACGGCAGGGCGGCGGAGCGAGGCGGCGGGCGGCCCGCGGCCCATGCGGGCCGATGCCCGGCGCAACTACGAGCGGCTGCTGGCCGCGGCCCGTACCGCCTTCATCGAGCACGGCACCGACACCTCGCTGGAGGAGATCGCCCGCCGCGCCGGGGTCGGCATCGGCACCCTCTACCGGCACTTCCCGCACCGTACGTCGCTGATGGGCGCGGTCTTCCAGAGCGAGGTGGAGGCGCTGCTGGCGCAGGCGCGGGAGCTGGCGGACGCCCCGCAGCCGTGCCGGGCGCTGGTCGAGTGGCTGCGCGCGATCATCACCCACGCCGGGACGTACCGGGGCCTGTCGCGGGCGCTGATGACGGCGACGGCCGACGAGAGTTCCGGGATGGCGCGGTGCAGCGTGCCGATGC
This sequence comes from Streptomyces sp. NPDC000404, assembly GCF_040300365.1. Lineage (NCBI taxonomy): Bacteria > Bacillati > Actinomycetota > Actinomycetes > Kitasatosporales > Streptomycetaceae > Streptomyces > Streptomyces sp. NPDC000404. The sequence continues at coordinate 246,041 of NZ_JBEPDN010000009.1, read as the reverse complement.
GGGAGGCGGGCGGCGCCCTGCTGGCCCGCGCGCAGCGCGCCGGCGCGGTACGCCCGGACGTCACCATCGGGGATCTGATGCAGTTGACCAACGGCATCGCGCTGGCCGCCGAGGAGTCCCCGGACGACCCGCACCTCGCCGACCGCCTGCTGACCCTCACCCTGACCGGCCTGAAGGCGGACCGCCCGACGGCGGAGTGAACCCCGCGGCCGGCGCCGGCGGACCCACGGGGATGTCCCCAACCGGGCCGTGCGGAAGAGGAGTTGGGAAGGGACGCGGCGCCGTGCGCCTGTCCGTCCGGGCGGCCGATCGGCGAAGGCGATCAGATCCGCAGGTCACGGGGCATACGAACAACCCCGCCGTATACAACGTATAACGCACTGGGGGCCTTGCGGCAAGGCCCCCCTCGTGCCGCAGAATCTCAGGCCGTTGCCGGATCCTGCGGAAATCGGAGATTCACGAAGTGCGTGTGGTGTTGTCGGTTCATGGGCCGTGCGGTGGCGTCGCGCCGCGGAGAGGGCCCGCGCCGTACCCGCAGCGGCCCGGACAGCGGGGACGGGCAACGGCGGCGCCGGTGTCCGCGGCCCCGGAAGGGAGCCGCTGAGATGACGACCCCGATCACCGGCGCGTTCGCGCTGCCCGAACGGCTCGCCGCCAAGGCCGATCCGGCGCTGATCGGCGGCGACGAGCGGCACTTCGCCGCCGTCGCCGCGACGCTGGAGGAGACGATCGCCGAACTCTCCGAGCGGCTCGACGCCGTCCGCCGCTCCCCCGGCGGCCTCGGCCGGGCGGCGATGGACCGGGACACCGAGGTCCACCGGCTCACCGGCCGCCTGCGCACCCTGCGCCGCTTCGGTCTGGACCTCTGCCTGGGCCACTTCGTGCGCGCGGACGACCCCGAGCCGGTCTACATCGGCCGCCTCGGCCTCACCGACGCCACCGGCCGCCGCCTCCTGGTCGACTGGCGCTCCCCGGCCGCCGCCCCCTTCTTCGCCGCGACCCACGCCGACCCGATGGGCCTGGCGCGCCGCCGCCGCTACCGCTGGACCCGCGGCCGGATCGGCGACTACTGGGACGAGGTGTTCACCGCGGACGGCCGCGAGGGCCACGCCGCCCTCGACGACCAGTCCGCCTTCATCGCGAGCCTGGGCGCGGGCCGCTCCGAGCGGATGCGGGACGTCCTCACCACCATCCAGGCCGATCAGCACGCCGTCATCCGGGCCGGTTCGCGCGGTGCGCTCGTCGTCGACGGCGGCCCCGGCACGGGCAAGACCGTGGTGGCCCTGCACCGCGCCGCCCATCTCCTGTACGCCGACCCCCGGCTGGGCCACCGCCGCGGCGGCGTCCTCTTCGTCGGCCCGAGCCGGCCCTATCTCCACTACGTCGCCGACGTCCTGCCCAGCCTCGGCGAGGAGGGCGTCCAGACCTGCACCGTGCGCGATCTCGTCGCCGAGGGGGCGCGGGCGGTGGCCGAGGCCGACCCGGAGGTGGCCCGGCTGAAGGCGTCCGCGGACATGGTGCGGGCCGTCGAACCGGCCGTCGCCCTCTACGAGGAGCCGCCCACCGAGGGGATGACGGTCACCACGCCCTGGTCCACGGTGTGGCTGAGCCCCGCCGACTGGGCCGTCGCGTTCGCCGCCGTCGAGCCGGGCACCCCGCACAACGAGGCGCGCGAGCAGATCCTGGAGGAGCTGCTCACGCTGCTGATCGACAAGCACGGCACGGAAGGCGACGACCTCTCCCCCACGCTGCTGCGCCGCGCGCTGCTGCGGAACCGGGAGCTGATCACCGCCCTGCACCGCGTCTGGCCGACGCTGGAGCCGACCGACCTGATCGGTGACCTCTGGTCGGTCCCCGCCTATCTGCGCCGCTGCGCGCCCTGGCTCGACCGCGACGAGGTGCGCCGCCTCCAACGTGCGGACGCCCACGCCTGGACCGTGTCCGACCTGCCGCTCCTGGACGCGGCGCGGCAGCGGCTCGGCGACCCGGAGGCGTCCCGCCGCAAGCGCCGCCACGACGCCGCCGTCGCCGCCGAACGCGCCCGCCGGGCCCAGGTCATCGAGGGCATCCTGCGGGCGGACGACGACGGCGAGGGCGCCGTGACGATGCTGCACGGCCAGGACCTCCAGGACACCCTGATCGACGACTCCGGGCTGCCGGCCCCCGAACCGGACCTGCTCGCCGGGCCGTTCGCCCATGTCGTCGTGGACGAGGCGCAGGAACTGACGGACGCCGAGTGGCAGATGCTGATCCAGCGCTGTCCGTCCCGCAGCTTCACCGTCGTCGGCGACCGCGCCCAGGCCCGGCTCGGCTTCACCGAGAGCTGGCAGGAGCGGCTGGCCCGGGTCGGGCTCGACCGGGCGACGGTGGCGTCCTTGAGCATCAACTACCGCACGCCGGAGGAGGTCATGGCGGAGGCGGAGCCGGCGATCCGGGCCGCGCTGCCGGACGCCAACGTGCCGGCGTCCATCCGCCGCAGCGGCGTCCCCGTCGTCCACGGCTCCGTCGCGGAGCGGGACGCGGTCCTGGACGCCTGGCTGGCCGCGCACGACGACGGGACCGCCTGTGTCATCGGGGCCGACGGTGACGGCGGGGCGGCGGTCCGGGCACGCCCCCGGGTCCGGGCGCTGACGCCGGAGCTGTCGAAGGGGCTCGAATTCGATCTGGTCGTGCTCGTCGACCCGGAGTCGTTCGGGACGGGCATCGCGGGCGCCGTCGACCGCTATGTGGCGATGACGCGGGCGACCCGGCAGCTGGTGGTCCTCACCCGCCCCTGACGACCGCGCGCCCCGGTGCGCCGGGCGTACTGAGGCCTCCCGGGGCCCCGCGGACGTGCCGCCGGGCCCCGGGACGTCTCAGCGGCGCCGGGGGGCGAGATCGGCGACGCGGGGCGCGTCGCCCAGGGAGGGGGAGCGCAGGGCGGGGGCCGCGCCGCTCGGCGGGTGGTTGCGGCGCTGGCCCGGCAGCGGCACCTCCCGGCGGTGGCCGCGCCGGTCCGCGGGGCCGTCCGTGGTGGTGGCCGCGCCGGCGGCGGTGCCGGTCACGGCGATCTGCACGCCCTGGTCGGCGAGGGCCTGCAGCTCCGTCGCGGCGCGGTCGTCGTGGGCCGGGGGCTCGTCGGTGACCAGCCGGGTGATGAGGTCCGTCGGCACGGTCTGGAACATCGTGTCGGCGCCGAGCTTGGTGTGGTCGGCGAGGACCACCACCTCGCCCGCCGCCTGGACGAGCGCCCGGTCGACGCTGGCGGAGAGCATGTTGGACGTGGACAGGCCGCGCTCGGCGGTCAGCCCGCTGCCCGACAGGAAGGCGCGCGACACCCGCAGCCCCTGGAGGGACTGCTCGGCACCGCTGCCGACCAGGGCGTAGTTGGAGCCGCGCAGCGTTCCGCCGGTCATGACGACCTCGACGCGGTTGGCATGGGCCAACGCCTGGGCGACCAGCAGGGAGTTGGTGACGACGGTCAGTCCGGGCACCCGGGCGAGCCGGCGGGCCAGCTCCTGGGTGGTGGTGCCGGCTCCGACGACGATGGCCTCCCCCTCCTCCACGAAACCGGCGGCGAGATCGGCGATGGCCGTCTTCTCCGCGGTCGAGAGATGGGATTTCTGGGGCAGACCGGATTCCCGGGCGAGACCGCCCGGGAGGACCGCTCCGCCGTGCCGGCGGTCGAGGAGCCCTTCCGCTTCCAGCGCGCGTACGTCCCGGCGTACGGTCACTTCGGAGGTCTGGACGACACGGGCGAGCTCCCGGAGCGACACCGCTCCGTTGGCCCGCACCATTTCAAGGATCAATTGGCGACGTTCTGCAGCGAACACGAAACTGACAGTAACGCCAACGACCGTCTGTTTTCAGCAGGTTGCACCAATTAACGGAAATTGTGCACGCCGTGGGTGACCGAGTGGTATAGAGGGCTCCTGCCCCGAACTCCCGCCCGGCGACGGCGACATGATCGCTGGTCAGCGCCGGGCGCCCGGGATCGCGCCCCGGCGCCCCTCACCCGCGGCAGGCACCCGGGGAACGAACGTTCCCACCCGCCGTCCCCCGAAGGCGGCTACTCGTCTGCCGCCTTACGGGTGTGCAGCTGGCGGGCGACCTCGGCGAGCGAGCCGGACAGCGACGGGTAGACCGTGAAGGCGCTGGCGATCTGCTCGACGGTGAGGTTGTTGTCGACCGCGAGCGAGATCGGGTGGATCAGCTCGCTGGCGCGCGGCGAGACCACGACGCCGCCGACGACGATGCCGGTGCCCGGGCGGCAGAACAGCTTCACGAAGCCGTCGCGGATGCCCTGCATCTTGGCGCGCGGGTTGCGCAGCAGCGGGAGCTTGACGACCCGGGCGTCGATCTTGCCCGCGTCGACATCCGCCTGGGAGTAGCCGACGGTGGCGATCTCCGGGTCGGTGAAGACGTTCGCGGAGACCGTCCGGAGGTTCAGCGGCGTGACCGCGTCGCCCAGGAAGTGGTACATCGCGATCCGGCCCTGCATCGCGGCGACCGACGCCAGCGCGAAGACGCCGGTGCAGTCGCCCGCGGCGTAGACGCCGGGCGCGGAGGTGCGCGAGACCCGGTCGGTGCGGATGTGCCCGGACTCCTTCAGCTGGACCCCGGCCTCCTCCAGACCGATCCCGGCGGTGTTCGGGATGGAGCCGACCGCGACCAGGCAGTGGGTGCCGGAGATCGTCCGGCCGTCGGCGAGCGTCACCTCGACGCGGTCGCCGACGCGCTTGACGGCGGCGGCGCGGGAGCGGGCCATGACGTTCATGCCGCGGCGCCGGAAGACGTCCTCCAGGACGGCGGCGGCGTCCGGGTCCTCGCCGGGCAGCACCCGATCGCGGGAGGAGACGAGCGTGACGCGGGAGCCGAGCGCCTGGTAGGCACCGGCGAACTCGGCGCCGGTGACACCGGAGCCGACCACGATCAGCTCCTCGGGCAGCTCGTCGAGGTCGTAGAGCTGCGTCCAGTTCAGGATGCGCTCGCCGTCGGGGAGGGCATCGGGGATCTCGCGGGGGTGCGCGCCGGTGGAGATCAGCACCGCGTCCGCGATCAGCGTCTGCTCGGTGCCGTCGGCGGCGGTGACCGTGACCTTGCGGGAGCCGTCCGTGGCCTGCCCGGGCTCCAGGCGGCCGCGGCCGCGCAGCACGCGGGCACCGGCGCGGGTGACCGAAGCGGTGATGTCGTGCGACTGCGCCAGCGCGAGGCGCTTGACGCGGCGGTTGACCTTGCCGAGGTCGACGCCGACGACCCGGGCGGGCCGCTCCGGGTCGGGCGTGCCGTCCTCGACGATGATGCCCAGCTCCTGGTACGAGGAGTCGAAGGTCGTCATCACCTCGGCCGTCGCGATGAGAGTCTTCGACGGGACGCAGTCGGTCAGCACCGACGCCCCGCCCAGACCGTCGCAGTCGACGACGGTCACCTCCGCGCCGAGCGAGGCGCCCACCAGGGCCGCTTCGTATCCGCCGGGTCCGCCACCGATGATCACGATCCGAGTCACGCCCTCCATTGTCCCGCACGCCGCGCGGTGCTTCCCGGCGGGGTGCGGCGGGCGGCGGATTTCCCGGCTCCGGATCCCCCGTTCCCCAGGAGCGCGCGGGCCCGCCTCCCGTACCCTCGAACCATGTCGCTCTACGCCGCGTACGCCGGCAACCTCGACGCGCGGCTGATGTCCCGCCGCGCACCGCACTCCCCGCTGCGCGGCACCGGCTGGCTCAACGGCTGGCGGCTCACGTTCGGCGGCGAGCAGCTGGGCTGGGAGGGCGCCCTCGCCACCATCGTGGAGGCGCCGCGCACCCAGGTCTTCGTCGCGCTCTACGACATCGCCCCGATGGACGAGGACTCCATGGACCGCTGGGAGGGCGTCGGCCTCGACATCTACCGCCGGATGCGGGTGCGCGTGCACACCCTCGACGGCGAGGAGCCCGCCTGGGTCTACGTCCTCAACGGCTACGAGGGCGGGCTGCCCTCCGCCCGCTATCTGGGCGAGATCGCCGACGCGGCCGAATCCGCCGGCGCCCCGCACGACTACGTCATGGAGCTGCGCAAGCGGCCCTGCTGAGGCCGGCCGGCGCGCCCACGGGCGCGCCACGCACGACGGCCCCCGGGAGGCGTCCCCCAAAAGGACCACCGGGCCTCCGCGCGCCCCTTCCCACCCGCGCCTTCCGGCCGTGTACGCAGCGGCATCTACGCGCGTAGGAGATTTCCCGCTACCCTCGTCCGCGTGAACGCATCTGTTACCACGGACCCCGCCCGCGACCCGCAGGCCGCCGCCGGGGACGCCGCCGCCCGCCTGCGCGAACTCACCGGCGCCACCAGCCACGACGTCGCCCTGGTCATGGGCTCCGGCTGGGCCCCGGCAGCGGAGGAGCTGGGCGCGCCCGAGCACGAGTTCCCCGTCACCGAGCTGCCCGGCTTCCCGCCGCCCGCCGTCGAGGGCCACGGCGGCAAGATCCGCTCGTACCGCATCGGCGACAAGCGCGCGCTGGTCTTCCTGGGCCGTACGCACTACTACGAGGGCCGCGGTGTGGCCGCCGTGGCGCACGGGGTGCGGACCGCGGTCGCCGCCGGGTGCAAGACGATCGTGCTCACCAACGGGTGCGGCGGTCTGCGCGACGGGATGCGTCCGGGGCAGCCGGTGCTCATCAGCGACCACCTCAACCTCACCGCCACCTCCCCGATCCCCGGCGCGAACTTCGTCGACCTGACGGACCTGTACTCGCCGCGGCTGCGCGCGCTGTGCAAGGAGGTCGACGCGACCCTGGAGGAGGGCGTCTACGCGCAGCTCCCCGGGCCGCACTACGAGACGCCCGCCGAGATCCGGATGCTCCGCACGCTCGGCGCCGACCTGGTCGGCATGTCGACGGTGCTGGAGGCCATCGCCGCCCGTGAGGCGGGCGCCGAGGTGCTGGGCCTGTCCCTGGTGACCAACCTCGCCGCGGGCATGACCGGCGAGCCGCTCAACCACGAAGAGGTCCTCCAGGCCGGCCGCGACTCCGCCACGCGGATGGGCAGCCTGCTGGCCCAGGTGCTCGGCAAGCTCTGAGCCCGGCGGCCGGGGCGGCGGGCCGGGCGGGCACCCCGCGTCCGGCCGGGCCGGGGCGGGCCCCGCCGCCCGGCCCCGCCGCCCGCCCTGGCCCCGTAAGCCACCGGCGCCCGCCCGTCCGTCCGGACGCCGCCCCGGTCCCGTCCCCGCGCACCCCCGGTCCGTCCCGCGCAACCCCGCCCCACCCACCGTCGTCAGGAGCATCACGTGGCCACCGATCCCGCGGAGCTGATCCGTCTCGCCCAGACCTGGCTGGCCGAGGACCCCGACCCGCAGACCCGCGACGAGCTGTCCCGGCTGATCGACGCCGGTGACGTGAACGAGCTGGCCGACCGGTTCGCCGGGACCCTCCAGTTCGGCACCGCGGGGCTGCGCGGGGAGCTGGGCGCGGGCCCGATGCGGATGAACCGCGCGGTGGTCATCCGCGCCGCCGCCGGGCTCGCCGCGTACCTCAAGGGCCGCGGCGACGGCGACGGCCTCGTGGTCATCGGCTACGACGCCCGCCACAAGAGCGCCGACTTCGCGCGCGACACGGCCGCCGTGATGGTGGGCGCGGGCCTGCGCGCCGCGGTGCTGCCGCACCCGCTGCCCACCCCGGTCCTGGCGTTCGCCATCCGGCACCTGGGCGCGGTCGCCGGCGTCGAGGTCACCGCCAGCCACAACCCGCCGCGCGACAACGGCTACAAGGTCTACCTCGGCGACGGCTCCCAGATCGTGCCGCCCGCCGACGGCGAGATCGCCGCGGAGATCGCCGCGATCGGCTCGCTGCACGACGTGGCACGCCCCGCGTCCGGCTGGCAGACCCTGGAGGACGACGTCCTCGCCGCCTACCTGGAGCGGACCGGCGCGGTCCTCACCCCGGGCTCGGCGCGGGGTGCCCGCGCCGTCTACACCCCGATGCACGGCGTCGGCCGGGACACGCTGCTGGCCGCATTCGCCCGCGCCGGATTCCCCGCACCGCTGGTCGTCGCGGAACAGGCCGAACCGGACCCGGACTTCCCGACCGTCGCGTTCCCCAACCCGGAGGAGCCCGGCGCGATGGACCTGGCCTTCGCCACCGCCCGCGCCGCGGGCCCCGGCGTCGACCTCGTCATCGCCAACGACCCGGACGCGGACCGTTGCGCGGTGGCCGTGCCCGCGCCCGGCACCGACGCGGGCTGGCGGATGCTCCGCGGCGACGAGGTCGGCGCGCTGCTCGCCGCCCACCTCGTCAGCAAGCAGGCCGCCGGCACCTTCGCCACCACCATCGTCTCGTCGTCCCTCCTCGCCCGGATCGCCGCCGCCGCCACGCTCCCGTACGAGGAGACGCTGACCGGCTTCAAGTGGCTGGCCCGGGTGGACGGCCTGCGGTACGCGTTCGAGGAGGCGCTGGGCTACTGCGTCGACCCCGAGGGCGTCCGCGACAAGGACGGCATCACCGCCGCCCTGCTGATCACCGAGCTGGCCGCCGAACTGAAGCACTCCGGCCGGACCCTCACCGACCTGCTGGACGACCTCGCGGTCGAGTACGGCCTGCACGCCACCGACCAGCTGTCGGTCCGCGTCGAGGACCTGTCCCTGATCACGAACGCCATGCGCCGCCTGCGCGAGACGCCCCCGGCCACGCTCGCCGGACTCCCGGTCGCCGAGGCCGAGGACCTGGCCCGCGGCACCGCGTCGCTGCCCCCGACGGACGGCCTGCGCTACACGCTCGCCGGCGCCCCGGAGCGCGGCGTCGCGGCCGGCCGCGTCGTGGTCCGCCCGAGCGGCACCGAACCCAAGATCAAGTGCTACCTGGAGGTGGTCCTGCCGGTCGCGTCGCTCGACGCCCTGCCGGCGGCCCGGGAGCGGGCGGCGGAGGTTCTGGCGGAGCTGAAGACGGATCTGGGGCGGGCTGCGGGGATCTGACCTGCGACATCCTTTCGCGCGGCGGTACGGGCCCAGGGTTGGCGGGGCCGTACCGCCGTCGCGATTTCCGGTGGCGGTGGGGGCCTGGGGCGGCTTCGCCGCTGCTGACGTACGGGGGGGGCGGGTAGGCTATGCGGGCTCCCCGCCCCCACCAACTGAAGGAAAAGCAGAGTGTGTTGGGGCAAAGGGGCAGGTGAGGGAGTGTTGGTCCCGCGGGTGCGGGGGTGGTCCGCGCGTTCCTGGATGGCTGCTGCGCCACCGGATGTTGGCCCCGCGGGTGCGGGGGTGGTCCGATGAGCTGCACTCGCACCGAGCCCCACAGGAAGTCGAGCCCCGGGTGCGGGGGTGGTCCCACGACCTAGGTCACGAGGACAGGCACGGCGACGTCGATCCCGCGGGTGCGGGGGTGGTCCCCAGTACCGGATGTGGGCCAAGTTGGCGCAGCGGTCGACCCCGCGCCCGCGGGGGCGAAGCTTCGCCTAAACGGCCGCCATGATCGCCAACCCGATCGCCCCCACCACACAAGGCGCAATCACCCCATACGCCCACCGCACCACCGGCTCCCCGCTCGCGCCCTCGCGGTGGGTCGCCTGTGCCTTGATCTCGCGCAGTTCGTCCATCGTCTGGTCGGCCATGGCGCGCGGCACCGGGCCGGCGTCGCCGCCCAGGACGGAACGGCGCGGTGCCGCTCCGCGCGCCGCCTGGCGGCCCGCCTTCTTGCGCTGGCGGAGCGAGACCGGGACCGCCCAGAGCTGGTACTTGCGGCCGCCGGTGGTGAACACCTCGCAGGAGAACGACGCCCGCAGGTCCTCCACCGCGCCCCAGGGGAGCGTCAGGGTGCGGAACGGGTTGCGGACCAGCAGGCGGTCCTCGCCCGCCTTCACCACGGGGCGCAGCGTGAACGCGGCCACCAGCGGTACGCCGAGCACCAGCGCGAAGAGCGCCGTCAGCTTGGTTTCCGCGGCGCCGCGCACCAGGGCGTCGCCGCCGAGCCAGAGGCCGAGCGCGATCAGCATGGCGCCACCGACCAGGCCCATGGGCGAGCGGTAGCTGCGCTCGGCGTATGTCTGCGGGGCCGTGCTGGCGGATTCCTGGCGCGTCATGCTGCCGATTCTGCCTGACCGTCCGGAAGTCGGACATTGCGTTACGGCATCGGTCGGGCGGAAGGCCCCGGGAGGTGCGGGCGGGCCCGCGCCCCACGACCCGCGCCCGCCGCCCACGGCCCGCGCCCCACGACCCGCGCCCCTGGCCGTACGCTCAAGGCTCCCGCCCCGGCGCACGCCCCGCCCCCGTACGCCCCCGCGCGTTCGACCTTCCCACGGGGGATGACAGGCCGCTACGCGCGTAGATATGCTCCCCTCGTGACCATGCCCACCACAGTTCCCGCATACGGCAAGGAAGCCGCGGGGCGGCTGGCGTCGATGGCGGACGTGACCGCCGACGACGGCGCGCTGCGCCGCTTCCTGCACGGCCTCCCCGGCGTCGACAAGGTCGGCCTCGAAGCCCGTGCCGCCACCCTCGGTACCCGTTCGGTCAAGACGACGGCGAAGGCGTACGCCATCGACCTCGCCGTCTCGATGATCGACCTGACGACGCTCGAAGGAGCCGACACCCCCGGCAAGGTGCGGGCGCTGTGCGCCAAGGGCATCAACCCGGACCCCACCGACCGCTCCGTCCCCAAGGTCGCCGCGATCTGCGTCTACCCGGACATGGTCGCGACGGCCAAGGAGGCGCTCGCCGGCTCCGGCATCCATGTCGCGTCCGTCGCGACCGCCTTCCCGGCGGGCCGCGCCGCGCTGCCGGTCAAGCTGGCCGACGTCCGGGACGCGGTCGCCGCCGGCGCCGACGAGATCGACATGGTCATCGACCGTGGCGCGTTCCTCGCCGGCCGGTACCGCTCCGTCTTCGAGGAGATCAAGGCCGTCAAGGAGGCGTGCGCCCGTCCCGACGGTGGCGCCGCCCACCTCAAGGTGATCTTCGAGACCGGTGAGCTGCAGACGTACGACAACGTCCGCCGGGTCTCCTGGCTCGCGATGCTCGCGGGCGCCGACTTCATCAAGACCTCGACCGGCAAGGTCGCCGTCAACGCCACCCCGCCGGTCACCCTCCTGATGCTGGAGGCGGTCCGCGACTTCCACGAGGCCACCGGCGTCCAGGTCGGCGTGAAGCCGGCCGGCGGCATCCGGACGACCAAGGACGCACTGAAGTACCTGGTCATGGTCAACGAGACGCTGGGCGCGCCCTGGCTGACGCCCGACTGGTTCCGGTTCGGCGCCTCCAGCCTGCTCAACGACCTGCTGATGCAGCGCCAGAAGCTCAGCACCGGCCGCTACTCCGGCCCCGACTACGTCACGGTGGACTGAGGCTCCCATGACTTTCGACGCATCCACCCCCTTCACCTACGCCCCGGCGCCCGAGTCCCGTGCGGTGGTCGACATCGCGCCGTCGTACGGACTCTTCATCGACGGAGAGTTCGCCCCGGCGGCGGGCGGCAAGGTCTTCAAGACCGTCTCCCCCGCGACCGAGGAGGTGCTCTCCGAGGTCGCGCAGGCCGAGGCCGCCGACGTCGACCGCGCCGTGGCCGCCGCCCGTAAGGCGTTCGTGACGTGGTCCGCGCTGCCCGGTGCCGAGCGGGCCAAGTACCTCTTCCGCATCGCCCGGATCATCCAGGAGCGCTCGCGGGAGCTGGCCGTCCTGGAGACGCTGGACAACGGCAAGCCGATCCGCGAGTCGCGCGACGCGGACCTGCCGCAGGTTGCCGCCCATTTCTTCTACTACGCCGGCTGGGCCGACAAGCTGGAGCACGCGGGCTACGGCCCGAACCCGCGCCCGCTGGGCGTCGCCGGGCAGGTCATCCCGTGGAACTTCCCGCTGCTGATGCTGGCGTGGAAGGTCGCCCCGGCGCTGGCCACCGGCAACACCGTGGTGCTGAAGCCCGCCGAGACGACGCCGCTGTCGGCGCTGTTCTTCGCGGACATCTGCCGTCAGGCGGGGCTGCCGAAGGGCGTCGTCAACATCCTGACCGGCGACGGCTCCACGGGCGCCGCGCTGGTCGCGCACCCGGACGTGAACAAGGTCGCCTTCACCGGCTCCACCGAGGTCGGCAAGGCCATCGCGCGCACGGTCGCCGGGACCGACAAGAAGGTGACGCTGGAGCTGGGCGGCAAGGCGGCCAACATCGTCTTCGACGACGCCCCGCTCGACCAGGCCGTCGAGGGCGTCGTCAACGGCATCTTCTTCAACCAGGGCCACGTCTGCTGCGCCGGTTCGCGGCTGCTGGTCCAGGAGTCCGTCGCGGACGAGCTGCTGCACGCGCTCAAGCGCCGGATGCGGACGCTGCGGGTCGGCGACCCGCTCGACAAGAACACCGACATCGGCGCGATCAACTCCGCCGAGCAGCTGGCCCGGATCACCGCGCTCGCCGACGCGGGCGAGGCCGAGGGCGCCGAGCGCTGGTCCCCGGAGTGCGAACTCCCCTCGTCCGGCTACTGGTTCGCGCCGACGCTCTTCACCGGCGTCACCCAGGCGCACCGCATCGCCCGCGAGGAGATCTTCGGCCCGGTGCTGTCGGTGCTGACGTTCCGTACGCCGGAGGAGGCCGTCGTCAAGGCCAACAACACGCCGTACGGACTCTCCGCCGGTATCTGGACGGAGAAGGGTTCGCGGATGCTGTGGATGGCGAACAAGCTGCGCGCCGGGGTCGTCTGGTCCAACACCTTCAACAAGTTCGACCCGACGTCGCCGTTCGGCGGCTACAAGGAGTCGGGCCACGGCCGTGAGGGCGGGCGCCACGGTCTGGCGGCGTATCTGACCCCGTCGACCCCGAAGGGCGAGCACCATGGCTGACCGACTCTCCGTCTTCAAGACCTACAAGCTGTACGTCGGGGGGAAGTTCCCCCGGTCCGAGAGCGGGCGGGTGTACGAGGTGACCGACTCCGAGGGCAACTGGCTGGCCAACGCCCCGCTGGCGTCCCGCAAGGACGCGCGGGACGCGGTCGTCGCGGCCCGTAAGGCGTTCGGCGGCTGGTCGGGCGCGACGGCGTACAACCGCGGCCAGATCCTCTACCGCGTCGCGGAGATGCTTGAGGGCCGCCGGGCGCAGTTCACGGCGGAGGTCGCGGCGGCCGAGGGGCTGGCGGAGGCCGAGGCCGCGGCGCAGGTGGACGCGGCCGTGGACCGCTGGGTCTGGTACGCGGGCTGGTCCGACAAGGTCGCCCAGATCGCCGGCTCCGCCAACCCGGTCGCGGGCCCGTACTTCAACCTGTCGTCGCCCGAGCCGACCGGCGTGGTCGCGGTGCTGGCGCCGCAGGAGTCGTCGTTCCTGGGGCTGGTGTCGGTGCTGGCGCCCGCGATCGTCACCGGGAACACCGTGGTCGCGGTGGCGTCGGAGCGGGCTCCGTTGCCCGCGCTGTCGCTGGCCGAGGTGCTGGCCACCTCCGACCTGCCGGGCGGCGTGGTGAACCTCCTCTCCGGCCGCACCGCGGAGCTGGGCGCGCCGCTCGCCGCCCACCAGGACGTCAACGCCATCGATCTGGCGGGCGCGGACGCGGAGCTGGCGGCGGAGCTGGAGACCGCCGCGGCCGACAACCTCAAGCGGGTGCGCCGCCCGGCGCCGGTGGACTGGTCCGCCGACCCCGGCACCGGCCGCCTCCTCTCCTTCCTGGAGACGAAGACGGTGTGGCACCCGACGGGCGTCTGACGCCCCGGCACGGCGATACGGGCCCCGATCCTCCGCGGATCGGGGCCCGTACGGCTTTCCGGAAGCGCTTACGGCAGAAGCCGGGTGGCCGGCCCGACCAGCGGCAGGTCCTCAAGCGCGCCGCCCTTGGTGACCGGGCCCGTCGCCAGCTGGGTGCCGACGGGCTTGAAGTCGGCGATCTGGGTGCCGACGGCGTTGCCGAGCGGGTCGACGGGGGTGTTGGCCAGCGGATCGATCTGAAGGCCCTTGACCGGGCCGGTGACCCCGGCCAGGGAGTGGGTGAGGGCGCCGGTGAGGGCGGACGCGGTGGCGCCGGTGTCGCTGGATTTCACCGGCGCCGCGCTCGCCGCGCCGCCGCCCGCCACGAGCGCGGCGCCGGCCGCGGAGACCGCGAGCGAGGCCCGCAGGAGCGTACGGGGAAGCCGAGCGGGCTTGGGACGTGCGTGTGAGGCCATGCGCTGCCACCTGCCTGTGGGGGAAGGCGCCCGACGGGGAGCCTTCCACGGGAGAGGGAACCATTGGTAATCGCTTGACTCCACAGCGTAGTTGATGGGCCGCCGGGCGATCCAGTTCCCGGCGGGACGGCGGCACGCCCCGGGTCCGGCACGACGTCACGCCCCAGGGGGTGGCCCGGCGGGCCGTATGCCGGACAATGGGCTCCCGTGAGCTTTCCGTCCGCCGCCCGGCACCCCGCCGCCCGCGTCCTGCTGCTGACCGGTCCCTCCGGGTCCGGCAAGTCCTCCCTCGCCGCCCGTACGGGCCTGCCGGTGCTCCGGCTCGACGACTTCTACAAGGAGGGCACCGACCCGACGCTGCCGCAGCTGCCCGACGGCGGCGGCGCGGACTGGGACTCCCCGCTCTCCTGGGACGCGGACGCCGCGCTCGCCGCCGTCGCCGCCCTCTGCCACGAGGGCCGCGCGGCCGTCCCGGTGTACGACATCGGGGCCAGCGCCCGCACCGGCAGCGCGGACGTCACGCTGGACGGCGCCGCGCTCTTCGTCGCGGAGGGCATCTTCGCCGCCGAGGTGATCGACCGCTGCCGGGCGGCCGGACTGCTCGCCGACGCGCTCTGCCTGCGCGGACGCCCGACCACGACGTTCCGCCGGCGGCTGCTGCGCGATGTGCGCGAGAGCCGCAAGCCGGTGCCGTACCTGATACGCCGCGGGCTGCGGCTGCTGCGGACCGAACGCTCCGTGGTGGCGCGGCAGACGGCGCTCGGCGCGCATCCGTGCGCCCGTCCCGAGGCGCTGGCCCGGATAGCGGCGGCGCGGACGGCGGGGCCGGGCGGCGCGGCCCCCGGGGCGGACGGGCCCTCCGAAGAGCGGGGATCCCCCGTACGGGCGGCGGGCCGGAAGTGACGCACGTAGGCTCCTGAGTCCGGTGCCGGGATCCGGCAACCGGAACGCGAACGGCGTCTTGGGAGGACGTTCATGCCGAAGGCCAGGGAACACACCTACCGCACCCGCGTCGTCTGGACCGGCGACCAGGGCACGGGCACCAGCGGCTACCGCGACTACGACCGCGAGCACGAGGTGAGTTCCGCGGGCCCGCCCCCTCTCGTCGGCACCGCCGACCCGGCGTTCCTGGGCTCCGCCGAGGCGTGGAACCCGGAACAGCTGCTGCTCGCCTCGCTGTCGCAGTGCCACATGCTGACCTATCTCGCGCTGTGCTCCCTGAACGGCGTGACGGTCAACGGCTACGAGGACAACTCCGGCGCCACGATGGCGGAGGACGGCGCCGGGGGCGGCGCGTTCACGGAGGCGGTGCTGCACCCGAGGGTGCGGGTGGTGTCGGAGACCATGCGCGAGCGGGCGCTCGAACTCCATGCGGAGGCGCACCGCAAGTGCTTCATCGCCAACTCGGTGGCGTTCCCGGTCCGGTGCGAGCCGACGATCGAGGTACAGGCGGACGTATACCAGTAGGGCAGTAGGGCGGTAAGGGTTCCTGCCGGCGGGCGCCTTGTCCCGGGGCGGCGTTGTGGGGCTGCGTTGTGGGGCGGCGCCTCGCCCGGGCCTCGTGCCGCAGCCGCCCGGCGCCGCCGCCGGCGCCCGCCCGCCCGCACACACGACGGAGCGGGTTCGGACAGCCCCCCCGGCAGTCCGAACCCGCTCCGTCTTCCCCCGTGTTTCCCCTGATCCCCCCGTGTTCCCCCGTTTTCCCCTTGTTCGCGGACGCGTCCCGGGTACGTCCGGCCGTCGCGGAGTGCTCCGCTCGGGCCGGCTCCCCCGTATCCCCCGTGTCCGGGACGTGTCCGCAGCCCCTTTATCCCCTCGGGCTTTCTCCCCGTCCTTCAGGCCACCAGCTCGCCGAAGGACTCCTCCTCGTCACGGCCGAAGCTGAGGACCTCGTCCTCGCGCAGCCGGCGCAGCGAGCGCCAGATGCTGGACTTGACCGTGCCGACACTGATGTTGAGGATGTCCGCGATCTCCGGGTCGGTGCGGCCCTCGTAGTAGCGCAGGACCAGCATCGTGCGCTGCGGCTCAGGAAGCCGGGCCAGCGCCTGCCAGAGCACCGCACGCAGTTCCGTGCCGCGCATCGCGTCCACGTCGCCTGCCGTCTCCGGCAGTTCCTCGGTGGGGTATTCGTTCAGCTTGCGGCGGCGCCACGCGCTGATGTGCAGGTTCGTCATGGTGCGCCGCAGGTAGCCGCCGAGCGCCGCCTTGTCGCTGATCCGGTCCCAGGCCCGGTAGGTCGAGAACAGTGCGCTCTGCAGCAGGTCCTCGGCCTCGTAGCGGTCGCCGGTCAGGTGGTAGGCGGTGGCGTAGAGCGCGGCGCGGCGCTCCTGCACATAGGCGGTGAAGTCGGCGTCGGAGGCGGCGGACGCAGTGGACGCGGCGGACGCGGCAGTCGCGGTGCGCTCCGGGGCCGCCGCGGCGGGTGCCGGGCCGTTCACCGTGGCGTCGACGGCGATCCGGTACGGCTGCCGCTGACGTCCGGTGCCGCGGAAGCACCCCCGCCCTCCCGCAGCACCGGACTTCTCGGAGGCCCGTGCGACGTCGTGGAGACGCGTGATCACCGCGCTGGTGCTCGTGGCGTGCTTGGTGTTCATCTCGCGCCCCCCGTCGGTAGAGCCTGGTTCGTCGGTCTGTTCCGGTCGGTGTCCCTCCCGGTGCCAAGAACCCTGCCAACCCAGTTTCATCGCGTTGTCCGTCGACTGTCACAGCCGTGTCACAGGGGGCCGCGACATGCTCGATGTGCACGTCACAGCGGTGGGAGATGTGCCTTGGGGGGCTTTTTGCGCTCTTCGTGGAGCGGCCGGCGGCGCCCCTGAAACGGGACGGTGCTCCCCGACGGCGGCCGGTCGATGCGGCGGGGGGCCATGGGCCAGAATGGCGGGCGTGCCTTTCCTGTTGCTGATCGAGGACGACGACGCCATCCGCACGGCTCTCGAACTCTCCCTGTCGCGCCAAGGTCACCGTGTGGTGACCGCGGCGTCGGGCGAGGACGGCCTCCAGCTGCTGCGTGAGCAGCGGCCGGACCTGATCGTGCTGGATGTGATGCTGCCGGGCATCGACGGTTTCGAGGTGTGCCGG
The DNA here is from genome assembly GCF_040300365.1 of Streptomyces sp. NPDC000404. NCBI lineage: Bacteria > Bacillati > Actinomycetota > Actinomycetes > Kitasatosporales > Streptomycetaceae > Streptomyces > Streptomyces sp. NPDC000404. The sequence goes on along the minus strand of NZ_JBEPDN010000009.1, from coordinate 228,892 downwards.
CGGATCAGGCGTACGGACCAACTGCCCATCATCCTGCTGACCGCGCGCAACGACGACATCGACGTCGTGGTGGGTCTGGAGTCCGGGGCGGACGACTACGTGGTCAAGCCCGTGCAGGGCCGGGTGCTGGACGCCCGGATCCGGGCCGTGCTGCGCCGCGGGGAGCGGGAGTCCAGCGATTCGGCGACGTTCGGTTCGCTGGTGATCGACCGCTCGGCGATGACGGTCACCAAGAACGGCGAGGACCTCCAGCTGACGCCGACCGAGCTGCGGCTGCTGCTGGAGCTGAGCCGCCGCCCCGGTCAGGCGCTCTCCCGCCAGCAGCTGCTGCGGCTGGTGTGGGAGCACGACTACCTGGGCGACTCGCGGCTGGTGGACGCCTGTGTGCAGCGGCTGCGGGCCAAGGTCGAGGACGTCCCGTCGTCGCCGACGCTGATCCGTACGGTCCGCGGGGTCGGCTACCGGCTGGACACCCCGCAGTGACGGACGGCTCCCCGGGGGCGGACGGCCGCGCCGGGCGGCTGCCGCGGTTCCGGCGCCGGGCGGCGGGGCTGCTGCGCTGGACGAGCCTGCGGATGCGGCTGGTGTTCGTCTTCGCGCTGGTCGCGCTGACGGCTGCGGTCTCGGCGTCCGGGATCGCGTACTGGCTCAACCGCAACACCGTGCTGGAGCGCACCCAGAACGCGGTGCTCAAGGACTTCCGTACGGCGCTGGGCGAGCGGGCCGGGGCGCTGCCGGTGCAGCCGCGGTGCGGGGAACTCCAGGACGCGGCGCGGCAGATGGCGGCCGGGCCGCAGAACTACGCGGTGCTGCTGATCGGCACGGACTCCGAGGGCAAGGAGTGCGTGGCCGCGACGGACCGGGAGCTGCTGACGCCGCAGAGCGTGCCGGATTCGCTGCGGACGGCCGTCGACACGGCGCGCCCGGTGGACGACGCCAACCGCTTCTCGCACCACCTGTACTGGCAGCGCAAGGAGGTCGGGGACGTGCCGTACCTGGTCGCCGGGGCGAAGGTGACCGGCGGCGGGCCGACCGGCTATCTGATGAAGTCGCTGGCGACGGAGCGGCAGGACCTCAACTCGCTGGCCTGGTCGCTGGGGATCGCGACGGCGCTGGCGCTGGTCGGCTCGGCGCTGCTGGCGCAGGCGGCCGCGACGATGGTGCTGCGTCCGGTGCAGCGGCTCGGGCACGCGGCGCGGCAGCTGGGCGAGGGGCGGCTGGAGACCCGGCTGCGGGTGACCGGCACCGATGAACTGGCCGATCTGTCGCGGACGTTCAACCGTACGGCGGAGCAGGTCGAGCAGCGGGTGGAGGAGCTGAGCGCGCGGGAGGCGGCGTCGCGGCGGTTCGTCGCGGACATGTCGCACGAGCTGCGCACGCCGCTGACGGCGATCACCGCGGTCTCGGAGGTCCTGGAGGAGGAGGCCGACTCCCTCGACCCGATGATCGAGCCCGCGGTGCGGCTGGTGGTCAGCGAGACCCGGCGGCTGAACGACCTGGTGGAGAACTTGATGGAGGTGACCCGCTTCGACGCGGGCACCGCCCGGCTGGTGCTGGACGACGTCGACGTCGCGGACCAGGTGACGGCGTGCATCGACGCGCGGGCGTGGCTGGACGCCGTGGAGCTGGACGCCGACCGCGGCATCGTCGCCCGCCTCGACCCGCGCCGCCTCGACGTGATCCTCGCCAACCTCATCGGCAACGCCCTCAAGCACGGCGGTTCGCCGGTGCGGGTGTCGATCCGTACGGAGGACGCGTCGGGGACGGAGCACCGGTGCCCGCCCGGCGCGGTCCATGCCGGCAGCGGCGCGGCGCCGTCCGGTGCGGAGCCGGCGGACGGGCCGGCGTCCGGCGCCCTGCTGATCCGGGTGCGCGACCACGGCCCGGGCATCCCCGAGGAGGTCCTGCCGCACGTCTTCGACCGCTTCTACAAGGCGAGCGCGTCGCGGCCCCGCTCCGACGGCAGCGGTCTGGGGCTGTCGATCGCCCTGGAGAACGCGCACATCCACGGCGGCGAGATCACCGCGGCCAACCTGCCCGAGGGCGGCGCGGTCTTCACGCTGCGGCTGCCGATGGACGCCTCCTTGCTGGCCGGGGACGAGCGCGCGGACGACGACGGTGGCGCGGCCCGGACGCCGGGCGCCGGTGACGACGGTGCCCGCGGCGGCGCGGAGGACGGCCGGTGAGCCGGGCGGGGCGGCTGCGGCGTGCCGCAGCCGGTGCGCTGAGCGCGGTCGCGGCGCTGGCGCTGGCCGGCTGCGGGGTGCGCGGTACGACGGTCCCGGTGGACGCCGGCGGCGCACCGTCGCGGGTCAGCTGCGAGGTACGGGAGCGGAACGCGGCGCAGGAGGCGCCCGACCGGATACCGGCCACGGTGTACCTGGTGTGCAGCGGGTCGCTGGTTCCCGTCACCCGGACGGTGCCGCGCACCGCGGAGCGCCCGGCGCGGACGGCGGCGCTGCGGGCGGCGCAGGCGCTCCTCGGCGAGCTGCGGCGTCCGCCGTCGCCGCGGGAGGAGGAGGCCGGGTTCGCGTCCGCCGTGCCGGAGGATCTGACGGTCGCCGCGGCGCGGCCGGGCGATCCCGCGGGGACCCTGCGGCTGAGCGTGCCGCCGGACGCCCTGCCGTCCTTCGCGCTGGCCCAGCTCGCCTGCACCTGGGGCGACTCCCCGGCGCTCGGCCGCCACCGGGCGGCGGTCCTCGGCGGCCCGGACGACACCGCTCCGCACCGCTACGCCTGTACGGCCGATGTCCGCGCCCACCCGGACGCCGGGCGGGACACGGTCACGGAGACGCCGATCGTGCCGTAGGGCGGGCCGGGGCGCGTGTGGCGCGGCGCCGCGCGGGATTCCGGCCGCCTTGCCCGACTCGGGTGGATGCGGGCGGAACCGCGGCCGCCGTTCGCGGCGTCCTGGGCTGTGTGCAGCTTGGCCCCGGCGTTTTCGCCACCTTCCGTATGCGCGCCACCGGACGGATTCTCCTCGTGGTGCATCTGCTGATCGTCGGCCGTCTGATGCTGTGGCCGCGGGCGGTGCCCTGGGTCCCGGAGGCCAATCTCGAACCGCTGGCGACGATCGGCGCGGCGCTGGCCCGCGGCCCGTGGGCGGCGGTGTGCGGCATCGGGGTCCCGCTGCTGATGCTGGCGCCGCTGGGCGTGCTGCTGCCGCTCGCCGGCGGGCGCCTGAACGTTTCCCCGGTGCTCTCCCTGCTGCGTACGGTGGGTGCGGGCGGGCTGCTGGCGCTGGTCCTTCAGGCGCTGGCGAGTTCCGTGCCGGGCCGGGTGGCGGACATCGACACGCTACTGCTGAACGTCCTGGGGGTGGCCCTGGCGCATCTCGCCGTCGTCCCCAGGGCGCGGGCGCGGCTCCGCCGCCGGGCGGAGGATCTCAGGGGTGCGACCCCGAAAATCACCAGGGTCGGCCCCCTTCCGAAGGCTGATGTCCTCTCCGCGTCGCGTCCCTACCTTTGAGGTGTCGGGGCAACCGCTCCGCACCGCCCGAGAAGGAGTAGCCCTCATGGCCGCCGCACTGGTCCGCCCTCGCAACAACCGCATGATCGCCGGAGTCTGCGCGGGCCTGGCCCGTCGCTTCGGTACGACGCCGACGACGATGCGCGTGATCTTCGTCGTCTCCTGTCTGCTCCCCGGTCCCCAGTTCCTCGTCTACCTGGCGCTGTGGCTGCTGCTGCCGTCCGAGTCGGAGGGCGCCGCCTCCGCCTGGTGACGTGCGCCGTACGGGCCCCGGCACGGCGGTGCCCCGGTCCGGACGGGGGTGTCGGACCGGGGCACGGGCGGCGGTGCCGGATCAGCCGCCCAGCACCTTGCCGAGGGCGTTGGTGGGCAGGCCGCCCAGGAGGCGGTTGCCCTTGGCGTTGGGCGTGGCCTTGATGTCGCCGGTGGCCGCGTGGGCGTCCTTGGAGACGCCGGAGACGGTCTTGGCCGCCTGCTTCACGGGCAGTTTGTTGAGCGTGCCGCCGAGCTGACCGACGTCGATCGCGGACGCGGAGCCCGTGGCGGTGGCGGCGAAGGCCACGCCGAGAAGGGCGGTGCCGAGCGTCTTGATGGTTGCCTGCTTCATCGCAATTACGTCCTCGTGATGGGGAGTCGACCGGCACCGCAACGTAGTGAGCGCCCCGGGGTGCCGCAAACATCCGCGGGCACGGGAAAACGGCCGGTGCGCACCGCACCGGCCGTCCCGTGCGCTCCCCCGCCGGGCGGTTCACACCGCCTCAGGAGCCGTGCGTCAGGCGGTAGTTGGGGCCGCCTTCGGGAAGAGCCATTCCGCGCGCAGCTCCGCGTAGCCCGGCTTGATGACGTCGTTGATCATGGCAAGACGTTCATCGAAAGGAATGAATGCTGATTTCATCGCATTGACCGTGAACCACTGCATGTCGTCGAGGGTGTAGCGGAACGTCCGCACCAGGTGCTCGAACTCCCGGGACATGGTGGTGCCGCTCATCAGCCGGTTGTCGGTGTTGACGGTGAGCCGGAACTGCAGCCGCCGCAGCAGCCCGATCGGGTGCTCCGCGTACGAGGGGGCGGCGCCGGTCTGGAGGTTGGAGCTGGGGCACATCTCCAGCGGGATGCGCTTGTCGCGGACGTACGAGGCGAGCCGGCCGAGGGTGATGGTGCCGTCGTCGCCGACCTGGATGTCGTCGATGATCCGCACGCCGTGGCCGAGCCGGTCGGCGCCGCACCACTGGAGCGCCTGCCAGATCGACGGCAGGCCGAACGCCTCGCCCGCGTGGATGGTGAAGTGGTTGTTCTCGCGCTTGAGGTACTCGAAGGCGTCGAGGTGGCGGGTGGGCGGGTAGCCCGCCTCGGCGCCCGCGATGTCGAAGCCGACGACGCCCAGGTCGCGGTAGCGGTTGGCGAGTTCGGCGATCTCCAGGGCGCGGGCGGCGTGCCGCATCGCGGTGAGCAGCGCGCCGACGCGGATGCGGTTGCCTGCGGCGCGGGCCCGCCGCTCGCCCTCGCGGAAGCCCTCGTTGACCGCCTCGACGACCTCTTCGAGGCTCAGCCCGCCCTCCAGGTGCTGCTCGGGGGCGTAGCGGATCTCGGCGTAGACGACGCCGTCGGCGGCCAGGTCCTCGGCGCATTCGGCGGCGACCCGGATCAGCGCCTCGCGGGTCTGCATGACGGCGCAGGTGTGCGCGAAGGTCTCCAGATAGCGCTCCAGCGAACCGGAGTCGGCCGCCTCGCGGAACCAGACGCCGAGCTTCTCCGGGTCGGTCTCGGGCAGTCCGGCGTAGCCGCCGGCGCGGGCGAGGTCGACGACGGTGGCGGGGCGCAGTCCGCCGTCGAGGTGATCGTGGAGCAGCACCTTCGGTGCGCGCCGGATCTGGTCACTGGTCGGGAGGGTGGTGGTCTCGCTCGTCATTGCGGCACTGTAGCGCCTACGCGCGTAGAACTCATCGACCGATACGTAACGGTGACCCGTCTGCGGGGTGGCCCCCTTGCCACGATCTGCCATCGTTTCCGTCATGGCTCAGCAAGCACTGCCGGAGCGCGACGCCCGGCTGGGAAAACCGCTGGGAGCGTCCGGTGACGAAGGGGCCCGCGCCACGCTGCGGCGAGGCGGCGCGGGCCGGTCCGGGCGTTCGGTGAGCGGGGTGGCGCTGTTACTGCCGGACGGCTCCCCGGGCGGCACCGGGCGCCCGTCGCCGCTGCCGGCGCTCGCGGTCCGGCCGCTCGCCGGACGGCTGGCCCGCGCGGGGCGCGCCGAGGGGCTGACCGCCCATGTGGTGCGCTACCGCCGCCGGGGCTGGAACGGCGGCGCGGCGGATCCGGCGCGGGACGCCGCCTGGGCGGTGGCGGAGGTGGTGCGCCGCTACGGCGATGTGCCCGTCTGCCTGGTCGGCGCGGGCATGGGCGCACGGGCGGCGCTGCACGCGGCGGGCCATCCGGCCGTCGGCGCGGTGCTGGGGCTGGCGCCGTGGTTCCCGGAGCCGGGCGCGGACGGCGGCCGCCCGGAGGCGGCGGACGACGCCGGGCCGGGGGGCGCGGCGGCGTCCGGCCCGCAGGCGTCCGCGGACGGCCCGGCCCGGCACGCGGCCGATCCCGTCAAGCAACTCGTCGGCCGGCACGTCCTGTTGGTCCACGGGACGAACGACCGCCGCACCGACCCCGAGCTGTCGTACCGCTACGCCGAGCGCGCCAAGAAGATCAACCGGGACACCTGCCGGTTCGAGGTGCACTCCGACGGCCATGCGCTGCTCCAGCACCGCTCCGAGGTCCACGCGCTCGCCGTCGACTTCCTGCTCGGCGCGCTCTTCGCCCAGGACTTCGCCCGTCCGGTGCAGGACGCGATGGCCGCGCCGCCGCCGCTGGGCCTGCGGATGCCGCTGGCCGCCGGGTTCGGGGCGTCGCTGCGGCGGTAGCGCCCGGTCCGGCTCTCCTTCGCACGCGGGAGAGTCGGCGGGTCACCGCAGCAGCAGCCCCCGGCGGCTCAGCAGGAACTTCTTGAAGGCGGCGACCGGCGGGGTGTCCGGGTGGCCGTCGAGCCAGGCCACGCCGATCTCGCGGACCGCCCGGGGCGCGGTGACGGTCAGTTCGGCGACGCCGGGCCGGGGCACCGCGGGCGGCGGCAGCAGCGCCACGCCGAGCCCCGCGGCGACCAGCCCGCGCAGCGTCTCCGCCTCCTCGCCCTCGAAGGCGATCCGCGGCGCGAACCCCGCCTCGGCACAGAGCGCGTCGGTGATCCGGCGCAGCCCGTAGCCCGGCTCCAGGGTGACGAAGAGTTCGTTCGCCGCCTCGGCCAGCCGGATGCGCTTGCGGACCGCGAGCGGATGGTCGTCGGGGACGACGAGGCGCAGCTTCTGCTCGTCGAGGCGGCGGGCGACGAGGTCGGGGTAGTCGGGCACCGGCGAGGTCAGGCACAGGTCGAGGTCGCCCACGCGCAGCCGCTCGATCATCGCCTCGCCGTGGTTCTGGACGAGCTGGAAGCGGACCCGGGGATGGTCGGCGCGGAAGGTCCGCAGCAGTCCGGGGACGGTCTCGGAGCCGAGGGTGTGGAGGAAGCCGAAGGCGACCTTCCCGGCGGCGGGATCGGCGTCGGCGCGGACGTCCTCGGTGGCGCGGTCCAGATCGGCGAGCGCCTTCTCCGCCTGGGCGCGGAAGGCGCGGCCCGCCGGGGTGAGCGAGAGGGTGCGGCCGTGCCGGGCGAAGAGGGCGACGCCCAACTCGTCCTCCAGCCGCACCAGCGCCCGGCTCAGCGTCGGCTGCGGCATGCCCAGCTCCTGCGCGGCGCGGGTGACGTGCTCGTACCGGGCGACCGCGGTGAACTGCGCGAGACGGGGGGCGAGGGCGAGCGCCCACGAGCCGTCGCCGATGTCGACGCCGTCGGACGCCTCGGCGGGGACGCGGGAGGCGCCGGGCGTGCCGGTCGCCGGGGTGGCGGCGGGCCGGGGACCCCCGCCGGACGGACGCCCCGGGGACCGCCGCCCGGCGGACGGATGCGCCGCCCCGGACGTCCGGCCCGCGCCGGCGCCCGCTCCCCCGCTCCGCCCCCGTGCCCGCTCCTTCGCCATCGTCCGGTGTCCTTCCGCTGCCCGTCCCGCATGTCTTTTCTGTTGCGAAGCGGTGACACAGCCCGCGCTGAGCTGCTGTCATACGTCACCACATCGATTATGGCGTTTCCATGCATTGGACGCATAAAACACGCACGGCCTACGTTCACACCATGCCTCCCGCTGATACCGGGGCGACCGCCACCACCCGTGCGGTCGCCTCTCCCCTGCCGTCCCCCGACTCCTCCTCCGCGGCCGCCGCCGTCGACCCCGACGCGGCCAAGCTGCACCCGGGCGGCCCCGGCTACCGCCGGATGAGCTTCGCCCTCTTCGCCGCGGGGCTCGCGACCTTCGCGCTGCTGTACTCGACGCAGGCGCTGCTCCCCGCGATCTCCGCGTCCCTGCACGTCTCGCCGGACCAGGCGAGCTGGACGGTCTCCGGCGCCACCTTCGGCCTCGCGCTCGCGGTGATCCCGCTCAGCGCGGTCTCCGAACGCTTCGGCCGCCGCACGATGATGACCGCCTCGCTGACCGTCGCCGCGCTGCTCGCCCTGCTCGTGCCGTTCGCGCCCTCGCTGGGCTGGCTGATCGCGCTCCGCGTCGCCCAGGGCGTGGCGCTGGCGGGGCTGCCCGCGTCGGCGATGGCGTTCCTCGCGGAGGAGGTCCGCCCCCGGGCGCTGGTCGGCGCGATCGGCCTGTTCGTGGCGGGCAACAGCATCGGCGGGATGTCCGGCCGGATCGTCACCGGCTGGGTCGCGCAGGCATGGGGCTGGCGGGCGGCGCTCGCCGCGGTCGGCCTGATGGCCGTGGTGTGCGCGGTGGTCTTCCGGGTGCTGGTGCCCCGCGCCCGGCACTTCGCCCCCCGCGCGGTCGGCCCGCGCGCCCTCGCCCGCACCCTCGGCGGCCACCTCGCCGACCCGCTGCTGCGGCGGCTGTACGGCATCGGCGCGCTGTTCATGACGGTCTTCGGCGCGGTCTACACGGTGATCGGCTACCGCCTGGTCTCCGAGCCCTTCAACCTGCCGCAGGGCGTCGTCGGTTCGATCTTCCTGGTGTATCTGGTCGGCACGGTGTCGTCCGCGGCGGCGGGCAAGCTGGTCGGCCGGATGGGGCGCCGCGGTGCGCTCTACCTCGCGGTCGGGACGACGACGGCCGGGCTGCTGCTGACCCTCTCCGACGCGGTCGCCGGCGTACTGGCCGGGCTGATCCTGATCACCGCCGGGTTCTTCGCCGGACACGCGGTCGCCTCCTCCTCGGTCAGCCGCGCCGCCAAGTCGGCCCGCGCCCAGGCGTCCGCGCTGTACCAGTGCGCGTACTACGCGGGCAGCAGCGTCGGCGGCGCGCTCGGCGCGATCGCCTTCCACGCGGCGGGCTGGGACGGCACCGTCGTCCTCGGCCTGCTGGCGATGGTCGCCGCCGCCGCGATCACCCTCTACGCCACCCGCAAGGCCCTCGCCGAACAACGGCTGCTGCGGCTTCAGAAGACCGCGTAACCACCCCCGAACCCGGAGGGCCCGCCCCACCACCTGTCCTGGTGGGGCGGGCCCTTCGTCTTGGGGTGGTCAGCCGGTGGGGAAGATTCCCGTGTCCAGCAGAAGGTCGATAGGTGCCGGAAGGGCCAGCCCGTCGCCGAACTTCACGGCCTGGAGTACGCGGTAGACGTCTCCTGCCGGCTCCCCGTAGAGCGTGATGGTGGGCCCGCCGGGGGCCCACCGGTCGACGAGGAGGTAGAGCGGAACACCGGCACGGGCGTACCCGGCGGCCTTCGCGATCCGGTCGTGGCTCGCGTTGCATTTCGAGGTGACCTCGACCATCAGCTCGGCGGCGGATGCCGGGATGCGGCGCCCTTGCTCGCCGCGGACGACGGCGTCCGGAACCACTGCCAGATCCGGGACGTAGAGCCCGTTGCGGAACGGGATCTCCGTGCCGAGAGTCCGGTAGATCCCCCACTCGTCGGAGAGCGCGGCGCACAGCCGGCGATGAATCTTTTCCACGATGAGGCAGTGGGGGCCGTCCGGCGGGCGTGACACGGTGACGATCCCCTCGATGATCTCCACCTTGCAGCCCACCGGCGCCTTCGTCTGCTCCCAGATGCGGACGAGGCCGTCCCACTCGCGGTCATGGTCCGGAGCGCGGTCGACGGTGAGTGCGCTCATGGCGGTCTTCTCTACAGGCATGTCACCGACCCCAGCACGCCCAGCCGATCGGCACCCCGTCCACGAATCATCGTCACCCGAACGGGAAACCCCAGGTCATCCGATACGTTCCGGCGCCACCGGCGAGGCGGAGGGGGCCGGGCGGGTCGCGCCGGGCGGACGCGCTCCCCGGCCCGGGAGACGGGCTCCGGCACGTCTGGGCCGTTCGAACAAAACCCCTAAATCCCTCCGGGAATCCCCTTAATCCGCCCTCTACGTAGGGTGTTTGAGCCATCACGGGGCGTACGTTGAGAGACGGACGCCCCGCGGAACCGCGTGGTCGCGTCCCTTCCCCCACTTTCCCCTCGAAGAGAGACCATGTCCGACGCAGCTACCACTCCCGCACCCCCCGCGCAGGGCATCGACGCGCTGCGCGCCACCGAATTCGGCTACCTCGACGAGCAGGGTCACGTCTATCTCGACCATGCGGGCGCCGGTCTCCCGGCCCGCAGCAGTCTGCGCGCCCACGCCGAGCGGATATCGGCCGGCTGCTTCGGTAATCCGCACTCCGGCAGCCCCGCCTCCGCCGCCTCCACCGCGCTGATCGAGCGGACCCGCGCGAGGGTGCTGCGGTATCTGCGGGCCGATCCGGCGGAGTACACCGTCGTCTTCACCGCCAACGCCACCGGCGCCTGCCGCCTGGTCGGCGAGGCGTTCCCGTTCGCCCCCGGCGGGCGGCTGGCGCTGACGCTGGACAACCACAACTCCGTCGTCGGGCTGCGGTCGTTCGCCGCCGCGGGCGGCGCGTCCGTCGCGTACATACCGTTCTCCGGGCGGGAGTTGCGGATATCCGACGCGGAGGTGGACCGCGCGCTCGGCGAGGCGGACGCGGGCGGCGCGCCCCGGCTGCTGGCCTATCCGGCGCAGAGCAACTTCACCGGGGTGCGGCATCCGCTCGACTGGATCGGGCGGGCGCGCGAGCGCGGCTGGCGGGTGCTGGTGGACGCCGCCGCGCATCTGCCGACCAACCGCCTCGACCTGAGCCGGGTGCGCCCCGACTTCGTGGCGCTCAGCTGGTACAAGGTCTTCGGCTATCCGACCGGGCTCGGCGCGCTCGTCGCCCGGCGGGAGGCGCTGGCGGCGCTGCGGCGGCCGTGGTTCTCCGGCGGCACGGTCCAGGTCGCCAGCGCCCAGGGCGGCTGGCACCGGATGACCGACGACGAGAGCGCCTTCGAGGACGGCACGCTCAACTACCTCAGCATCCCGGACGTCGCCACGGGCCTGGAGTGGCTCGACGCCGTCGGCATCGACGCGGTCCACGCGCACGTCACGGCGCTCACCGCCCGCCTCCTCGACGGGCTGCGGGCGCTGCGCCACGGCAACGGCGCCCCCATGGCGCGGGTGTACGGACCGGAGGGCACCCGGATGCGGGGCGGCACGGTCGCGCTGCATCTGCTCACCCCGGACGGCGCGGTCCTCGACGAGCGGGCCGTCGCCCGGGACGCCGCCGCCCGTGGCATCTCGCTCCGTACGGGCTGCTTCTGCAACCCGGGCGCGGGCGAGACCGCCTTCGGCATACCCCGCGCCGCGCTGGCGGCGGCGAGCCACCGCACGACGGGCACGGTCGACGACTACGTACGGGCGCTGGGGCTGCCGTTCGGCGGCGCGGTGCGGGTGTCGCTGGGCGTCTCGTCCGGTGCGGGCGATGTGCGGGCGTTCCTGGAGTTCGTCGCCGAGGCGTACCGGGACCGGCCGGCGGACGCGCGCGGGCTGCCGCCGCGGGTGCACTGCTGACGGGGGCGGCGGGCGCCGGGACGGCCCGGTGCGGCTGGGCCCGTGCGGGTCCGGGGCGCGCAAGTTCGGCCCACGCAGGCCCGGGCACGCAGGCCCAGAGCGCGCAGGTCCGGCCCGTGCAGGTCCGGGGCACGCAGGCCCCGGGCGCACAGGCCCGGCCCACGCACACCCGGCCCACGCAGTTCCGGGGCACGCCGCCGTCCCGCCCGGCTGGGCGTGGCCGGGGCCCGGCGGGTCCGCTGCGGCACGGAGCCGACCGCCACGGGCCCGCCGCCCCCGTACCGGCTCAGCCGATCCGCTCCAGCACGACCGGCGTGGCCGCGAAGGTCGTGTCCGCCGGGCCGACGACGACCTGGTCGTCGAGGGCTTCGAGGGCGTAGGGGAGCTTCTCGGGGGTGTCGGTGTGCAGGGTCAGCAGCGGCTGGCCGGCGGCGACGAAGTCGCCCGGCTTGGCGTGGATTTCGACGCCGGCGCCGGCCTGCACCGGGTCCTCCTTGCGGGCCCGGCCCGCGCCGAGCCGCCAGGCGGCGAGCCCGACGGCGTAGGCGTCCAGCTCGGTGAGGATGCCGGTGGAGGTGGCGGTGACGGTGTGCTGCTCGTGGGCGACGGGCAGCGGCGCGTCCGGGTCGCCGCCCTGGGCGATGATCATGCGGCGCCAGTGGTCCATGGCGGAGCCGTCGGCGAGCGCCTTGGCCGGGTCGGCGTCGGGCAGCCCGGCCGCGTCCAGCATCTCGCGGGCGAGCGCGAGGGTGAGGTCGACGACGTCGCGGGGACCGCCGCCGGCCAGCACCTCGACGGACTCGCGGACCTCCAGGGCGTTGCCCGCGGTGAGGCCGAGCGGGGTGGCCATGTCGGTGAGCAGGGCGGTGGTGCGCACGCCGTGGTCGGTGCCCAGCTCGACCATGGTGGCGGCGAGTTCGCGGGCGTCGTCGAGGTTCTTCATGAACGCGCCGGAGCCGACCTTGACGTCCAGGACGAGGGAGCCGGTGCCCTCGGCGATCTTCTTGGACATGATCGAGGAGGCGATGAGCGGGATCGCCTCGACGGTGCCGGTGACGTCGCGCAGCGCGTAGAGCTTCTTGTCGGCGGGGGCGAGCCCGTCGCCGGCGGCGCAGATGACGGAGCCGACGTCGCGCAGCACGTCCAGCATCTCGGGGTTGCTGAGCTGGGCGCGCCAGCCGGGGATGGCCTCCAGCTTGTCCAGGGTGCCGCCGGTGTGGCCCAGACCGCGGCCGGAGAGCTGCGGGACGGCGGCGCCGCAGGCGGCGACCAGCGGGGCGAGCGGCAGGGTGATCTTGTCGCCGACGCCGCCGGTGGAGTGCTTGTCGGCGGTGGGGCGGGTCAGCGAGGAAAAGTCCATCCGCTCACCGGAGTTGATCATCGCGGCGGTCCAGCGGGCGATCTCCGTGCGGTTCATGCCGTTGAGGAAGATCGCCATGGCCAGCGCCGACATCTGCTCGTGGGCGACCTCGCCGCGGGTGTAGGCGCCGATGACCCAGTCGATCTGATCGGCGGTCAGCTCACCGCGGTCCCGCTTGGTGCGGATGACGGAGATGACGTCCATGGAGACTTCCTTTCGAACGGTTATCCCTTTTTCTACACGCATAGAACGGCCGGAGCGAGGGCGGACGGCGCGGAACGCCACCCCGGGCGGCGTGCGCCGGTGCGGCGCACGGGCCGGTCCCGCGGGAGCGGCACGGAAGCACCCGGCGCGTACGGCCCCGGGCGCCGTGGGACCACCGGCGCAGGCGCCCCGCGCGCACGCTCCGGGGCGCCCCCGGCCCGTCCCGGAGAAAGCCCGGAAACACCCCCGGCCCGTCCCGGAAAATCCCCGGAGAAAGCCCGGAGCCGCCCCGGGCACGTACCCCCGAGGCGGCTCGGCGCGTCAACCGCCCTCAGCCGGCCAGGTGTTGCGGCCCGAACGGATCCGGCAGCAGTTCGGCGAGCGGACGGATGCCGGACGCGGTGTCGACCAGCAGCTCGGGGCCGCCGTGCTCGTACAGCAGCTGACGGCAGCGCCCGCACGGGATCAGCACCTCGCCCGCCGCGTCCGCGCAGGTGAACGCCGTGAGGCGACCGCCGCCGGTGGCGAACAGCGCCGAGACCAGGCCGCATTCGGCGCACAGCCCGAGGCCGTACGAGGCGTTCTCGACGTTGCAGCCGGTGACCGTCCGCCCGTCGTCGACGAGCGCCGCGGCCCCTACGGGATACCCGGAGTACGGGGCGTAGGCCCGGGACATCGCGTCCCGGGCCCGCGCGCGCAGAGCGGTCCAGTCGACCGGCTCCTGTGAGGTCATGCGCCCTGTCCTCGGCGGTAGGGCCGGCCCCCCGCCTTCGGCGGCCGCAGCCGCTGCGAGAAGAGCGCGAGCACCAGCAGGGTGGCGATGTACGGGCTGGCCTCGACCAGCTCCAGCGGCACCGTATCGGCGACGGCGTACCAGACCACCAGCGCCACGGCGACGACGGCGGACACCGCTGCCTGGGCCCGCTTGGCGGCGCGCAGCCGCAGCAGGGCGAGGACGGCGAGCAGCGCGGCGAGGCCGAGCAGCAGGGCGTGGACGGTCGGGCCGCCGCTGCGCAGCTGCATCGCGTCCATGAAGCCGAAGAGTCCGGCGCCCATCGCGACACCGCCGGGCCGCCAGTTGCCGAAGATCATGGTGGCGAGGCCGATGTAGCCGCGGCCGCCGGTCTGGCCGTCCTGGTAGAAGTGCACGCCGATGGAGAGGAACGCGCCGCCGAGCCCGGCGAGCGCACCGGAGACCAGCACCGCCGCGTACTTGTACGCGTAGACGTTGACGCCCAGCGACTCCGCCGACAGCGGCGCCTCACCGCACGAGCGCAACCGCAGGCCGAACGACGAGCGCCACAGCAGGTAGAAGGTGGCGACGAAGAGGCCGACGGTGCCGAGGGTGAGCCAGGAGACGTTGGTGACGGCCGCGCCGAGGATGCCGGCGAGGTCGGAGACGAAGAACCAGTGGTGCGCCTCGATGGAGTTCAGCCAGTCCGACAGGCCCGGGACGGTGAACGTCGGCATGTCCGGCATCGGCGGCGACTGCTTGTCGTTGCCGCCCGCCGCCTGCGCCGCGCTGCCCTCCTGGCCGAACCAGAGGGTGGCGAGGTACTGGGTGGCGCCCAGCGCGAGGATGTTGATGGCGACGCCGGAGACGATGTGGTCGACGCCGAAGGTGACCGTCGCGACCGCGTGGACCAGCCCGCCGAGCGCGCCGCCGACGATGCCCGCGGCGGCCGCCGCCCACGGCCCGTGCTGCCAGCCGATCCAGCCGGCGGCGAACGAGCCGAGCATCATCATGCCTTCGAGGCCGATGTTGACCACGCCGGCCCGCTCGGACCAGAGGCCGCCCAGACCGGCCAGGCCGATCGGCACGGCGGCGGAGAGCGCGGCGCCGAACTGGCCGGTGGAGGTGAGGTCCGCGGTGCCGGTCAGGGCCCGCAGCCCGGCGACGGCGAGCAGGGCGACCGCGAGGATCAGCAGGATCCAGGGGTAGGTCAGCCTGCGCCGCCCGCCCTTCGCGGTGGCCGCGGCGGGCTGCGCCGCGGGCTTGAGGTCCGCGCTCACGCCGACACCTCCGACTTGTCGTTGTTGCCGGTCGCCTCACCCGTCGTACGGGCCGCTGCCGCCAGTTCCTCGCCGACCTTGCGCTGCTGGAGCCGCAGGCCGTAGCGGCGCACCAGTTCGTACGCGATGACGACGCAGAGGACGATGACGCCCTGGATGACGCCGACGATCTCCTGGGCGTAGCCCTCGAACTCCAGGCGGGAGCCGGTGCGGTCGAGGAAGGCCCACAGGAGCGCGCCGAAGGCCATGCCGACCGGGTGGTTGCGGCCGAGCAGGGCGATGGCGATGCCGGTGAAGCCGATGCCCGCGGGGAAGTCGGTGCCGTACTGGAAGGACTCGCCGAGCAGGGTGGGCATGCCGACCAGACCGGCGGCGGCGCCGGAGAGCAGCATCGAGATGACGACCATCCGCTTGACGCTGACGCCGCTGGCCTCGGCGGCCGGTTCGGAGGCGCCGACGGCCCGCAGGTCGAAGCCGAAGCGGGTGCGGGAGAGCAGGAACCAGTAGAGCGCTCCGGCGATCACCGCGATCACCACGAAGCCGTAGACCGGCTTGGGGTGGGTCGGGAAGGAGAAGAAGTGGCTGGACTCCGGCAGGAACTTGGTGTGCAGGAGGTTGCCGTCCTTGATCGCGAGACGGCCGTCCTGGAGGAAGTAGCCGATGACCGACGCCGCGATGGAGTTCAGCATGATCGTGGTGATCACCTCGCTGACCCCGCGGGTGGTCTTCAGCAGTCCGGCGATCCCGGACCAGACCGCGCCGACCAGCATCGCGACGACGATGAGCAGCACGATCTGGAGCGCGCCGGGCAGCACCAGCGAACCGCCGACCGCCGCGGCGGCGAACGCCGCGAGGCGGTACTGGCCGTCGACGCCGATGTTGAAGAGGTTCATCCGGAAGCCGATGGCGACCGCGAGCGCCGACAGGTAGTACGGGACCGCCTTGTTGACGATCCAGACCTGGCTGTCGCTGTAGTGGCCGTAATCGGCCATGATCCCGTACGCGCGGAGCGGGTTCTCGCCGGACGCCAGGAAGACCAGCGAGCTGATCACTATCGCGGCGACGACGGCGAGCAGCGGCGCGGCGAGGGCGAGGATCACCTTGTCGCGGGTGGCGCTGCGCGCACCGCCGGGCGCGGGCAGTTTGGCGACGGTCATGCCTGGTCACCGCCGTTCGGCTCGGTCTCGGCGGACGCGGGACGGCCGGTGTCGGCGTCCCCGTCCGCGGTGAGGTGGCCGCTGGCGGCACCGGTCATGGCGGAGCCCAACTCCTCCGGGGTGATCACGGCGGGATCCGCGTCCGCGACCAGCCGGCCGCGGTACATCACCCGCAGGGTGTCGGACAGGCCGATCAGCTCGTCCAGGTCGGCGGAGATCAGCAGCACGGCCAGGCCCTCGCGGCGGGCCGTGCGGATCTGCTCCCAGATCTGCGCCTGCGCGCCGACATCGACCCCTCGGGTGGGGTGCGCGGCGATCAACAGCTTGGGGTGGTGGCTCATCTCGCGGCCGACGATCAGCTTCTGCTGGTTGCCGCCGGAGAGCGAGGCGGCGGTGACCTCGATGCCGGGGGTGCGCACGTCGTACTCCTCGACGATCCGTGCGGTGTCCTTGCGGGCACCGGCCGGGTCGAGGAGCTTGCCCTTGCTGTTGGGGCGTTCGGTGACGTGGCCGAGGATGCGGTTCTCCCACAGCGGCGCTTCGAGGAGCAGGCCGTGGCGGTGGCGGTCCTCGGGGACGTAGCCGATGCCGCCCTCGCGGCGGCGGCGGGTGGAGGTGCCCGACAGGTCGGCGCCGTCGAGGGTGACGGTGCCGCGGTCGGGGGTGCGGGTCCCCATGATCGCCTCGACCAGTTCGGCCTGGCCGTTGCCCTCCACCCCGGCGACGCCGAGGACTTCGCCCTTGTGGATGGTGAGGCCGATGCCGTCGAGGACGGTGCGGACCACGCCGTCGGAGTCGGTGGCCGACAGGTGCAACCCCTCGACCTGGAGCATCGGTTCGTCCGTGACGGTCGACTCGCGGGTCTCGGGCGACGGCAGTTCGCTGCCGACCATCAGCTCGGCGAGCTGCTTGGGCGTGGTGTCGTCCGGTGCGACGGAGGCGACGGTCGTGCCGCGGCGGATGACGGTGATGTCGTCGGCGACCGACAGCACCTCGCCCAGCTTGTGCGAGATGAAG
This sequence comes from Streptomyces sp. NPDC000404, assembly GCF_040300365.1. Taxonomy (NCBI): domain Bacteria; kingdom Bacillati; phylum Actinomycetota; class Actinomycetes; order Kitasatosporales; family Streptomycetaceae; genus Streptomyces; species Streptomyces sp. NPDC000404. Next base: position 211,707 of record NZ_JBEPDN010000009.1, on the reverse strand, counting down.
ATGACGGTCAGGCCCTCGGACTTCAGCTCCCGCAGGTTGGCGAAGAGCGCGTCGACCTCCTGCGGGACGAGGACCGCGGTCGGCTCGTCGAGGATGAGGGTGCGGGCGCCGCGGTAGAGGACCTTGAGGATCTCCACGCGCTGGCGGTCGGCGACGCCGAGGTCCTCGACGAGGACGTCGGGCCGGATGGCGAGGCCGTACGCGTCGGAGATCTCCATGATCCTGGTGCGGGCGCGCCCGCCGATGCCGTGCAGCTTCTCGGCGCCCAGGACGGTGTTCTCCAGGACGGTGAGGTTGTCGGCGAGCATGAAGTGCTGGTGGACCATGCCGATGCCGTGGGCGATGGCGTCGCCCGGGGTGTTCAGCGCGGTCTCGGTGCCGTCCAGCGCGATGGTGCCCTCGTCCGGCTTCTGCATGCCGTAGAGGATCTTCATCAGGGTGGACTTGCCGGCGCCGTTCTCGCCGCAGAGGGCGTGGACGGTGCCGCGGCGGACGGTGAGGTGGATGTCGTGGTTGGCGACGACGCCCGGGAACCGTTTGGTGATTCCGCGGAGTTCTACGGCAGGGGCGTCCGGCCGGGCCGGGGCGCTGCTCGTGGGTGCTGCGTTGATGGCGCACTCCCCTCGGGGATGAAGGAGCGGAAGGGGCGGGTGTGACGCGCGAGGGTCACGAAGGGGCACGGCAGCTGAGCCCCTCCGGGCCCTGACCGGGCCGCCGGGGCGGTGCCGTCCCGGGCTACGGCGTCTCCTTGACCTTCACCTTGCCCTCGACGATCTTCTTCCGGGCCGCGTCGATCTGCGGCTGGATGTCCTTGATGAAGCCGCCGGACGTGGCGAGCTTGACGCCGTTCTTCTTGAGGTCGTAGGCGTGGATGCCGGTCAGCGGCTTGCCGTCCTCGACGCTCTTGATCAGGTCGTACACGGCCACGTCGACGTTCTTCACGACGGACGTGAGGATGCAGTCCCGGTACTTCGCGAGGCCCGCCTGCTGGTACTGGTCGGAGTCGACGCCGATCGCCCAGGCGCCCTTGCGCTTGCTGATCGCCTCGATGGACCCGGCGCCGGACTGACCGGCCGCGGAGTAGATCACGTCGATGCCGCTGTCGAGCATGCCCGAGGCCTTGGCCTTCGCCGCCGCCGGGTCGTTGAAGCCCTTGTCGTTGTTCGGGTAGAGGTACTGCGAGACGACCTTGGCCTTCGGGTCGGTGGCGCGCACCCCCTGCTCGAACCCGGCCTGGAACTTCTGGATCAGCGCGTTGTTCACACCGCCGATGAAGCCGACCTTGTGGGTCTTGCTCTTGAGCGCCGCGGCGACGCCCGCCAGATACGAGCCCTCGTGCTCGGCGAAGACCATCGCATCGACGTTCTTGCCCGTCGGCACCGCGTCGACCACGCCGAACGTGGTGTCCGGGAAGTCCTTCGCGACGTTCTGCACCGACTGGCTGTACGCGAAGCCGACGCCGATGACGGGGTTGTACCCGGCCTCCGCGAACGACGAGAGCCGCTGCTCGCGGTCGGCCTCGGTCTCACCGTTCTTCGCCGTGAGCATCTTGACGTTGACGCCGAGATCCTTCCGGGCGTTCTCCGTGCCCCGCGCGGCCGCCTCGTTGAACGAGTGGTCGTCCCGGCCACCGATGTCGAAGGCGAGCCCGACACCCGCGTGCTTGGCGCGATTCGCCTCGGCGAAGCTCTGCCCGCACGCGGTGGCGGTGAGCGCGAGAACCACGGTGGCACTGGCCGCGGCGGCAATCCTGGTGACCCGACGCACGGGGCCTTCCCTTCGCTCCCGGAGCCCCCTGTGGCTCCGGCTTAGCGGGAGATTAACGCGCGTAGACATGGCGCAAAACCCTCTACGGCGGTGCCGTTATCGATTCGTCGTGAAGGGGCGGCGCCCGGGGGCGCGAGGGCGCGAAGTGGTCGGGCGCCCTGGCGTGGCGAGGGGCGGGGCGGCCGGGGCGGCAACGGGTGCGGGGCGGCCGGGACGGTGCGGCCCGGCTCTGGACACGCCTGCGGGCGCGTGATCGGCTGGCCGCCATGGCCTCCCTCATTCGCCACACCACGGTCGACTGCGCCGACCCGTATGCGCTGGCCCTCTTCTGGGCCGGTGTCCTGGACGGCACGCTCGCCGACGACGACTTCCCGGGCGACCCGGAGGCCACGGTCGCAACGACCGCCGGCACCCTCCTCTTCGTCCGCACCCCCGGCCCCAAGACCGCGAAGAACCGCGTCCACCTGGACCTCCAGCCCCAGGACCGCACCCGCGACGAGGAGGTCACCCGCCTGCTGACCCTCGGCGCCGCCCTCCACGAGGACCATCGGCGGCCGGACGGCTCGGGCTGGGCGACCCTGCGGGACCCGGAGGGCAACGAGTTCTGCGTGGAGCGGAGCGCGGGGGAACGGGCGGCGGGCTGAGCGGTATGCGTGCGAAGGCTGTCGGCGGGTGATCTGGTGCGGTCACCGCGGGGGGGCGTCACCCGGTGCCACGCGGCGTCAGCCAGTACACATCACTCTTTCAGTACCTTCAGCCCTTACTGAAGGTACTGAAAGGTATAGCTTTCGCTATACTCGGTACATGGACGGCGAGTGGGAGATCTTCCTGGTCGACGAGGTGCGCGACTGGATCACGGGCCTCGATGACTTGACACACGCCCGGGTGGTGCAGGCGCTCGACGCACTGGCAGAAGGCGGCCCCGGACTCGGTCGCCCCCTGGTGGACACCATCCACGGCTCTTCCATGGCGAACCTCAAGGAACTACGTCCCGGCACGGTGCGGATCCTGTTCGCCTTCGACCCGTGGCGTTGCAGCATTCTGCTGGTCGCCGGGGACAAAGCAGGGCGCTGGAACGAGTGGTACCGGGAAGCGATCCCGCTGGCCGAAGGGCGCTACGAAAGCTACGTGAAGGAACGAGCCCAGCAAGAAGGAGGCCGATCGTGAGCGGTTACACGCGTTGGCAGGACATCCGCGCCGAGCATGTCGCCCGGGCCGGAGGCGAGGAGGCCGTACGGGCGGGCAAGGAGGAGCTTCTTGCCGAGATGACCGGTCGCCGTCTGGCGGAACTGCGGCGTTCCCGGGGTCTGACCCAGCAGGACGTGGCGGACCGTATGGGCGTCACCAAGGGGCGCGTCTCGCAGATCGAGCAGGGGCATGTCTCCGGCCAGGAGATCCTCGCCCGCTTCGCGGTGGCTCTGGGCGGGCGTCTGCACCAGGCCATCTATTTCGACGACGGGGACATCGCGGCGATCGCCTGAGGGAACGGCCCAGCGGACCGCACGGACCGCCGTCCCTCCCGGCGCGGAACGCGGCGCTGACCCGCCCGTCGCTCGACGGCGGCAGGCGCTCCGGGTCGGCGGCCCCGCGCCCCGGGCCCGCGTGATCGGTCGGCCGCCCACCGTTCAGCCGACGCTCCGCCCGAGGTATCCGGCGAGCCGGTCCAGGGCCGTGGCCCCCTCGGGCGCGGGCCGGAGTGGTGCGAAGGAGCCGCCCGGGGTCCGCGGCAGGTTGCCGTAGATCTCGTGTGCCAGGGGGAGGGCCGCCTCGGCGAGGTCCGGGACGAGGTCGCGGGGGTGGCCTAGGGCCGTGGCCAGGTCCCAGCCGTGTACCAGCATCTCCATGACCAGTTGCTCGACGATCCGCCGGCCCGGGGCGGGCCCGTAGCGCTGGTCGAGCATGCCGGGGCGGTGGAAGGCGGTCAGTGAGCCCTGGGCGGCGGCGCGGAACGCCGCGAGGTGGTCCTCGCCGAGGTGGTCGGCGGCGAGATCGGTGCGCGGGGCGCCGTCGGCCAGGCCGGTCCAGAGCAGGTTCTCCCGGACGAGATGCTGGAGCAGGGCGCGTACGTCCCACCGGGCGCAGGGCGTCGGCAGGCCGAACTGGTCCGGGGAGACCGCGCCGACCAGTTCCTCCACGGCGGCCAGTACCCGGGCGCAGGCGTCGAGCACGCCCGCGGGCTGCCAGGCGTCGGGCCCCGCGTCGTACACGCCGCCCAGCTCCGCGGCCCGGGCGCCGGGCGCGGGGTTGGCGCGCAGCGCGGTCTTCAGCCAGTCCCCGGGGGCCGCCATGCCGGGCCGTACGGGCAAGCCGTTGATCAGGCAGATCAGTTGCCAGTACCGCTCGGCCTTCGCGTCGGAGGCGACCTCCAGCTGCTCCAGCAGGATGCGGCGGGCCGGTGCGCCGTCGGCCACCGGGGCGGCGCGGGTGTGTGTCTGGGTGGGGAGCCAGGCGGTGACGACGGCCGCGACGATCTGATCGGCCGCGGGTGAGTCCGGGGCGATCCCGTCCCGGATCGCGGTGTTCACCCGCTGCGTCCAGTCGTCGGTGAGCCGCCGGAGGTCTTGCAGCGTGCTGTCGTCGTGGTCGCCGGGCGCGTGCTCGGCGGCGTACCGGGCCATCCGCCGCATTCCGGTGCGCAGGTCCGGGTCCGTCACCAGTTCGCTCAGTTCGAGCCAGGCGTCGACCTGCTCGTCGGTGGGATTCTCGGGCAGGTCCGGGGTGGCGGCCAGCAGTCCGCGGCGGTAGGCGGGCACGTCGATGTCGGCGAGGGTGTCGGTCACGAACTCGTGGATGAGGGTGCGGCGTTCGGCGGCGGACATCCGGGCGGTGCGGGTCATGTGGGCGAGTCCTTCGGCGGTGGCGGAGCGGCGGCTGACGGAGCGCAGCACCGCCTGCTGCGTGCGCAGCGCGCGGATCTGCACCTCCAGCACGTCGGCGTGGGCCGCGGCCACCTCCGTGAGCGTGTGCTCGCGGTCGAGGACGGCACGGATCCGCCCCAGGCCCAGGCCCAGGTCCCGCAGGGTCCGCGCCATCTCCAGCCGGGCGAGGGACGTGGCGTCGTAGCGGCGGTAGCCGGCGGCGGTCCGTCCGGCCGGTGGTACCACCCCGGCGTCGGACCAGTGCCGGACGAGCTTCACCGACAGCCCGGTCTTCCGCGCGATCTCCCCGATGTTCCACGGCCCGGCCTCACCGACGTGCATGCGCCCCACCCTCAACTCTCCCTCGGTGGGAGAGTCAACCATCGGGCTCGACCGCCGGGCTCGATCGCCCGCCGGCTCCGTCCTGCGGAGCCCCGCGGTCAGGCGGCTGGTCTCCGGTGCGGTGTCCGTGACGTCCGGAAGTCCGCCGGCGCGCCGACTTGCCGCTTGCCGCGCGTCCGGCCGCTGCGGCGGGCGGGGTATGCGGACCGGGCCCCGCCCGCCCCTCCGGGCCGGAGACCGGCGGAGCTTCCGTTCGCTCGTGGCGCAGTCCGGCGCGGCCCGGTGGGCGGAACTGGGAAAGTGGACCCGGTTCGGCCGTCGTGCCCCCAGAGGGGCAAAGGGTGAGGAGCCCAGGTGAAGACAGCAGAAGGTGCCCCGTCGGTGATCCCGGCGCCCGCCGATGTGTGGATGCTCGTACGGGAGCAACCGTCGATGCTGGGGAACGCCACCCAGGCGCTCGCCACGGCGCTGGCCGCCGCCCACGGCCCCCGCTTCGCGGTCTGGCACACCGATGAACTCCTCTTCGGCGTGGCGGACGGCCGGTTGGTGCTGCGCACGCTGGGCGGCGCGGACGTGCCCGCCCCCGAAGTGGTGTGCGTGCGCCAGATGCCCGGCTCGATGCGCGACAACCGCGAGGTCACCCTGTTGCGGCACCTGGAGCGCATGGGCAGCACGCTCGTCAACCGTCCCGATGCCCACCTCCTGTGCCGCAACAAGATCTGGCAGCTGCAGGAACTGGCGGCGGCCGGGCTGCCGGTCCCCGACACCCTCTCCTACGCGACCGCCCCGTTGGAGGGCGTGGTCCGCAACGTGGCGGCGCCCTGCGTGGTGAAGGCCGTCCGCGGCACCAAGGGGCATCAGGTCTTCCTCGCCCCTGACCAGCGCCTGCTGCGCGATGTGGCCGGCAGCCTCACACAGGAGGTGCCGTTCCTCTTCCAGGAACACGTGGCCGCCTCGCACGGCCGCACCCTGCGCGTGGTGGTGGTCGACGGCGAGCCCGTGGGCGCCGTCCTGCACACCTCCGGCGGTGACGCCCTCGCCGCCAACATCGGCAACGGCGGCTCCGCCGCCCTGTGTTCGGGCCGCTATCCGGAGGCGGAGCGGATCGCGGTCGAGGCCGCCGCCGTGCTGGGCCTGGACATCGCCGGGGTCGACCTGCTCTTCACCGCGGACGACGGCTACACCCTCTGCGAGGTGAACGCCGTCCCGGGCTGGCGCCCGGCGATGACCACGGTCGTGCCCGCCATCACCGCCTGCATCGCCCGCCGCCTGGCGGCCCGCGGCTCGGTCACCCACGGCTCGGCTACCCGCGGCTCGACTGCCCGCAGGGACGGTACGGCCTGCCGCGAACGGGCCTGAGCCCTGCCGCGGGAGGGGGAGCCCGCGCGCCCCAGGAAGCGCCCCTTCACCCGGAAGCCGGCTCCTCCCTCGCGGCGGCCTGCGCTGTCGCCCCGCCGCCGCACCCGGGCACCGCAGCCGCGCGGAACGGCGGTCCGGCTGGGCTGCACGGTGCCTCCGGTGGTGGGAGCCTGGGAGAGGGACCTCCAAAACCATGTCCCGTAAGGGCTCGGACTCATGAATGACATCGTCTTCAACGAGGCCGTAGGCGCGAATTTCCCGGCCGCAATATCTTCCGGTTCCGACTTCGTCGTCGCCTGGTCGAACTACCGAAACAATGCCATCAAGACGCGCAGGGTACTCCCGAACGGAACCCTGCCCGACGGGGAAACCACGGTGAACGATCCGACCCCGCAGGTGCGCAGCGCTCCCGCGATATGCCGTGTCGGATTCGAGGGTTATGGCGTCGTGTGGCGGGAGGGACAGAGCAATCCCGGCTCCCAATTGAAGCTTCGCCACTTCACCCATGGCGGTGCCACGCCTGGACCGGAAAAGGTCATCGCCCCGTGCGACCCGGACGCCGTTCCGGCGATGGCGTTCATGACCGACGGTGGTTTCGTCGCCACCTGGACGAGTCCGGACCCGGGGCAGCGCATTCGCGTGCAGCGATTCGATTCCCAGTGCAACAAAGCCGGTCCCGAGTTCACCGCGAACATCACTCCGGGGACATTTCAGCGGCCGGTGGTCTCGTCGGTGGGGGACGGCTCGCTCTACGTCATCGCCTGGGGACCCGGCCAGAACGATCCGCGGCACCCCGCCTTCCGCATCTTCGACTTCGACGGAACGCCGCAGACGGGAGAGGTCGTGCCCGACATCTCGGGCAGCGACGGCTCCTTCGAAGCCGTCGCCCTCCTCGATGTGGACGGCAGATTCGCGCTGGCCGAAGTGGCGCATTCCGTCCCCAGCGACCTGGGCGTCATGCAGAGCAATGCCGGGGTGAACATCTACGAGTCCACCGGATCCCCCGCAGGCCTGTTCGCGGTCACGAAGGACAGTCAGGGCGTCAATTCCTCCTGGGTGGCGCTTTCCGGATTGCTGGGCGGGCAATTCCTGCTCTCCTGGGTGGAACGCAGCGCCGAGACCTTCGCGACCCCTCCGGCGGTCATGGCCAGGGTGTTCACCGGCGCCTCGGACGCGCTCGGCGGCGGGACCAAGGGAGCCGTCGGACCCGAGGTCCAGGCCAGCACCATGACCACGGACAACCGCAACCAGGTCTGCGTCACGACCGATTTCAGCGACCTTCCGCTGCATTCCCTCGTGGCCTGGTCCGACTTCGACGGCGCCAACGATTTCGCGGTGCACGGAAAGATATTCCAGGTGGGCTCGGACGGTTCACTGTCCTGACGGACGACTCACTCCCCGGCCGGAGCTTCCGCTGCTTCTCCTCCCGGCTCCGCCATCCGCAGCCCCCGGGAATCGGCGACGCACAGTGCGTCCCGCAGGCATTCGGCGAGGCGGACGCCGGCGTAGCGCAACTCTCCATATGGAGACATCGGGTCGGAGAGTACGGCGCTCGCCTGCAGCAATGCGTCGCGACCGGCCGCGAGTTGGGTTTCTTCGAGACTGTCGGCGAGACGGGAGAGAAAGCTGCCGGGTCCGCTGGTACTGAGGACGCAGAGCTTGCCGTCGGCGGTCCACGGCAGGACGCGGACGTGGTGGGCGTGATCGGCGTCGATGAGACTCGGGGCGACCGCGGGCCGTCCCTCGGGGCTTTCGTTCACGGCTGACTCCAGGGATCTTCGACGAGCGGGGGCGAGAGCGTTCGAGAGGTGCCCGGGACGTGTGAAATGCGGGTCCGAGCGCCGAACGCGCGTCCCTCGCAACGGATTTCGGCGACGGAGACCGTCACCGCAGGTCACTTCGGAAGCGCGGGGTGGCGCGGGATATGGCGCGCCCCTGGCGTTTCACGCGGTCAGCATCACAATTCGGAGCAATCCCGACAGGCATAGCCGTCCCTCTCCGTAGTCATTCCACTACCGGCGAGGGGTTAGCGTGGCCTGGCATCGACACCGTCTTCAACGTTGCATTTCCGGAGGGCATGTTGGTCAACATCAAGGAACTGACCCCTGAGGCAAGCCCGCAGGCCGCCTTCGGCGCACGTGTACGCAGCGCCCGCGAAGCGCGGGGCTGGAAGCAGGACGATCTCGCCGAGATGGTCGGCTACTCGGGCAGACACATCTCGGCAATCGAAACCGGCCGCAAGCCGCCGACTCTGCGGTTTTCGCGCAGTCTTGACGCGGCGTTGAGCCTCGCGGGGACCCCGGAATCGTTCGAGCGGGGCTGGGGCGAAATCCGCAACGGAAGCCTGCTGGAAGGTTTTCCGGAGTACGTGGGATTCGAGTCACGAGCCGTCGAACTCCGGATGTTCCATATCGGCGTGATTCCCGGTCTACTCCAGACACCCGCGTATGCAAGGGCAATGGAAGAGGGCAACGTGAGGCGGGGAACGATCACTCCCGAGCAGGCCGATGAGCGTGTCTCGATCCTGGCAGAGCGTCAGGCTGCCCTGACACGCCCCAGGCTACCCACGATGCTTGTGGTGATGGACGAGAGCTGCATTCGTCGTCCGGTCGGTGGCACTGAGGTCATGAACGACCAGCTGCGGCACCTCATGGAGTTCGCGAAGCTGCCGAACTCCATGCTCCAGGTCGCCCCGTACGACATAGGCGAGCGGCGCCCCTTCAATCTGCCGATCAACCTGCTGACGATGTCGGACCGGTCCATGATCGCGTACGCAGAGTCCCAAGCGCAGGGGCACTTGGACCGGGAAGCGACGTTCGTACTGTCCGTGCTGTCGGCCTACCATCAGTTGCAGGCCGAATCGCTGTCCCAAGCGGATTCCGTAGCCATGATCGAGCAGTTGCGAAAGGGCTCCCCGTGACGACCGACCAACTCCCCCTGACCTGGTTCAAGTCCTCCTACAGCGGCAACGGCGGCGAGTGCATCGAGGTCGCCGCCAACCTTGTTGCCACGCGCGGCATCGTCCCCGTCCGCGACTCCAAGGCCCCCCACGGTCCCGCGCTCAGCATCCCCGCCACCGCGTTCGCGTCGTTCGTCGCAGGCATCAAGACCGGAGAGTTCCGCGCCTGAGCCAGGCCGCGTACGCACGAAAGCCCCGCCGGGCCCTCCCGACCAGAGGACCGGGCGGGGCCTTCGTTTGCCCTCTCGTGGCGGCGACACCCGGCTTCTACCCTCGGACGGGACGACCGTCAGCGCGCTGAAAACAGCGAAAGGGCACCCCGTGACGACCGACTCCCTCCCCCTGACCTGGCTCAAGTCCTCCTACAGCGGCAACGGCGGCGAGTGCATCGAGGTCGCCGCCAACCTTGTTGCCACGCGCGGCATCGTCCCCGTCCGCGACTCCAAGGCCCCCCACGGTCCCGCGCTCAGCATCCCCGCCACCGCGTTCGCGTCGTTCGTCGCAGGCATCAAGACCGGAGAGTTCCGCGCCTGAGCCAGGCCGCGTACGCACGAAAGCCCCGCCGGGCCCTCCCGACCAGAGGACCGGGCGGGGCCTTCGTTTGCCCTCTCGTGGCGGCGACACCCGGCTTCTACCCTCGGACGGGACGACCGTCAGCGCGCTGAAAACAGCGAAAGGGCACCCCGTGACGACCGACTCCCTCCCCCTGACCTGGCTCAAGTCCTCCTACAGCGGCAACGGTGGCTCCTGCGTCGAGTGGGCCCCTGCCCATGCGGCGGCCACCGGCATAGTTCCCGTCCGCGACTCCAAGGCCCCCAACGGTCCCGCGCTCAACGTCCCCGTCACCGCGTTCGCGTCGTTCGTCGCGGGCGTCAAGGCCGGAGAATTCCGCGCCTGAGCCGGAGCGCGTACGCACGAAAGCCCCGCCGGGCCCTCCCGACCAGAGGGCCGGGCGGGGCTTTCGTTTGCCCTGCTCACGGCGGTAACGGCAGGCGATCTCGCGGCATTAGCGCCCCGTTAGTGGAACGGCAGGCCGGTCTTCCAGAGTGGTGATCGTCCGGGAACGAGACGACAGAAACCGAGCCACGGGAGCCCATGATGATCACCGCCACCGCCCACCGCTTCCGCGGTCGCACCGGCCGCCGTATCGCCCTTGCCGTCACCGTCGCGGCGGCGCTGGGGACGGGCCTCACCGCGTGCGGGCAGAGCGACACCGGGGCGGGCAAGGTGAACGCGTCGTCGCAGGTGCAGGACGAGGGGCAGGCGCAGTCCGGCGCGCAGGGGACGCCGAAGAGCGCGGGCGCCGGGGAGCACCACGCGCCGGAGGGCGCGCCCGCCGAGGGCGCCGAGGGCGGGACCACCGGGGGCAGCGGCGGCGGATCGACCGGGGGCGGCAACGGCGCGGGCGATGCGCCGGGGCAGGCGCGGACGCTCGTCGGCAAGCTGTCCTACCTCGCGCCCGGCAAGCTGATCGTCAAGCCCGACAACGGCGGCATGGACCAGGCATTCCTGGTCGCCAACGCCACGAAGGTGCTCGGCGCGGCCGCGATCTGCGGTGACCCCGAGGGCAACGTCGCCGTCGACAAGGAGGGCTTCGGCACCTACAAGTGCGACGTGGAGCAGCTGGAGACCGCCGCCAAGACCAACAGCGTGACCGTCCGCGTCACCCTGGACGGCAAGCTCGGCGCCGCCGAGGTCGTCGCGGAGAAGTACCACCCGTAGACCGCGTCAGTGCTACGCCGCCGCCACCGTACGGGTCAGGAAGTCCCGGACGGTGGCGGCGGACTCCTATCCTCGGACGGGACGACCGTGAGCACACCGACAAGCGGCGAAGGGGCCTGACATGACGTACGGATCTCCCCGCTGGTTCAAGTCCTCCTACAGCGGCAACGGCGGCACCTGCGTCCGTCGCGCCTGAAGGGGCCGCAGCCCCCGGGGCCTTCCGGTCGCCCCCCGCCGAGCGCCCCTGCGCCCGACAAGGCGCCCCCAACTCTGGTTCCGGAGACGGCTTTTGGCCACCCTCGTGTTGCACATGAGGAAGGGGCCAGGAGCAGGAATATGGTGAGCGCTCCATCATTTGGAGAAGGGACCGGCACTGTGGGGGACAGCCGACTGGGACTCGTGTTGATCCACGGGTTCATGTCCGGACCGAAGGTGTGGGAGCCGTTGCGCGAGCTGATCGCCGCGGACCGGGGGCTCGGGTTCGTCGCACCGCTGGCGTTCGAGTACGCGACCGGGCTGCTGCCGGTCCATCCGCTGCGGGCCATCCCGTCGATCGACACGGTCGCCGACAGCCTCAAGGAATACCTGACCACGGAAGCCGGCGCGTTCGACCAGCTGCTCCTGGTCACCCACAGCCAGGGCGGACTGGTCGCCCAGCGCTATCTGGCCCGCATGCTCCACGACGGCAAAGGCCGCGAACTCGCCCGTATCCAGCGGCTGGTCATGCTCGCCTGCCCGAGCAACGGCTCCGAACTGGCACTCTCCTTGCGACGTCGTGCGTTGGGCGCGCGCAATCCGCAGGAGAAGGATCTCCGCCCGCTGGCCGACCGGGCCAATGAGGCCCTGCACACGGTCATCCGTGATGTCGTGCACGCCACCGCGATCACCGATCGGACCTGCCCCATCCCGGTGTCGGTCTACGCGGGCGAGAGCGACCGCGTGGTCTCCCGCGCCTCGGCACACTCCTCCTTTTCGGACCGATCCGCCCTGCCGGGCGACCACTTCAGCATCCTCAAGGCCGATTCGCCTCAGCACCGGACGTTCACCACTCTTCGCCGTCACCTCCTCGCCACGCGCAGCGAACCGTACGTACCCGGGCCGGAACCGGAGGCGAGGCCCGAACCGGCGGGCGCCTTCACGCATACCCCGGCCGGGGAAGAGCCCTCCGGGAAGCGGCGGCGCCAGGTGACCGTGATCGCCTCGGCCGCCGCGCTGGCCGCCGTCGCCGCGGTCCTGTATTTCGCTCCGATGCCGTGGAAATCGACCGACACCTCATCTGTCGAGGACTCCACGTCACCTGCCGCAGGGACCGGTTCGAGCACTCCGGACCCGAAGCAGACGGACGGCGGCGTCGCCCCGCCCGCCCCGGCCACGAACGCATTCTGGTTTGCCCAGATCAACCCCGATATAGACAAGAAGGCCGAAATTCTCAAGGTCGACAAGAACCAGAAATTCCAATTCTGGTGGAACGGCGGGGTCAAGAACGGGCGTCTGCATTACGGAGGGAAGGGGGAGAACCTGTATTCCCCTGCGCCCGGCGCGGACGGCGCCGCATTGCGCTTCGGCGACATCGACGGTGACCAGTGGCCCGACTGCATGGTGGTGGACCCGACCGGCAAGCTGACCGTCCACACCTGGGTCAAAGAGAACAAGGCAGGCCGCCGCATGTGTATGCGCAGGTACGACGGCGACGCCGACGTCCCCCTGCTCGCCACCGCCGACCGCGTACCGGACCTCAAGGAGATCCAGTTCGCGGACATCGATGGGGACAAAAAAGTCGATTACCTGTGGGTCGAGCCGAGCAGCAAGGTGACCGTCTGGTTCAACCGGGGCTTCACGGATGCAGGAGGGGAAAAGCGACTGCAATGGTCCCCTCCCACGAGGACCAGCACGACCGTCTACAACCGTGAATTGAGGTTTGCCGACCTCGACGGAAATGGGCGTGCCGACCAGATCCTCATCACCCCCAACGGTGGCGCAAATGCCTGGCTCAACCTGAGCGGCGCGGAATCGGGCATCGATTCCATCGACATCCATCAGATCGTGCCGGACACCGGCGCCCCGCCGGAGGAGATTCAGTTCGCCGACGTCGACGGAGACGGAAAAGCCGAATTCCTGCATATCGACAAGTCGGGCGCGATCCAGGTCCGGGAGCCCGTCCTGCCCAAGGGAACCCAGGAGCCGTCCGGGCCGTCAGGTGACTGAACCTCGCCGCCGGGCGCGCGGCCGTCACCGCCCGGCGACCGCCACCGTACGGGTCAGGAAGTCCCGGACGGTGGCGGCGGTGCTGTCCGGGTGGCTCTCCAGCAGGAAGTGGCCGCCGTCCGGGACGAGGTGGATCTCGGCGTCCGGCAGGTCCCGGGCGAAGGCGCGTGCGCCGTCGGGGCCGAAGATGCGGTCGCCGGCGCCCCAGACCGCGAGCAGCGGGACGCGGCTCTCGCGGAAGTAGGCGTGGACCTGCGGGTAGAGGGGCGGGTTGGTGGCGTAGTCGCGGAAGAGGGCGAGCTGGACGAGGTCGTTGCCGGGGCGGGCGAGGTCGCGGTGGTCGGCGGTCCAGGTGTCGGGGTCGACGAGTTCGGGCCGCGCCACGCCGTGCAGGTACTGCCAGCGGATGGCGTCGAGTCCGAGGGCGGCGCGGACCGCCGGTTCCGTGGCGGGGCCGGGGGCGTCCGCGTAGGCCCAGACGGGCGCCCAGAAGTCCGGGACGAAGCCCTCGTCGTAGGCGTTGCCGTTCTGGGTGATGACGGCGGTGAGCGCGTCCGGGCGGCGCAGCGCGAGCCGCCAGCCGATGGGGGCGCCGTAGTCCTGGACGTAGACGGCGTGGCGGGCGATGCCGAGGTGGTCCAGGAGGGCTTCGGTGACGTCGGTGAGAGTGTCGAAGGTGTACCGGAAGGTGTCGGCGGGCGGGGCGTCGGAGTGGCCGAAGCCGAGGTGGTCGGGGGCGATGAGGTGGAACCGGTCGGCGAGTTCGGGGATCAGCCGGCGGAACATGCGGGAGCTGGTGGGGAAGCCGTGCAGGAGGACGACGGCGGGGGCGTCGCGGGGGCCGGCCTCGCGGTAGAAGACGCGGTGGCCGTGGACGGTGGCGTACCGGTGATGGATCTCAACCATGGCTGACTAACCTTCTTAAGCTGCTTTAAGGGTTACTCCGTATCTCCAGTGGAGTGGATGCGGAGTAACCTGTCAAGCCCGGGAAGAGGGTTAGCACGTGGTGCGCCACCGGGTGGCCGGAGCGAGGTGGGTGGAGATGGGCGACGAAACGGCGCGGGTCGGTGAAGAGGCGCGGGTCGGCGGAGAGGCACAGGCCGGCGGAGAGGCGCAGGCCGGTGAAGAGGCGCAGGTCAGCGAGGAGGCGCTGCTCGACGCGTTGAACAGCACGCCGGTGGTGGACGGCCGGGCGCAGGATCTGTGGGCCGACGACGCGGCGGTGCGGCGGTGGGCGCGGGCGCACGGCGGGCCCGGGGACGCGGCGGCGCTCGGCTGGCTGCGGACGGTGCGCGATGTGCTCCAGGACGCCACCCGCGGGCCGGTGCCGCAGGCGGCGCTGCGGCAGGTGCTCACCGGGGTCCGCCGCCGGCCCGAGGTCGGCGCGGCGGGGCTGCGGTGGCGGCTGGAGGCGCCGGCCGAGCGGCGGCTCGCGGTGGAGCTGGTGCTCGCCTGGTACGACGTCCAGGAGCGGCGGCCGGGACGGCTGCGGCCGTGCGGCAACGACGAGTGCCGCCTCTTCCTCCTCGACCGCAGCCGCGCCAACACCGCCCGCTGGTGTTCGATGAAGACCTGCGGCAACCGGCTCAAGGCACGGCGCCACCAGGAGCGGGCCCGGCGGACCTGAACGCGACGGCCCCCGGGGCCGCCGGGTGCAGGGGGCCGTCGGGGGCCGGTTCGGGCGCGGGGTTCAGAAGAGCGGTGCCGCTCCGGACAGCAGGGCGGCCGCCGTGAAGAGTTCGACGCCGGTGCGGATCGCGGACTCGTCGACGTCGAAGTCGCCGCGGTGCAGGTCGAGGCGGTCACCACTGCCGGGGACGCGGACACCGAGGCGGGCCATGGCGCCGGGCACGTGCTCCAGGTACCACGAGAAGTCCTCGCCGCCCAGGGACTGTTCGGTGGACTCGACGGCGGTGGGACCGCAGCGGGCGGTCATCGCGTCGTGCAGGAGCTGCGCGGAGGTCGCTTCGTTGACGACGGGCGGGACGCCGCGGACGTAGGTGATCTGCGACTTGGCGCCGTGCAGGGTGGCGATCTCGTCGATCGCGGCGTGCACCAGGTCGGGGGCGCGGCGCCAGGCGTCCAGGTCGAGGCAGCGGACCGTGCCGGAGAGTTCGGCGTGCTGCGGGATGACGTTGCAGGCGTGCCCGGCGTCCAGGCGGCCCCAGGTGACGGCGAGGCCGGAGCGGGCGTCGACGCGGCGGGCGACGAGCGCGGGGACGTCGACGGCGACGCGGGCGGCGGCGGTGACCAGGTCGGTGGTCAGATGCGGGCGCGCGGTGTGGCCGCCGGGGCCGTCGAGGGCCAGCTCCAGCCGGTCGCAGGCGGAGGTGATCGGGCCGGTGCGCAGGCCGATGCGGCCGGCGTCGACGCGCGGATCGCAGTGGACGGCGAGGATGCGGCCGACGCCGTCCAGCGCGCCGGACTCGATGGCGTCGGGGGCGCCGCCGGGCAGCACCTCCTCGGCGGGCTGGAACAGCAGCCGTACCGGGTACGGCAGTTGGCCCTTGCGGGCCAGCTCGGCGAGGACCAGTCCGGCGCCGAGGACGACGGTGGTGTGGACGTCGTGGCCGCAGGCGTGGGCGCGGTCGGCGACGGTGGAGCGGTATGCGACGGTCTTCGTGTCCGGGATGGGCAGGGCGTCGATGTCGGCGCGCAGGGCCAGCAGCGGGCGGGTGTCGGGGCCGTCGCCCGCGGGGAGGTCGACGCGGGTGATGTCCGCCGGGTCGGTGCCGATGTCGCAGATCAGGCCGGTGCCGACGGTGAGGACGCGGGGCCGCAGACCGGCCGCCTCCAGACGGCTGCGGATCGCCTCGGTGGTGCGGAACTCCTGATTACCCAGCTCGGGGTGCATGTGCAGGTCGCGCCGGAAGGCGATGAGTTCGGTGTGCAACGCCTCGGAGAGGACTCCGGGGAGCAGGTCCTGCGGGTCGGTCGGGTCAGGGGCGGCGGCAGGGTACATCAGTTGGCTCACGCGGGGAAGGTTACGGTCCCCGCGGGGGCAACTGTCCCTGGATCAACAAAAGTTCAGCCCGTCAGGGGAAGATTTTCGAGCCGTACGCCGCATGGATGACCTCGCGGTGGGGTATTTCCTTTTGTTTTTGCACCGTACGCGACCGCTTCCGGACCGTCGGTGCGCCCCCGAGGGCCGTCGCCTCATTCCGTTGCCGTGGGCGGCTCCGGCTCCGTGGCGGACTCCGGTGGCAGGCGGTCGACGCCGCGGGCGGTGCCGGTGACGTCGTCCAGGAAGCCCTGGGCGCGCGGCGAGGCGCGGCTGGTGAGCCAGGCCGGGTCGACGTCGCAGACCGCGACGCGGACGCCGGTGCCGACGAGGGCGAGCGGCAGGGTGTGCACCACCGTCGAGGGGAAGCTGACGATCAGCCGTCCGATGGGTCCGCGGCGGGCGATCAGCTCCAGGGGGAGGTCGGGGCGGACCACCTCCAGACCGGTCTCGGTGGCGAGCCGGTGCAGCTTGTCGGTGTGCTCGCGGCGGTGGGCGAAGTAGCGGGTGGCGCCGTGCGTACGGGCCAGTTGGGCGACGGCCGCCAGATAGCGGTCGAGGTCGACGACGCCGGTCTCGACGAGGGAGGTGCCGACGATGTCGGCGGCGCGGGTCAGCCGCGGCGGGCCGAAGCGGCGGCGGGTCCAGGCGAAGGCGTTGGTGGCGATGCGGACGCCGGGCGGCGCCTCGACCGGCATGGAGCTGAAGACGCCGACGGTGCGGCGGCCGCCCTCCGGCGCCGGGGTGAGGCGGCGGCGCGCGGCGCGGGCGAACGGCGCGAAGACCAGATCGCGCGCGCCCCGGCCGCTGCCGTGCCGGTGCCAGCGCACCAGCCGTTCGCCGCGGGCCAGTTGGGCGATGAACTCCATCGTCGCGGTGCCGTCGTCGACGACGACCAGATCGCGGGCGCGGGCGAGGGTGAGCAGCAGTTGGACGTAGCGGGAGAACGGGTCGCCGATGACGATGCGTTCGGCGCGGCGCAGCAGCGGGGCGAGGCCGCCGATGGTGCGCAGCGGGGCCGTGGCGCCGCCGCGGGCGTCCTCCCAGCGGACGGAGTGGCCTTCCTCGCGGGCGAGTTCGGCCATCCGCCGCAGCTGGCCGCGGGTCATCGGGTCGTGCGGGGAGAGCACGACGATGGTGAGGGCGGTGGCGGCGGGCGCGCGCTCCGGGGGCGCGGCGGCGGCCGGGGGGCCGCAGACGTGGCCCGGGGCGACCGGCGGGCCGGAGGTGTGCGCCGGGGCGGTCGCCTCCGCCGGGGCGCCGGGAGCGGCCGGGGCGTCGGGAGCGGACGCGCCGCCGAGCGGGCCCGCGCCGCCCTCCTCGTAGGCCCACTCCAGCACGTTCAGCAGCTGAACCGGGCTTTCGACGAAGGCGAGGGTGGCCGGGGGCAGGGCGGTGGCGCCGTTGGCGGCGCGGTCGCGGGGGCGGGGCACCCCCGGGAGGCGGCGGGGGGTGCCCGCCGCCTCCTGGGGCGGGGCCGCCGCGCCGGGCGCGGGCGGCTCGGCGCGGGGGCCGTCGGATGCGGTCACGGGGGTGTCCGCCCTTTCCCTGGGCCGGTCAGACCGCGGCGGGGGCCGCGGCCTCCGCCTCGGCGACGACGCCGGTGACACGGCGCAGCTTCTTCATCGGGCCCAGCTCGCTCTCGTAGACCTTCTTGACGCCGTCGCCGAGGGACTCCTCGATGGTGCGGATGTCGCGGACGAGGCGGGACAGGCCCTGCGGCTCGACGGAGGCGGCCTGGTCGGAGCCCCACATGGCGCGGTCGAGGGTGATGTGGCGCTCGACGAAGGTGGCGCCGAGGGCGACCGCGGCGAGGGTGGTCTGCAGGCCGGTCTCGTGGCCGGAGTAGCCGATCGGGACGTTCGGGAACTCGTCCTGGAGGGTGTTGATCATCCGGAGGTTCAGCTCCTCCGCCTTCGCCGGGTACGTCGAGGTGGCGTGGCAGAGCAGGATGTTGTCGCTGCCCAGGACCTCGACGGCGTGGCGGATCTGCTTCGGGGTGGACATGCCCGTCGACAGGATGACGGTGCGGCCGGTGGCGCGCATGGCGCGCAGCAGCTCGTCGTCGGTGAGGGAGGCGGAGGCGACCTTGTAGCAGGGGACGTCGAACTTCTCCAGGAAGGCGACGGACTCGACGTCCCAGGGGGAGGCGAACCACGCGATGCTGCGCTTCTTGCAGTACTCGTCGATCGCGCGGTAGCCCTCCTCGTCGAACTCGACGCGGTGGCGGTAGTCGATGTACGTCATCCGGCCCCAGGGGGTGTCGCGCTCGATGTCCCACTGGTCGCGCGGGGTGCAGATCTCCGGGGTCCGCTTCTGGAACTTCACGGCGTCGCAGCCGGCGTCGGCGGCGGCGTCGATCAGCGCGAACGCGTTCTCCAGGTCGCCGTTGTGGTTGATGCCGATCTCGCCGGTGACGTAGACGGGACGGCCGGGGCCGGCCTCGCGGTTGCCGAGGTTGCGGATGCGGGAGTTGCTGCTCATGGGGAGGTCCTTCGTGTGTGGGTGGGTACCGGGCGCGGTGCCCGGGTGTGCGGTGTGGTGCGGGGTGTTCAGAGGGACGGGCCCAGGAGCCAGGAGGCGATCTCGCGGACGGCGCCGCTGCCTCCGGGTGTGGCGGTGACGGCGCGGGCCGCGCCGCGCACCACGTCGTGCGCCCCGGCGACGGCGACGGGCCAGCCGACGACGTCGAAACAGGGCAGGTCGTTGACGTCGTTGCCGACGTAGAGCACCCGCTCGGGCGCGATGCCCGACTCCTCGCACCACTGCTTGAGGGCGAGGTCCTTGCGGTCGATGCCGTGCAGGACGGGGATGCGGAGCTTGCGGGCGCGGGCGGCGACCACCGGGTTCTGCTCCGAGGAGAGGATCAGCAGCTTCAGGCCCGCCTTGCGGAGCGCGGCGATGCCGAGGCCGTCGCCGCGGTGGACGGAGACGAACTCCCGCCCGTCCGCGTCGATCAGCACCCGGTCGTCGGTCTGGGTGCCGTCGAAGTCCATGACGACCGCGTCGATGTCGTCCGCGCCGGGCAGCACGCCGGGCACCTCCGCGTCGAGGAGCGGCGCGAGGGCGCGGGCGCGGGCCAGGTCGTGCGGGTCGTCGATCTCCAGGACGCGCGCCGGGTCGGTGCGGACCGGTTCGGTGCGGCCGAAGAAGCGGTGGCCGACGGCGCGGAAGCCGGTGGCGTCCATGGCGTAGGCGGCGCCGGTCTCCAGCAGGTCCTGGGGGCGGTCCTGGCGGCGGGGGCGGAAGGACTTGTCGTGGTTGACGCCGTAGCCGCCGGACGGGGCGAGGGCGGTGGCGGTGGCGCGGCGGCCGGCCGGGGCGGCGTCCACGGCCGTCTCCAGCGCGCCGTCCTCCAGCGCTCCGGCGGCCTCCGCCATCGTGTCGGCGTCGCGCCAGACGAAGCCGTGGAAGGGGGCGACGGTCAGCGCGGTGTCGGCGCCGCCCTCGACGACGGCGGCGGCGACCCCGTCGACGTCCTCGGGCGTGAGAAACGGGCTGGTGCACTGGACCAGCAGCACCGCGTCAACCGCGGTGGCGCGCTCGGCCTCGTACGCGTCCATGGCGTGCAGCACGGCCGCTTCGCTGGTGGCGGTGTCGCCGGCGAGGTCGCCGGGGCGGCGGACGACGACGGCGCCGGCGCCGCGGGCGACCGCCGCGATGGCGTCGTCGTCGGTGGAGACCACGACGTCGGTGATCAGCCGGGAGCCGCGGCAGGCACGGACCGCGCGGGCGACCAGCGGGACGCCGCCGACGGCCGCGAGGTTCTTGGCGGGGACGCCCTTGGAGCCGCCGCGCGCGGGGATGACGGCCACCACGACGGGCGGGGTGACGGGCGGGCGGTGCGGCATGGCGGGCTCCTTCCGGGGGCCGCGCGGGCTCCCCTGGCGGGCGGACGGAACGGTCACAGCTGCCCCCAGCGGCGGATGGCGGGGGCGACGCGCTGGACGCCGTGGCGGTAGGCGCCGCGGGCGGCCTCGCGGACCGCGTCGCGGGCGACCTTGCGCAGCCCGCCGGGCGCCTCGCGGCCCTCCGGCGCGTAGCCGGCGACCGGCTTCCCGGCTGCGTCCAAGCCGTGCCGGGCGAGGATGCCGGGGAGGTAACCGGGGGCGGTGCGGGCGGTGTAGTACGGGGCGAGCGGCGGCAGCGGGCCCGCGGCGTGCAGGGCGGCGACCTTCGCGCGGGCCGCGTCGAAGGCGGTGTCGTAGCTGCCGTCGGCGCAGACGCCCTGGCGGGCGAGCCACTCGGGGTCGGGCTCGGGCCGGTGGCCGGCGTCGAGGTCGTCCCAGGAGGCGAGGCAGCCGGAGCCGAGGAAGTGGTGGTTGCCGAGGACCTCGCGGATGCCGAGGTCGGTGAGGACGGCGGTGGGCACCCCGCGGTGCAGCGACTCCAGCGCGGCGGTCGAGGAGACCGTGACCATCAGGTCGGTGCGGTCCAGGACCTCGCCCATGTTGCCGTAGACCAGGCGGCAGTTGGCGGGCAGTCCGCCGGGGGCCTTCGCCGCCAGCTTCTGGTACGGCAGCTCCTCGATGTGCGTGGTGTGCTCGCCCGGCTTGCTGCGGAGCTTGATCAGCACCTCGCGCCCGGGGTGCCGGCGGGCGTGCTCGACGGCGCGGCGCAGCAGGTACGCCCGGTCGGCGCGGTTGTCGGGCACGGACGGCTGGGCGGCGAACACCACGGTGTACGGGTCGTGGTCACCGGTGTGGCGGTCGCCGCCGAGGAAGGGCAGGGCGCATTCGGTGACGGCGGAGTCGTCGGCGCCGACGCCGCGGTAGACCGCGCGGAAGCGGTCCGCGTCGTGCCGGGAGTTGGCGAGGACGACGTCCGCGCCGTGGCGCAGCAGCAGCCCGTCGGCGAGCTTCTCGTAGACCACGCCGACGTAGCCGGTGACGACGGCGGGGCGGCGCTCGGTGTCCTCCCAGGCGCGGGCCAGTCCGTGCAGCATCGCCTGGACACCGCCGCCGACCAGCGCGAGGACGACGGTGTCGTAGGGCTCGGCGGAGCCGGCGTCGGCGCGCATCAGGTCGAGGAAGTCGATCCCGCGGATCTCGCGCAGCGTCTCCGCACGGGCGCCGACCTCGTGGAGCTGACGGACCGTGGGGGTGGCGCGGCCGCGCAGGAGGTAGCCGTCGAGCCGGGCCTCCGGGTGGATTCGGTACGCTGTCAAAGCGCCCCATTTCCACCGGGTGTCCGAATCGGCGAGTACTGCGACCCGCGGCGTAGAAGAGGTACGTGAGGGCACGTCGATGACGCTAGGAATCGATTCGGTTCGGCGGGCCAACCACCGCGCAACAAAGGGTTAACAGCGGGTCGCCGAATGGCGAACCGGCCCCGGATTCGGGCGGGTTAACCGTCCCGACATTCTTCGTTCACCGTGCCGCCCGCCCGCGGTAAAGACGAATGGCGGCGCCGCCCCTAACGTCACCCGGGTGGTTAAGCTCTCCGTCATCGTGCCGTTCTACAACGTGCAGACATACGCGCCCGACACCCTCAAGAGCCTGGCGGCGAACGCCCGGGAGGACTTCGAATTCCTGCTCGTCGACGACTGCTCGCGCGATGAGACCCCGCAGATTCTGCAGCGTGCCGAGCGCGAGCTGCCGGGCGCCCGGCTGCTGCGGCACGAGAAGAACGGCGGACTCGCCACCGCCCGCAACACCGGTCTGGACGCGGCGCGCGGCGAGTACCTCACCTTCCTGGACGGCGACGACTGGCTGGCGCCGGGCCATCTGAGCGATCTGCTGGGCGCCATCGAGGAGTTGGGGTGCGACTTCGTCCGCACCGACCACGTCCAGTGCACCGCGCGCGCCCGCACCATCAGCCGGGTGCCGCACGGGCGGCGCGGCGTGGTGATGAACCCGCGCGATGTGATCCTGCCCGCCGACCGCTCCACCTCGGTCGACTACGCGTACGCGTGGGCGGGCATCTACCACCGGCGGCTGCTGGACAGCGGCGTGCTGCGGTTCCGGGACGGGCTGCGGACGGCGGAGGACCGGCCGTGGATCTGGCGGCTGCACCGCGAGGCGGAATCGATGGCGGTGGTCGGGCTGCTCGGCGTGTTCTACCGGCGCGGGGTCGCCTCGTCGCTCACGCAGATCGGCGACGTGAGGCAATTGGATTTCCTGCGCGCATTCGATCAGGTAATCGAGGAAACCGCGCAGGACCGCGATGCGGACAAACTGCTGCCGAAGGCGGTCCGGACGTATTGCGCGATCATTTCCCACCATCTCGGTTCCATTGAACGTTTCGAGCCGCAGGTGGCGCGTGCCCTGCGGGAATTGAGTGCGGCGGCGCTGCGGCGCATGCCGCAGGACGTACTGAAGGAAGCGTTGGATTCCATGGATGTGCAGCGTGCGTCCCGGCTGCGGCGGCTGCGCCGCCGGCCCGTCACCTCGGGGGTCGCCGCCTGATGACCACCCGGCCGCTGACCCGCATCTTCCTGGCGTCGACCCTCTACGGCGCGGCGACCCTCGCCGCCGCCCTGGACACCGGCGCCTTCTCCCCCGCCGACCGCAACCTGCTGCTGATCTGCAACAACGCGGCGACGCCGGAGACCACCCCGGCGCTGGACGCGGCGCCCGGCTTCGAAAAGCTGCGCGCCCGCTTCGACGGCGTGCTGTCCTGGAACGCGACCATCCACCCCTTCCACCCGGGCGGCTGGTCCCCGCGCCCGGACGACGTACCGCTGTGGGAGCGGTATCTGCGCAAGGAGTGGGAGCTGGGCGACGACCGCGTCGCGCTGGTCGTCGAGTCCATCCAGGTCAACCCGGCGCTGGCGGTGGCGCAGCTCTTCCCGGACGCGCCCGTCGACGTCTACGCGGACGGGCTGATGAGCTACGGCCCGACCCGCAACAAGCTCGACCCGCTGGTCGGCACCCGCATCGACCGCCTCCTCCACCTCGATCTGGTGCCGGGCCTCGTCCCGCTGCTGCTCACCGAGTTCGGGGTGGCGGCGCAGACCGTGCCGACGGAGGCGTTCACCAAGGTCCTCGGCGAACTCGACGACGCGGCGGGCGCGCTGGAGCTGCCGGAGGGCGGGGCGCTGCTGCTGGGGCAGTACCTCTCCGCGCTCTCCATCCTCACCCCGCAGGAGGAGGAGGATCTGCATGTGCGGATGGTGCGCGGCGCCGTCGCGCGCGGTCACCGCACGCTGGCCTTCAAGCCGCATCCGTCGGCCCCGGCCCGCTGGTCGCGGCTGCTGGAGCGGGAGGCGGAACGGCTCGACGTCGCGCTGACGGTGCTGGAGACCCCGGTGCTCGCCGAGGTCGTCTACGCCCGGATGCGGCCGGATCTCGTCGTCGGCTGCTTCTCCACCGCGCTGCTGACGGCGTCCGCGTTCTACGGGCTGCCGGTCGCCCGCACCGGCACCGGGCTGCTGCTGGAGCGGCTCACGCCGTACCAGAACAGCAACCGCATCCCGGTGACGATCGTGGACGCGACGGTGCCGGACCTCGACGATCCGGCGGCCACCGCGGTCACGCCGGTGCCGCCGGGGCTGATCGAGGCGGTCGGCTATGCGATGCAGCACCAGATCTACCCGCGGCTGCGCCCGGCCGCCGAGCGGTATCTGACGGCGCATCTGACGCCGCACACCCGCCGCTACTTCAAGCGGCGGCGGCTGACCGCGCTGGCGCTGCCCGGCGCGCTCCCGTCGCAGCTGGCGTTCCTGCCGCGCAACCCGGCCGTCCTGCGGGTGGCGCGGCGGGCGCGGGCGGTGCAGCGGCGGCTGAAGAAGCGGGTCGCGACCGGATGACCGGGCAGCTGACCGCCTTGCCGCCCGCCGCCGGGGCGGACGCGCCGGCCGCCGCCCCGCAGCGGGCGCGCCGCGCGCCGTCCCGGCTGCGGGCGCTGGACGGGCTGCGGCTGCTGGCCGCGCTGATGGTCGCCGCGTACCACTACGGCGGGCGCGACGGCGAGATCGGCACGGCGTGGGGCTCCTCGCCCGCCGCGCAGTTCCCGACCGCCTCGGGCTTCTTCGCCTACGGCTGTCTGGGCGTGCAGATCTTCTTCGTGATCAGCGGTTTCGTGATCTGCCTCAGCGGCTGGGGACGCACCCTGCGGGCGTTCATCGCCTCCCGGATCTCCCGGCTGTATCCGGCGTACTGGGTCGCGGTCCTGCTGGTCACGGTCGTCTTCGCGCTGCCGGGCGTGGTCTACAAGGCCGTGCAGCCCAGCGAGGTGCTGACCAATCTGACGATGCTCCAGATGCCGCTGGGTGCGCACCGGGTGCTGGGCGTGTGCTGGACGCTCTGGGCGGAGATGCGGTTCTACGCGCTCTTCGCGCTCTGTGTGGTGCTGCCCGGGGCGACCCGGCGCCGGGTGGTGGTGTTCTGCGCGGGCTGGACGCTGGCCGCGGCGCTGGCGCAGGCGGCGAACGAACCGCTGCTGGACACCGTCCTGATGCCGGAGTACGCGCCGTTCTTCATCGGCGGCATCGGGCTGTACCTGCTGCACCGCTACGGCGCCCGCGATCCGATCGCCTGGTCGATCGTGCTGGTCAGCTGGTTGACCGGCCAGCATTTCGCGGTGGCCGGGCTGTGGCACCCGGCGTCCGCCGGCGGCTTCTCCTACCGTTCGCAGTTCGGCATCGTCGCGGTCGTCACCGCCGGTTTCGTCCTCGTCGGCGCCATCGCGCTGGGCCACTTCCGCTGGGCGAACTGGCGCTGGCTGACCGTCGCCGGCGCGCTGACCTACCCCTTCTACCTCGTCCACGAGCATCTGGGCTGGGTCGTCGTGCACGCCCTGCACCGCGGCGCCGGACTGCCGTCGCAGGCGACGCTGGCGCTGACCGTCACCGCGATGCTGCTGCTGGCGTGGCTGCTCCACCGCCTGGTGGAACGCCCGCTGACACCGCTGCTGAAACGGGCGATCGACCCGAAGCGGTGAGGGCGCCCGGGGGCGCGGGCCGATCGGGCCCGCGCCCCCGGTGCGCGTCGGCCGTGCCCCCGGGCGCCGCGGCGGCTCAGTCCGCGGCGCCCGGCCGTGTCTCCACCGTCGCCTCGATCCCGGCGATGATGATCCGCAGCCCGGTCTCGAAGTTCCGCTCGATGTCGCCGAACAGCTCGGCACCGGCGCGCGCCGCGTACGGATAGCGGTCGCCGAGCCGCGCGGTGCGCTCGGCGTCGTCGTACGCCGGATCGCGGTACTCCGGGCGGGCCGGATCCGGGTGGACCGACTGCTCCTCGATGACCAGACCGACGGTGAAGTTGTACGCGGTCCACCACGCGCGGGCCGCCTCACCCAGAGGGAAGCCCGCCTCCACGAGCCGCCGGATGAAGGCGTCGTACGGCGCGGCGTAGCCGTGGCCGACCATCCGGGTGCCGCTGAAGACCTTGGCACCGTCGCGGTAGCCGAGCAGTCCGCGGCGCAGCCCGCGGCAGACCTCGGCCAGCTGCTCCTGCCACGGGGTGGCGGGATCGGGCTCCGCCATCAGCGGGGCGGCCATCCGGCGCATCATCTCGGTGGCCATCTCGTCGAGGAGTTCCTGCTTGTTGCGGACGTGCCAGTAGAGCGCGGGCGCCTGGACGTTCAGCTCCGTGGCGATGCGGCGGACGGTGAGCTTGTCGAGACCGGCGTCGTTGAGGACGTCGAGGGCGGTGTCCACCATCTTTTTCCGGTCGATGCGCGAAACCATGTTGACAACTTAACACCGTTAAGCGCAGCCTCGGAAGCATGGAACTTAACAACGTTAAGGACGTTCCTTCGACGACCCCTGCCACGCCCCCTGACACCAGCGCTGCCGCCGGCGCCGCCGCTCCGCCCGCCCCCGCCGCGGCCCCGGGCCGCCCCGCCGCCGAGGGCTCCGGCGGGCAGGTCGACGTCCTCATCGCCGGAGCGGGCCCGACCGGCCTCGCCCTCGCCATCGACCTGACCCGCCGCGGTCTGCGCGCCCTCGTCGTCGAGCGGCAGCAGGCCCTCTCCCCCGGCGCCCGCGGCACCGGCCACCAGCCGCGCTCCCTGGAGGTCTACGACGACCTCGGGCTGCTGGACGCCGTCCGGGCGGCGGGCGGCCCGTACCCGGAGATAGGGATCTGGCGCGACGGCCGCATCGCCAAGTCCTTCGCCGCCATCGCCCGCTACGATCCGACGCCCGCCACCCCGTACGCCAACATCCTGATGGTGCCGCTCTTCCGCGCCGTCGAGCTGTTCCACGACCGGCTGCGGGAGCTGGGCGGCGAGGTCCGCCTCGGCACCGAACTCACCACGTTCGCCCAGGACACGGAGGGGGTGACCGCCACCCTCCGCGGGCCCGGCGGCGCCTCGCAGCCGGTCCGTGCCCGCTATCTGGTCGCCGCCGACGGCGGCCGCAGCACCGTCCGCCGCGCCCTGGGCATCACCATGAGCGGGCCGTCCCTGGAGGAGGGCGCGGCGCTCCTCGCCGACCTCCGCGTCGAGGGGCTCGACCGCGACCACTGGCACCGCTGGGTCCTGCCGGACGGGCGGGGCATGGTGATGATGCTCCCGCTGGCCCGCACCGACCTCTTCCAGGCGTTCGTCATGTCCCTGGACGAGACCCCGGACCCCAGCGAGGAAGGCGCCCGCGCCGCCCTCGCCCGCCACACCCATCTCGTCCCCGAGCAGATCCGCGAGGTGCTGTGGACGTCGGTCTACCGTCCCCGGGCCGCCCGCGCCGACGCCTTCCGCGCCGGCCGGGTCTTCCTCGCCGGCGACGCCGCGCACATCCACTCCCCGGCCGGCGGCCAGGGACTCAACACCGGTGTGCAGGACGCCTACAACCTCGGCTGGAAGCTCGGCCAGGTGATCCGCCACGGCGCCCCCGACACCCTCCTCGACACCTACGAGGCCGAACGCCTGCCGATCGCCGACCACATCCTCGACACCAGCACCCGCCTCCACCGCGACCGCAACTGGCGCCGCGGCCGCGACCTCCACCAACTCGGCATCGGCTACCGCGAGGGCCCCCTCGCCCAGGAGCTGCGCCCGCACGTCCCCGAGGGCGCCCCGCACGCCGGCGACCGCGCCCCCGACGCCCCCTGCACCGCCCCCGACGGCACCCCCGTCCGCCTCTTCGACCTGCTGCGGGGCCCGCACTTCACGCTGCTGGCGCTGGGCGATGCCGCGCTGGACGCCGCCGCGCTCCCGGCCGGCCCGGAGCAGCTACGCCTCGTCCGCGCCGGCGGCCCGGCCCCCGACCTCCTCGACACCCACGGCCACCTCCGGGACGCGTACGGCCCGGACTCCGCGCTGTATCTCATACGCCCCGACGGCTACATCGCCTGGGCGGCACCGGCGGAGGGCGCGGCCGGACGCGCGGCGAAGGCCCTGCGCGCCTTCTTCGGGGAGGAGGCGCCCGGGCGGTGAGCCGAGGCGGCCCGGCGGCGTGCGCGACGCCCCGCGCACGCCGCCGGGCCGCCGCCTCCGGGGCGGGAAAAGTCCAGCCCCCGGCGCGTTCCGTCCATGGCCCGGCCGGTGGCCGCCCGCGACACTCGGCGCCACCTTCCGTACCCGTCCCCGAGGAGACACCCATGCCGCTGCCGCGCAGACGCCTGCTGACGACCGCGCTGGGCGCGGCGGCCGCCGTTCCGCTCGGCGCCTCCCCGGCCCTCGCGTCCCCGGCCCTCGCCTCCCCGGCACGCGCCGCGGGCGCCTGGCACCGCGTCCCGCACCGCGGCATCCGCCCCGACGACCCGGACGGCCGAGCCCCGCTCGCCAATCCGCGGCGCGGCTTCCGCTACGAGATGTCGTACAACGCCGTGGACCTCACCAGCCCCTGGGAGAACGAACACGACCACTCCCCCGACGCCGCCCGCACCCTCGACCTGCTGGAGCGCCGGTACGGGCGCGGCGCCAACCTCACCCAGCTCTACTTCTACCTCTGGGAGTTCGCGACCTCCCCCATCCCGCCGAGCGCGCTCGCCAACATCGAGAGCGTGCTGCGCGGCCTGCGCAGCAAGGGCTACGCGGCGGTGCTGCGCTTCGCCTACGACGACGGCGTCCGCGCACCGCGCCGCTACACCGTGCAGGACATCCAGCGCCACATCGGACAGCTGGCACCCCTGATCGCCCGCCACAGCGACACCGTCGCCGTCTGGCAGGCCGGCTTCCTCGGCAACTGGGGCGAGTGGCACGGCAGTTACTACGCCCACGAGACCTACCCCGACGCCGTCACGGCCATCATGACGACGCTGGTCGACGCGTTGCCGCCGGGCCTGCACACCCAGCTCCGCCAGGCCGCCCACCGCGATCTGATCACCGACACCGCGCTGCTGGACCGGATCGGCTTCCACAACGACTACGTGACGCTGGGCGAGGGCGAATGGGACTACTACGTCCCCGGCAACCCCGGCTGGCCGACGTATCTCGACGCCACCCGGGAGCGGATGACCGACGGGGAGATGCCCTGGGACAAGGGCCAGAGCACGGACCCGTACGCCTGGAGCACCGTCATTCCCGCGCTCCCCGCGGCCCGGCGGCTCCAGACGCTCCGCTTCGACAGCCTGTCGCTGGTCCACAACGCCACCGTGACCCTCCCGGCGTGGCGGACCACGGACCTCACCGAGGCACAGGTCACCGAGGCCCAACTGCCGGTCTCGGACGGCTATTTCCACGACCGCGCGGGCCGCGCCGTCCCCCGCACCGCCTTCGAGTACCTCCGCGACCACCTCGGCTACCGCATCGAGATACGCGAGGCCCGCCACGATCCGTCGGGCGTACACCGGGACGGACTGCTGCCGGTCGAGGTGGACGTGGTCAACCGCGGCTTCGCCCCGCCGAAGCATCCGCGGCCGGTCCGTCTGGTGCTGCTGGACGCGGACGGGCGGACGGTCTCCGCCGCGGACACCCGGGCCGACTGGCGCACCTGGCAGCCGCGGGGCCGCACCGAGACGGACGACGACCACACCGCCCCCGCGCCCACCACCCTCCGCGCCCGGCTCCCCGTCCCCCGGGGCACCCGCGGCGTCCACCGCCTCGGCCTCGCCCTCCCCGACCCGGACTTCCCGGGCCGCGGTCTGCCGGTGCGCTGCGCCAACGCCTCCACCGCGTGGACCGACGGCGTGAACGTCCTGGCCGACGTGGAGCTGACCGGCTGACGCCGCGGCCGGGCCCCGCTTTGCCGGCGGGCGTGCGGACACCACCCGTTCCCCGCCGCGCCATGGACGGACCGGCGGGCGCACCGCCCTGCCTACACTCCCGTCGCGGCCCGGGCGCCCGGCGCCACGGCTGCGCGCCGGACACCGCGCCGGCCCGCGGCGGGCGGCACCATCCGGCGGGCCGAGCACAGGCGGGCCGAGCACAGGTGGAGCGATGACACAGCCAGCGGAGCGGACCGGCGGCATACCCGCGGAGGCCGGGCGCACCCCCGCCGCCCGGGAGCCTGCGGACACCGGCCGCATACCGGGGACCCGGAAACCGGCGGAGGCCACCGCGCCCCGGCCGGCAGCCGTCCCGGAGGCCGCCGCACCCCCGGCGACAGGTGCCCGGCAGCGCGACGGGCGCCGCGCCGAGCGCCTCCTCGCGGCGCTGCGCGACCGCCTCCCCGGCCCCCGGCCGCTGGCCTGGTCCCTCACCGCGGCCTGCTTCGTCCTCTACACGCTCGTCGCGCTCCTGCGCCACCGCCAGATGCTCAACGCCGGCTACGACCTGGGGATATTCGAGCAGGCGATCCGCGCCTACGCCCACGGCCGGGCCCCGGTCGTGGAGCTGAAGGGCCCCGGCTTCAACCTGCTCGGGGACCACTTCCACCCGATCCTGGTGCTCGTCGCCCCGGTCTACCGGCTCTTCCCCGGCGCCACCACGCTGCTCGTCGTCCAGGCGGCGCTGATGGCGGCGGCCTGCTATCCGCTCACCCGGTGGGCGCACCGCGCGGCCGGGCCGGTCGCGGGTCTCGTCATCGGCTGCGGCATGGGCGCCTCGTGGGGCATCGCCACGGCGGTCACCAAGGACTTCCACGAGATCTGCTTCGCCGTGCCGCTGCTCGCCTTCGCCGTCACGGCGCTCGGCGAGCGGCGGTGGCGGGCGGCGGTGGCCTGGTCCGTCCCGCTGCTGCTGGTGAAGGAGGACCTCGGGCTCACCCTGGCCGCGGTCGGCGGCTATGTGATGTGGCGGACGGGACGCGAGCGCCGCGCCGGGGAGCGGTCGCGGGGGACGTGGTGGCTCGGGCTCGCCGCCGTCGTGGCGGGGGTGGCGGGCACGGCGGTGGAGATGCTCGTCCTGCTGCCCGCCATGAATCCGCACGGCGGCTTCGACTACTGGCAGCAGCTGCCGGGCGGGGCGCCGTCCGGCGGCGGGGCCGGTCTCGTGTCGGCGGCGCTGCACCTCTTCTGGCCGCCGATGAAGTGGCTGCTGCTGTTCATGCTGGCCGCGCCGGTCGCCTTCATCGGACTGCGCTCCCCGCTGACCGTGCTGACGCTCCCCACTCTCGGCTGGCGGCTGGTGGCCGGGAACGAGCACTACTGGCAGCCGAACTTCCACTACAACGCCGTGCTGATGCCGCTCGTCTTCGCCGGTCTGATCGATGTGCTCCACCGGCGGCCGGAGCTGTTCCCGGGCCGCCGGCGCCGCCGGGTGCTGGCCTTCTCCGCGACGTTCACGCTGATCGCCGCGGCCGTCTACCCCTTCCACGACCTGGTGCTGCCCTCGGCCTGGCGCACCCCCGCGCACGTCCGCACCGCCGAGGCGGTGGCGGCGCGCATCCCCGACGGCGCGCGCGTCGCCTCGTCCAACCGGCTGGCGCCGATGCTGACCGGCCGCACCACCGTCTCCCTGGTCTGCTTCGGCACTGGCCCGGACCCCGCCGCGCCCACCGGCCTGCCCGCCCGCCTGCCGGACTGGGTGATCTCCGACCGGACCGACCCCACCGTCAAGACCCCCTGCCCGGCGGCCGGCACGGCCCGCATGCTCGACCTCTACCGCGCCCACGGCTACCACCAGATCACCGAACAGGACGGCATCGTCCTGCTGAAAAGGCCGCCGAAAGCCCCCTGATCTGCGGATACGCGGATACGCGAGGGGCCGTACCGGCGGCATCCCGCCCGTACGACCCCTCGCGAAGAAAACCGCGCTAGACGACCAGCGACAGCAGCAGCACGCAGGCGATGCCGACCACCGAGATCAGCGTCTCCATCACCGACCAGGTCTTGATCGTCTGGCCGACGTTCATGCCGAAGTACTCCTTGACCATCCAGAAGCCGGCGTCGTTGACGTGGCTGAAGAACAGCGAGCCGGTGCCGATGGCGAGGACCAGCAGCGCGACATGGGTGCTGCTCATGTCGGCGGCGAGCGGGGCGACCAGGCCCGCCGCGGAGATGGTGGCCACCGTCGCGGAGCCGGTCGCCAGGCGGATGGCGACGGCGATCAGCCAGGCCAGCAGCAGCGCGGAGATGTTCCAGCCCTTGGAGATGTCCAGGATCATCTGGCCGACGCCCGCGTCCACCAGCGTCTGCTTGAAGCCGCCGCCGGCACCGACGATCAGCAGCACACCGGCGATCGGGCCGAGCGAGGACTCGACGGTGGTGGCGATCTTGCCCTTGGTGAACCCGGCCGCGCGGCCCAGCGTGAACATCGCGACGACGACGCCGGCCAGCAGCGCGATCATCGGGGAGCCGATGACGTCGAAGACCCGCTGCACGGAGTCCTTCGGATCGTCGATGACGATGTCCACCAGCGCCTTGGCCAGCATCATCACGACCGGCAGCAGCACGGTGGCGACGGTGACGCCGAACCGCGGCCGCTTCGCCAGCTCCGCCGAGGCGCGCTCGGGAACCATGTTCTCGGGCGGCTTGATGTCGACCCAGCGGGCGGCGTAGCGGGCGAAGAGCGGCCCGGCGACGATCGCGGTGGGGATCGCCACGACGACGCCGAGGGCGAGGGTGATGCCGAGGTTGGCGCCGACCGCGTCGATCGCGACGAGCGGCCCGGGGTGCGGCGGGATCAGGCCGTGCATGACGGAGAGCCCGGCCAGTGCGGGGATGCCGATGCGCATCAGCGAGAAGTTGCCGCGCTTGGCGACGAGCAGGACCACCGGGATCAGCAGCACGATGCCGACCTCGAAGAAGATCGGCAGCCCGACGACGCAGGCGATCAGCACCATCGCCCAGGGCATCGACCGCCGGTTCGCCTTCGCCAGGATCGTGTCGACGATCTCGTCGGCGCCCCCGGAGTCCGCGAGCAGCTTGCCGAGGATCGCACCGAGGGCGATCAGCACGCCCGTACCGGCGACCGTCGAGCCCAGCCCGGTGGAGAAGCTGGCGATGGCCTTGTCCAGCGGCGCACCGGCGGCCGCACCGAGCACCAGCGAACCGATGATCAGCGACAGGAAGGCGTGCAGCTTGAACTTGGTGATGAGCACAACGATGACGGCGATGCCCGCCAGAACGGCGATGCCCAGCTGCGCATGACCGGCCGAGGTGATCGGTTCGACCGCGTCCGCTGCGAGCATCTCGACGCTGAGATGAGTCACGGCGATTCCTAGGAGGAGGGGAGAAAAGGGCCCGTGGGGCGGGCCCGGGGGTGGGTGGGCGCGAGGGCCCGGGGGTCAGACGGCCAGGGCGCGGAGCGCGTCGGCCGCGCGGGCGGCGATCTCCTCGGGGGTGCCCGAGACGTCCACCGCCACGCCGCGTTCGTCGGCGCCGAGGGGTTGGAGGGTGGCGAACTGCGAGTCGAGCAGCGCGGTCGGCATGAAGTGGCCCTTGCGCTCGGCCATCCGATGCTCGATCAGCGCGCGGTCGCCGGTGAGGTGGAGGAAGACCACGTCGGGGGCGGCGGCGCGCAGCCGGTCGCGGTAGCCGCGCTTGAGGGCGGAGCAGCTGACCACGCCGCCGTGCCCGGCCCGCTCATGG
The DNA here is from genome assembly GCF_040300365.1 of Streptomyces sp. NPDC000404. NCBI lineage: Bacteria > Bacillati > Actinomycetota > Actinomycetes > Kitasatosporales > Streptomycetaceae > Streptomyces > Streptomyces sp. NPDC000404. The sequence continues at coordinate 178,698 of NZ_JBEPDN010000009.1, read as the reverse complement.
GCCCAGGCGCCGATGGCGTCAAGCCACGGGCCGCGGTCGGCGTCGTCCAGCGGGGTCCCGGCGGACATCTTGGCGATGTTGGCCGGCGGGTGGAAGTCGTCGCCCTCGGCGTACGGCACGCCGAGCGCCTCGGCGACCAGCGGGCCGATCGTCGTCTTGCCGGTGCCGGCAACTCCCATCACGACGATGACGTGGGGCGTGCTCATTCCCGGATACCTCGCTGTCTTCGCTGTCTTCTTCGACCTCGGTAGGACACCCCACTGAAACCCATTACGTATGACTTATTCAAGAGAGTGTGGCGCAAACGTCATACTTAAAGTGGCAGTCGGGCGGAACGTAGGGTGATCCCCATGGAGAACCAGGGGCAGGGGCCGCACACACGGGTGCTCGAAGCCCTCGGTCCGGCGATCACCGCGGGCGATCACACACCGGGCACCGTCCTGCGCACCGAGGAGCTGGCGGCTCAGTTCGACGTCTCGCGCACCGTCGTCCGCGAGGTGATCCGGGTCCTGGAATCCATGCGGCTGGTGACCTCCCGCCGCCGCGTCGGCGTCACGGTACTGCCGCCCGAGGAGTGGAACGTCTACGACCCGCGGGTCATCAGCTGGCGGCTGGCCGGACGGGACCGCCCCCGGCAGCTGCGCTCGCTGACCGTGCTGCGCTCCGCCGTGGAGCCGGTCGCCGCGGGGCTCGCCGCCCACCACGCCGACCCCGCCCAGTGCGCCGCGCTCACCGAACACGCCATGGGCATGGTCGCCACCTCCCGCGGCCAGCAGCTCGACGCGTATCTGGTGCACGACACCGCGTTCCACCGCGTGGTGCTGACCGCCTCCGGCAACGAGATGTTCGCCCGGCTCGGCGATGTCGTCGCCGCGGTGCTGACCGGCCGCACCGCGCACCATGTGATGTTCACCGACCCGGACCCGGCGGCGGTCTCGCTGCACGTCCAGGTCGCCGAGGCGGTACGGGTCGGGGACGCGGCGCGCGCCGAGGAGCTGACGCGTCAGATCACGGTCGGCGCCATGGCCGAACTGGACGTGCTGGCACCGTAACGGCCGCGGGGCACGCCGCTCAGAACAGCGGCTGCTGGCCCGGGAACGGCGGCTCCTCCGGGTCGAAGAGCTTCTCCGCCGGCGCCATCATCGGGGCGATCCGCCGCGACCCCGGGCAGGAGACCAGCTCCAGCACCGTGCGCCGCCCGGGCGGGTCGTGGCGGGCGAAGCGGCCGCCGACGACGGCGATCTCTCGGGTGCAGACGGGGCACGCGCGGCGGGGTGACGACATGCCACCAGTGTGACGCAGCCCCCGCACGCCCCGCCCGGCGGCCGGACCGCCCGCCGACGGGCGGACACCAAGAACGCGGCGGAGAGACCCGCAAGGCACGGAAGAAGTGGGGGGGCGCGGGCAGGGCCGGGGGAACGTGCCCCGCCCGCGCCAGGTGCGCGAGGTGCCTGGGTACGGGGGGAACCCGGCCCGCGCGCCGCCGATGACCAGTCGGCTCACTCAGTACTGCGCCGGGCGCCGAAAAAACGTCACACCGAAGCGGGAGCGGTGGCGTTTGCGCTGGTGGAAGGCGTCGGGACCGCGGTGTCCGAGGCGGACGGCTCCGGCGAGCCGGGGGCGGGCGGCGGGGCGCCGGGGGTGGAGGGCTCCGGTGCGGTGGACGGTTGTCCGTCACCGTCCTCGTCGCCGCCGTGGCCGCCGCCTTGGCCTGCGCCCGTGCCGCCGCCGTCGGCGTTCCCGTCGCCTCCGCCGCCGTTGCCGCCGTCGCCCTTGCCGTTGCCGCCGCCGTCGCCGTTGCCCTGCTGCTGGAGGTAGCGGCGGCAGAAGGCGTGCACCTTCGCCGGGCCCCCGGCGGCACGCTCCAGACGCTGAAGGGTCTCGCGGTCCATGTCGCCGCGCCGGCCCGCCTCGTAGTCCCGGCAGAGCGCCAGCACCACGGCCCGCCGCTCCGCCGAACCGTTCTTGCCGTTGCCCGGCACGCCGGGCACCCCGCGGCCCGGGCCCCGGGTGGCGCCGGCGGACGGCGGGGCGGTGGTGGAGTGCGAGGCGTCCGGGGTCGGGGAGGTCGTCGGGTCGTCGGTCGGCTTCTGCCCCGCCGTCGGCCCCGGGGAGCCGGGGGCGGTGGTGCCGGGATCCGGGGATTCGAGGGTGCCGGGGCTGACGTCCGTACTGACGCCGGAGGCCGGATCGGGACCGGGCCGGAAGGGGCTGGGCAGCACGCCCGTCCCCGCGGCGACCGCCACCCCGCCCAGCGCGCAGGCGGCCAGCGCCACGGCGAAACCGCGCCGGAAGGGCCGGGCGAGACCGGCGCGGGCCGCCGGGCGGGGCGGTGCGGCGGGGCGGGCCCGGCGGAAGGCGGCGACCGCGGCTTCCTCCCCGGGCAGCGGCCCGGTGCCCGGCCCGGCGGGGGCCGCGTCGTCCAGCAACCGGGCGAGTTCCTGCGCGCCGTGTGCGGTGGTGCCGACCGGCTCGCCGCGCAGCAGGCGCTCCGCGGCATCGTTGTCGAGCCAGTTGTACCGGTCGTCGGCCATCACATGTCCTTCTGCGTTCGCGCGGCCGATTCCGTCACACCCGGTACGTACGATTCCGCCACGCCGTCACGGCGTCTTCGCCCCTGTACGGGGACCCCGCCCATCGTTCCACCACCCCCGCGTCCTCCGCCGCGCGCCCGGCGGCCCGGGGCGTCCTCGGCCGCGCCGTCACTCCCGGTCACCGGTCCGGCCGCGGCGTCCTCGTGCTCCGCCCGGTCGCCGAGGAGTTCGGCCAGCCGGCGCAGCCCGCGGTGGGCCGCGGTGCGGACCGCGCCCGGCCGCTTGCCGAGGACCTTCGCGGTGCTCTTGGCGTCCAGCCCGACGACGACCCGCAGCACCACCGCCTCCGCCTGGTCCTGCGGGAGCGCGGCTATCAGCCGCATCGTGCGGCCGGTGCCGAGGGCGGCGAGCGCCTCGCCCTCGGTGTCGGCCGGGCCCGGGGTCTCGACCAGCTCGCTCTCGTCGCCGCCGCTCACCGGGCGGCGGCCGCGCATCCGGATGTGATCCAGCGCACGGTTACGGGCGATGCGGGCCGCCCAGCCGCGGAACCGGTCGGCGTCACCGCTGAACCGGCCCAGGTCACGGGTGATCTGCAGCCACGCCTCCGAGGCGACGTCCTCCGCGTCCGCCTCGCCCACCAGCGTGCGCACATAGCCCAGGAGCCGGGGGTGCACCGCACGGTAGACCTCGCGGAACGCCGCCTCGTCGCCGTCCTGTGCCGCCTGCACGGCAGCGGTCAGCCGGCTGTCGTCCGGCTGGGTGTCGTCCCCTCGCACGGGTCCATTCCTGTCACGTGCGGAATCTCCGCTGCCCGGTCCTTGCTCCTGCCCCACTGCCCGCTACCGGCCGCCGCCTCCGGCGACAGCTGCGGAACCCCCGGTAACCCCGGTGGTTCCGCAGACGGTATAACGGCTGATCACCGCGGCCTGCCCCGGGCCCGGAATCGGCCACGCGCGGCCCGGGACGTACTGCGCGTATCGCGCGCATCGACCCATCGAACCCCCCCGTTGACGGCGGCCCGGCTCCGGCCGCGGCAGCTGTACGACAAGCGCGCCGACCGGCGCGAAGTGGCACGTTACGGGCCCCGCCCGGCCGCCGTCCAGACCCGCCGGGGTGCCGCCTTCCGCACCCCCTGTGACGCTTTTGGCGCGTACGGCGCTGTATCGGTTGAGGGGTCCGTGACGGGCCTCTCCCGCGAACGACGGCCGGGGCCTCTCCTGTGGGGGGTGGCGGCCCCGGCCGTCCCGCGGGCCCCGCCGCCGGGTGCGCGCCGGGGCCGCCGCCTCACCCCTTGCTCGACACCTTCGTGGCCAGCTCCTTGAAGTCCGTCCAGCTCATCGAGGGTTTCCGCGGGTCCCACACCTTCTGCGACAGCGCCGCCAGCGGCATCCGGATGCCCTGGGCGATCTGCTGCGGCGTCTGGGCGTGCGAGAGATCGCACCAGATCGCGAAGCGCGCGCCCGGGATGCGGTCCGGGGTGGTCATGCTCGCCGGGACGTCGACGGGCGAGGTGTGGCGCAGCACCGCGGGCGTCCACTCGCGGAAGATCCGCTCACCGGTCGGATAGGTGAACTGATTCGGCTCGCCGAGCACGTAGTAGAGGTACTCGTCGTTGAGGTTGACCACTTTGCGGCCCTCGCGCAGGAAGCGGGCCGGGTCGTTGGCGCCGATCTCCTTGCCGGTCCAGTAGCCGACGGTGCGGTTCTTGTCCGCCTGGACGCGCGTGTCCTTGAAGAAGCCGTCGTTCCACGCCTCGATCCGGTCGCGCCCGGCCTTCTCGGCGGCGCGCTGCCGGTCGTTGAGCCAGCCGGTCGCGAGGTCCTCGATGGTGCCGTTCGCGCCGTACTTCTTCCGGGCGGCCTGGGCGAGGCCCGGGTACGAGGCGGCCGGGTTCGCGACCGTCAGCGCCTGGTACTCGTCGCCGCCCAGATGCCAGTAGGCGACGGCGCCCTTCGGCACCTCGAAGAGCTTCCCGTACTCGCCGATCAGGTCGTCGATGAGCTTCCCGGCGGCCGGCTTGGAGATGTCGATCGCACCGCGCAGCACCTTCCCGCTCGCGTTGCGCAGCTGGAGGTCGGGGTGGTGGTCGAGGACGGCGCCGAGGTGTCCGGGCGAGTCGATCTCGGGGATGACGCTGATGTGCCGGGAGTGCGCGAGGCGCAGGATGCGGCGGACCTCGTCCTTGGTCAGATGGTCCTGGGAGACGATCTCCGGGTGGCTCTCGCTCTCGATCCGGAAGCCCTGGTCGTCGGAGAAGTGCAGCTGGAGCTGGTTGAGCTTGAGGTCGCCCAGCTCCCGGACGCGGTCCTCGATCCAGCTGGCGGTGAACGGCTTGCGGGCGTTGTCCAGCAGCATCCCGCGCTGCGCCCGGTCCGGCCGGTCCTCGATCGTGCCCTCGGGCAGCCCGCCGGCGGCGCGGACCGCCTGCTTGACGGTCCGGGTGGCGTAGAAGATCCCGGCGTCGGTCGGGGCGGCGAGGGTGAGCCGGGAGCCGCGGGCGGTCAGCGTGTACGCCTCGTCGGCGGTGTCGCCGGTGGGCGCGTTGTCCGGCCGCACCGGAAGCCCCTTGCCGTTCGTCCCGGCGAGCTTCACCTCGACGTCCCCGGGGCGTACGAGCTCGTCGCCCCAGACGACGGGCATCCCGCCCAGATCCTGTCCGAGCAGCCGCGCCTCGTCGGCGACGGTGGACTTCTCCCCGGCGGGCACCACGATCCGGGCGCCCTTGGACGGCCGCCAGCCCTGCCCGTCGGCCGGTCGGAAGTCCCGTACGGCGGGGACGGTGCGCGGGGTGCCGGTGACCTTCTGCCAGGTGGGGGTGGGCAGCGGGGAGGCCCCGCGGCCGGTGGCGCCCGGCGCCCGGGTGTCCGCCGCGTCGGAGCAGGCGGACAGCGTGAGCGCCGCGGCCACCAGCGCGGCGGGCAGCGCCGCCCGGGCCACCGGCGACCGCCCGCCGGGCGGCACGGCCCGTCTCCCGCCCGGCTCCCCCCGCCACCGGCCCGTCCGCCGGCCCGGCGGCGCATTCTCCGGTGCCGCCTTCGGCCGTTCAGGGTGTCCTGGCCGACTCGGGTACGACATCGCACGCTCCTTACTGCTCGGTTCTCTCCTCGCCGTGCCGCGCCTGCCCGCGGCCGGACGCACCGGTACGGGGAGCGCGGGTCCCGCCGTGCCCCGGGGCGCCGCCTTCCCGGGGCTGGCCCCGCGGGCGTGCGCCGCCCGGCGCGGCGGGCCGCCCCCGGCGCACGGGCCCGCGGACGGACCCCGTCGCACCGAAGGCGGTCCCTCGGGCGTGTCCCTGACGTCCCGTCGCGAAGCGGACGGAACCCCGGGGACACGCCCTAGGGAAAACCTCTCTCATCCGGGTGAAATTCGCGCATCCGTCGGACAAGGGCCACCCGGCGTCGTTACGGTGGCGTTTCGGTTCATCACACCGCGCGCAGGGCGTCCGGATCTCCGGACGGCCCCGGCCGACGCCCCGTCGTCACGACACGCCCCGGCCGCCGCGTCCGCGATCCGAAACCCGCACCGCCTCCGTCAGCCGCCGCACACCCGGCCCGCACCACCCGCTCGTCCGATCCTCCCGAGGAGCCCCCGCTGTCCGGTGACACCCCGGCCGCCCGGCCGACGATGCTGCGCCCGCCGTGCGCGCCCTGGCGCGGCATACCCTCGCAGAGCCACGGCGCCCGGCCCCCGCTTTCGGACACCGCCGTGCCCGCCACCTTCAACGCCCTGCCGCCGGACGACGCCCTCGCCGCGCTGCTGACCTGCTGCGGCAGCCGCCGCTGGGCCCAGCGGCTGGCCCGGCACCGCCCGTATCCGGACCTCGGCGCGCTGCTCGCCGCCTCCGACGAGGGCTGCTACGACCTCTCCGCCGCCGATCTGGACGACGCGCTGGCCGCCGAATCGGCCTCCCCGATGCCGGCGCTCGGCACCCCCGGCCCGGGCACCCTCGCCGCGCACACCGCGCTGCGCGCCGCCCACGCCGAGTACGAGCGCCGCTTCCGCCACGCCTTCGTGATCTGCCTCGACGGCTACGGCGAGGACGAGGCGCTGGACCAGATGCTGGCCGGTATCCGCACCCGGCTCGGGCACGACCCGGACGAGGAGCGGGCGATCGCGGCAGATGAGCTGCGCCGCACCGTTCGCGGGCGTCTGGCGCGCCTTATCACGGGATGCCCATAACATCCCGTTTTGCTCTTGTGTGATAGCCCGTTGGTGGCTGTTTGATCACACCTGTAGGGCCCCGGGGCAATGAACCGACAAGGCGTCGCTACGATGACCAGGGCCGGTGGACCGTATCCGGCCGGGCCAGACCGACAGAGAAGCCGGCAGGCCCCAATCCCCGCTCCCGGAGGGTTTTTCCGTGCCGGCTGGAACGCTGTACCGCGGCCGGGAAGGCATGTGGTCCTGGGTGGCTCACCGAGTCACTGGCGTCCTCATCTTCTTCTTCCTGTTCGTGCACGTCCTCGACACCGCTCTCGTCCGCGTCTCGCCCGAGGCGTACGACGACGTCGTCGCGACGTACAAGACACCCATCGTCAACGTGCTGGAGTACGGCCTCGTCGCCGCGATCCTCTTCCACGCACTCAACGGTCTCCGCGTCATCGCCGTGGACTTCTGGTCCAAGGGCCCGAAGTACCAGAAGCAGATGCTGTGGACCGTTGTGGGCGTCTGGGTCGTGCTGATGGCCGGTGCCTTCTACCCCGTGCTGCAGCACACCCTGCGCACGCTGTTCGGGAGCTGATGACGCGAGATGTCTGCTGAAACGACCTCCCCCGCGGGTGCCTCCGACGTCACCCTCTACGACGTGGACAACCCGGCGCCGGTCATCGAGCCGCCCCGCAAGCGCACCGGGAAGACCCCGAAGTCGACGCGGACCAACTTCGAGCTGTACGGCTGGCTCTTCATGCGGCTGTCCGGCATCGTGCTGGTCGTCCTGGTCCTCGGTCACCTGCTGATCCAGCTGGTGCTGGACGGCGGCGTCTCCAAGATCGGCTTCGCCTTCGTGGCCGGCCGCTGGGCCTCGCCGTTCTGGCAGGGCTGGGACCTGCTGATGCTGTGGCTCGCGATGCTGCACGGCGCCAACGGCCTGCGTACGGTCATCAACGACTACGCCCAGCGGGACAACACCCGCTTCTGGCTGAAGATGCTGCTGTACACCGCCACGGTGTTCACCGTCCTCCTGGGCACGCTGGTGATCTTCACCTTCGACCCGAACATCCGCTAACGCCGGGGCTGACGAGACCAATGAAGATCCACAAGTACGACACCGTCATCGTCGGCGCCGGCGGCGCGGGCATGCGCGCGGCGATCGAGTCGACGAAGCGCAGCCGCACCGCGGTCCTGACGAAGCTCTACCCGACCCGCTCCCACACCGGCGCGGCGCAGGGCGGCATGGCCGCCGCCCTGGCCAACGTCGAGGAGGACAACTGGGAGTGGCACACCTTCGACACGATCAAGGGCGGCGACTACCTGGTCGACCAGGACGCCGCCGAGATCCTGGCGAAGGAGGCCATCGACGCCGTTCTCGACCTGGAGAAGATGGGCCTGCCGTTCGGCCGTACGCCCAAGGGCGAGATCGACCAGCGCCGGTTCGGCGGTCACTCCCGCAACCACGGTGAGGCCCCGGTCCGCCGCGCCTGCTACTCGGGCGACCGCACCGGCCACATGATCCTCCAGACGCTCTACCAGAACTGTGTCAAGGAGGGCGTGGAGTTCTTCAACGAGTTCTACGTCCTGGACCAGCTGGTCGTCGAGGAGGACGGCGTCAAGAAGTCCGCCGGCGTCGTCGCCTACGAGCTGGCCACCGGCGAGATCCACGTCTTCCAGGCGAAGTCGGTCATCTACGCCTCCGGCGGCACCGGCAAGTTCTTCAAGGTGACCTCCAACGCGCACACGCTGACCGGTGACGGCCAGGCCGCCTGCTACCGCCGGGGTCTGCCGCTGGAGGACATGGAGTTCTTCCAGTTCCACCCGACCGGCATCTGGCGCATGGGCATCCTGCTGACGGAGGGCGCCCGTGGTGAGGGCGGCATCCTCCGCAACAAGGACGGCGAGCGCTTCATGGAGAAGTACGCGCCGGTCATGAAGGACCTCGCGTCCCGTGACGTCGTCTCGCGCTCCATCTACACCGAGATCCGTGAGGGCCGCGGCTGCGGTCCCGAGGGCGACCACGTCTACCTCGACCTCACGCACCTCCCGCCGGAGCAGCTGGACGCCAAGCTGCCCGACATCACCGAGTTCGCGCGGACCTACCTCGGTATCGAGCCCTACACGGACCCGATCCCGATCCAGCCGACCGCGCACTACGCCATGGGCGGCATCCCGACCAACGTCGAGGGTGAGGTCCTGGCGGACAACACCACCGTCGTCCCGGGTCTGTACGCCGCCGGCGAGGTCGCCTGCGTCTCCGTCCACGGCGCCAACCGCCTGGGCACCAACTCGCTGCTGGACATCAACGTGTTCGGCCGCCGCGCGGGCATCGCCGCCGCCGAGTACTCCGAGGGCCACGACTTCGTCGAGCTGCCCGAGAACCCGGCGCAGCAGGTCGTCGACCAGGTCGAGCGGCTGCGGAACTCCACCGGCACCGAGCGCGTCACCGAGCTCCGCAAGGAGCTGCAGGAGTGCATGGACGCCAACGTGATGGTGTTCCGCACCGAGCAGACGATCAAGACCGCGGTCGAGAAGATCGGCGAGCTGCGCGAGCGCTACCTGAACGTGTCCATCCAGGACAAGGGCAAGCGGTTCAACACCGACCTGCTGGAGGCCATCGAGCTGGGCAACCTCCTCGACCTGGCCGAGGTCATGGCGGTCTCCGCCCTGGCCCGCAAGGAGTCCCGCGGCGGTCACTACCGCGAGGACTTCCCGAACCGCGACGACGTCAACTTCATGCGGCACACCATGGCGTACCGCGAGGTCGGCGCGGACGGCAAGGAGTCGATCCGTCTCGACTACAAGCCGGTCGTCCAGACCCGCTACCAGCCGATGGAGCGTAAGTACTGATGAGCACCCCGACTCTCGACAAGCACTCCGCGGCGCTGGACGCGGCCGAGAACACCGCTTCCCACACGATCACGGTCACCTTCCGGATCCGCCGGTTCAACCCGGAGGTCTCGGAGGAGGCGAGCTGGCAGGACTTCCAGCTCGACATCGACCCGAAGGAGCGTGTCCTCGACGCCCTCCACAAGATCAAGTGGGACCAGGACGGCACCCTGACGTTCCGCCGCTCCTGCGCCCACGGCATCTGCGGTTCCGACGCCATGCGCATCAACGGCAAGAACCGTCTGGCGTGCAAGACGCTGATCAAGGACATCAACCCGCAGAAGCCGATCACGATCGAGGCCATCAAGGGCCTGACGGTCCTCAAGGACCTGGTCGTGGACATGGAGCCGTTCTTCCAGGCGTACCGCGACGTGATGCCCTTCCTGATCACCAAGGGCAACGAGCCGACCCGCGAGCGCCTGCAGTCCCCCGAGGACCGCGAGCGCTTCGACGACACCACCAAGTGCATCCTGTGCGCCGCGTGCACGTCGTCCTGCCCGGTGTTCTGGAACGACGGTCAGTACTTCGGCCCCGCCGCGATCGTCAACGCGCACCGCTTCATCTTCGACAGCCGTGACGAGGGTGGCGAGCAGCGTCTCGAAATCCTCAACGACAAGGACGGCGTCTGGCGCTGCCGCACGACCTTCAACTGCACGGACGCCTGCCCGCGCGGTATCGAGGTCACCAAGGCCATCCAGGAGGTCAAGCGAGCGCTGATCACCCGGCGCTTCTGATCTCCGTCCCCGGCCGCCGCACGGCGGCCGGGGACCCAGGGGCATGGGAAAGGCCCCGCATCCGGATTCCGGGTGCGGGGCCTTTCCCATGGGAAGCCTGCGGCCCCGGGCGGACCGGGCGCCAAGGCGCGGCCGCCCGGCGGGCCCTGCCCTCTACCGCCTGCGGGCCGCCGACGCCCCCGCCGTCACCTTCTCCAGGAACTCGTCCAGATTCCGCATCATCCGCGCGATCCGCTCCTCGACCGGCAGCGTCTCCTCGTACCGGGCGGCGAGCTGCGAGCGCTTCTTCCCGCGGACGTACAGCGAGCAGGCGAGATCGGCGCAGAAATACGCCCCCACGGTGTTCCCCTCGCGCCCGGAGGCGCCCGCGCGGCGGGCGGCGAGCAGGCTGACGCCGGAGCCGGGATGCCCCGTGAGGCACACCGAGCAGACCGTCGTCTTCGTGAAACTCCGCCGCACCCCCTGCGGCACCCGCAGCGTGACCCCCGTCAGCCCGTCCGCCCGCGGCACCACGAGATAGCTCCGGTCCGGCGCCCCCTGATCCCGCCACCCCAGGAAGTCGAGGTCCCCCCACGGCAGCTCCCCCATTTCCCGGGGCAGATTGATCCGCCCCGCCTCCCCCTTCGAACAGTTCACAAAGGAGGCACGGATCTGCTTTTCGCCTATGGGGTCCATGAGCAGGAACGTAGCAGCGGGCAGGCGGGCATGTCGTCCGGTTTTCTCCCGCCCGGAACGGCCCGCCCGGGACCCGTCCGGAACGTCCCGCCTGGCCCGCCGGGACGACCCGGCCCGGCCCGCCCGGGACGGCCTTCCCTGCCCCCGCCCCCGCACACGGTTGAGGCCGCCACCCGGTGCCGGGCAGCGGCCTCAACCGTGAACGCGACCGATGTCGCGGATTCCTTGGTGCGCTTACGCGCGATGGTGCGCTTGTGCGCGACCGGTGCGCTTGCGCGCGACGTGGCGGGCCGCCTCAGCCCCAGGACTGGCTGCCCGAGTTCCCCCGACGCCGTACCAGCATCACCCCACCGATGACCACACCGAGCACGATCACCACACCCAACCCGATACCGCCGTACAGCAGCACCGCCTGCTTCCCACCCATCGGCGGATCAGGATCCTGCCCCTTGTCCGCCCCCGCAACAACCGGCGTCTTCGACGCCTTCCCCTCCGGCATGGGGAGCGGACCGGCCGCGGGACCGGCGGGGATGTCCTCCCGCAGCGCCGGACCGGGCTGGATGTAGCCGTAGCCGTAGTGCGCGTCGGGGAGCTTGAGGTTCTTGTCCTTCTCCGCCTGCGCCAGCCCGGCGGTCTTCACCAGACGGTTGGCGATCTGCCCCGGGGTGAGGTCCGGGAACTTCTCCTTGAGGAGAGCCGCGGTGGCGGAGACATAGGCGGTGGCCGCCGAACTGCCGTCCGCGGTGCGGTAGTCGGCATCGCTCTTGCCCATGGCGACCGGGATCTTCACCCCTGGGGCGAGGAGGTCAAGGGTGGAGTTGTAGTTGTTGGAGTCGGACGCCTCGCCGTACTCGTCCACCGCCCCGACGCCGATCGCCCCCGGGCACGCCGCGGGGAACTCCTTGTCCGCGACCGCGTCGTTGCCGACACCTGCCACCACCACCGCGCCCTTCTCCAGGGCGTAGTGGATCGCCGGGCAGATGTCCGTCGACTGCGTCTCGATGAAGGACATGTTGATGACGTCCGCACCGTGCTCGGCCGCCCAACGGGTCGCCGCCGCGGCGTTCTTGTACGTCGGCACCGGCATGATCTTGGCCCCGGGCGCCAGCCCCTTCACGCCCTCGGAGCCGCCGGCTCCGTGCCCGTGCCCGGCGATGATCCCGGCCATCGCGGTGCCGTGATCGCGGATGTCCTCGTCCTCGCCCAGCGAGTCGGAACCGTCGCCCTGCGAGGTGTTCGCGAAGTTCTTCCCCGCGACGAACTGACCGCTCAGGTCCTGGTGAGTCTCCCGGAACCCTCCGTCGAGGACCGCGACGGTGACGCCCTTACCGGTGGCCGACTCCCACAATTTCTCCGCCTTGAAGGCCGTCAGCGGCCACTGATTGCTGCGAACGGAGTCCGCCTGCGCAGCTCCGCCCGCGGACAGCAGCAGCGCTCCCGTCAACGCGGCGCCCGCCGTGGCGCGCAATGCCCGGGTGACCCTCATCTTCGCTCCCTCTCGCTCTGCTGTCTGGACGCGACGTCCCTGGCCGGGCTCGATCTCCTCCCCCCTTCACGACCGGGGCAGGGGCATGCGATGCCGTCGAGGCAGGGATGGTCCATGGACGGAGGGCCGTCACCCACCGCGGCGGATGACGGCCCTCTGACGTTCGTTCGGAATGCCTACGCGGGACCTCAGCCCCAGGACTGGCTGCCCGAGTTCCCCCGACGCCGTACCAGCATCACGCCACCGATGACCACACCGAGCACGATCACCACACCCAACCCGATACCCCCGTACAACAGCACCGCCTGCTTCCCACCCATCGGCGGATCAGGATCCTGCCCCTTGTCCGCCCCCGCAACAACCGGCGTCTTCGACGCCTTCCCCTCCGGCATGGGGAGCGGACCGGCGGCAGGACCGGCAGGGATGTCCTTCGTCAGCGCCACCAGCGGCTTGATGAAGCCGTAGCCGTAGTGCGCGTCGGGGAGCTTGAGTCCGTCCTTCTCCGCCGATGCCGGCAGTCCGGCGGTCTTCACCAGACGGTTGGCGATCTGCCCAGGCGTGAGGTCCGGGAACTTCTCCTTGAGAAGAGCCGCGGTGGCGGAGACGTAAGCGGTGGAGATGGAGGTACCGCTGGACTTGCCGTAGCTCTTGCCGTCGGCGCTGAGGACGGGGACGTCAACACCCGGGGCCAGGAGGTCCACGTTGGAGTTGTAGTTGCTGCCGTCCCAGACCTTGCCGTACTCGTCAACCGCGCCCACACCGATCACGCCGGGGCAGCCCGCGGGAAGATTCTTTTCCGAGAGCCCGTCGTTGCCGACACCCGCCACGGCCACCACGCCCTGCTCGACGGCGTAATGAAGCGATTCGCACAGGTCCGGAGTGTTCTTGTCCGCCACGAACGACATGCTGATGACGTCGGCGCCGTGGTCAACTGCGTACCGAACGGCCTCGGAAGAATTCTTGTCCGCTGTGAGAGGCAAGATTTTCGCGCCAGGAGCCAGACCTTTGAGGCCCTGACTTCCCCCCGGTCCGTGCCCGTGACCGGCAATCAGGGCAGCCATGCTGGTGCCATGGGTACGCGGATTCTCGCCCGGCTCGGGCTGGTACTCACCTTCGGCGGTGGAATTCGGAAATTCGTGTCCCGCCAGAAACTTCCCGGTGAGGTCCTGGTGGTCCGTGAAGAACCCACCATCGATCACGGCAACCGTTACGCCCTTTCCTGTCGCCTGCTCATGGGTGCTCGCCGCATCAAAAGCAGTGGAACCCAGCGGCCACTGACCGCTGCCGGACTCATCCGCGGCGGCCCACCCACCGGTGCCGAGGAAAAGCGCTCCGGTCAGCGCAGCACCAACGGTCGCGCGAAGGGTACGTGTGACCCTCATGCCTTGCTCCTCACTTGCTTCGTCCCGGGCGGCAGCCGACCGCCTGCGAAGGTGCCCCGCACCAGGCCGTGCGGGGCACCTCTGAGCACCGGCAGGGCCGCCGGAGCCGTCGTCTCGTGCTACTCGATCACGCGGGGCGCCACATTACGCTGCGAGGTCCACGTCTCTTCGTCCTCGACAAGGTAGTCGGGGCGCTCCTTGCCCTCGGCCTTCTTCTCCTTTTTGCCCTTGCCCGCGGCGCCGGCCATGCCCGGTCCGCCCTGGGCCCCGCCGCGGCTGCGGTGCAGACCGGCGCCGCCCTGCTTCAGGCCGCCGGCCGGGCCGCCGGGCTTGCCCTTTCCGGCACCGGGGACACCACTTCCCACTGCTCCGGGGCGCGCGCCGCCGATACCGGCACCGGTGCCGGACCGCATACCTCCGGCGCCCGGCATACCGATGAGACCGGGCACGCCCATTCCGCCGATCCCACCGCCTGAGTTGGTACTGCCGGAGCCGCCCCCACCTCCGGGGAACCCGCTGCCGATGGCGGGAGTCGTCGGTGTGGGCAGTCCGCCGTGGACACTGTCGAGGTCGGTCTGAGGGACCGGTCCGAGCGACTTGATGTTTCCGAGCGCATCACGCCGGATGCCCGCGCCGCCGCCTCGAACGTGGGGCGAAACCGATCCCGGAGTGGGGGAAGTCCCTCCTGTGATCGGCATGTTGACCGGGGCCGGAGGCGAGTACGGATCAGGCTTGGTGGGCCAGTCCCCTCCCCCTCCAGGGGGTGGGCCGGGCGTGATCTGCTGGTGCTGGGCACGGTAGTTCGCGGCCAGTTCCTCCATCACGATGACCGCTTCGACCTGGCGCTCCTTGCTCAGCGAGAGCTTGTCCCGGTTGAGTTCGAGGGCCATCTTGGCGTCCATCTTCGGATTCGCCATGTCCTTGTGGAACTGGGAGTCGTCACCCGAAGAGTTGAAGGCGCTCTCGACCTTGCCCGGATCCTCGATCTTGGACATGGCCTTCTTGGCCTCGCGGAGGCTGTGGGCGACGCTGGCCTGGGGCCCCGCCGACCGGCTGCCGATGAGCACGGCTTCGATCTTGCGGGCATGGAGGTAGGTGCGATCGATCTTCTCCAGGACCTTCACCGACTCACGCCGGAACGCGTCGGCGGCCGTGCCGCTCCAGTGCTTCGATGCGTGGTCCACCGCGTCGGCGAAAGCCTTGCGGATCCCGCCTCGGCCGTCCTCGCCCGCGAGCCGATCGGCTGATGCCCGCCAATGGTCACCGGATCGCTCCAGGGCCTCCGGGGAAGCGTTCTCCAGCATCTTGCGCAACGCGTTGATGCCGTGGTGATGAAAGTCCGAGGTGGACTTCTTGACGGGCTTGTACCCGTCGAACTGCTTCATCCCCTCGGTGCGGTGCTTCTGATCGATCTGCTTCGCGTACGCCTTGTTGCCGTCGTTGTCCATCGTGCCCGGCATGGTCTTCTCCCCCTAGTCATCGCCGATACAGCCGCCCTCGCACCCCGAGGTCAGCTACTCATCGATGCCTTCGTCTCTTGCTCCCGGTCGTCGTATGCACCGTGGCTGCGCTCGGCTTTCCCGCTGAAGTCCCGGATGAGGTCCTGGAGGGCGGTGATGACCTGTGTCATGTAGTTGTGCATCTCGTCGTGCGCACTGCTGAGATCATGCGCCTCGTCGAAGTCGACACCGAATGCGGACTTGGGGATGACCGTGCTGTATTTGATCTTCTCGTTCGGCTCGTCCATGTCGGCCTGCAGGTGCTTGAGCCGGCGCACGACCCCGTCCAGCTCGTCGAGATCGACTTGGAACTTCTCGCTCACAGTGACCACTCCCCCGTTGTCCTGCATTTCGTGCCCGGCTGAGCTTCTCTAAGGGCAGCGTAAAGAGTGTCAATACTAGGGAGTTAGGGTCCGCTCGGGCAACATCGAAAGTCCTGATGTGTCCGATTTAGCGCCAGATGACGCCACGCTCTGTAGAGGTGTTGTTACCAAGTCGAGGCAACCTTCCGCGCGGTCGGTACATCGAGGTGGACGCTCGGCGCCCGAGGCCGAAGGGGCCGGTCAACTCGGCTCTCCCGGTGGTGAAGTGGGGGCCCGGAGGAGCGGAGGCCGCATCCGTCGCTCCCGTCGGCACCTCGACGGTAAAGCGCGGGGCGAGGGCGGGATACTGGAAGTCCCTTCGCCTTAGTAAAGGAGCTTGTCCGTGAAGCTCAGCCGTTCCGTTTCGTGGTTCCTGCTCGCCTTCGGGGTGTGGTCGTGGGTGGTGTGGGTCACCTTTGTCAAGAACCTGGTCAAGGATGCCAGTGGGCTCGCCTTTGACGGGGCGGGGAATCCGACCGGGTATTTCTGGGTGCATCTCGTGTTGGCGATTACCTCTTTCCTTCTGGGAACGGCGATCGGTGTGATCGGTTTCCGTGGCGTGCGGGCGCATGCGCGGCTGCGGGATGAGGAGAACGCGTAGCGGTCCGGGACCGTTGCGGCGCGTCTTCGGACGGTGCGCCTTCGGATGGCGCGTCTTCGGACGGTGCGCCTTCGGATGGCGTGTCTTCGGACGGTGCGTCTTCGGATGACCAGGGGCGCAACCCGGTGGGCGTGCGTGTCATCCAACAGGGAGGCGACAGCGGCGGCACCGGTCCGGACTGATCTTCCGCCTGGTCGCCGTCCTGTGTCGAGTGACCGCGGAAAGGTGATCCAGTGAGCCGGTTTCAGAGCCCCGGGGCGGACGAGGGCCGGGGCCCGGGGCGGGAGGACGTCGCGGAGGCCCGTACCGGGGCAAGAATTCGCAGGGTGGCGGGCGGCGGCGCAGGGGCGGCGGGTACGTTCGCAAACGTGTCGATGATGTCCTCCTCCTCGGTCCCCTCGCCCGCGCCTCGTGGTGCCTTCCGCCGGGGCGCCGCGTCCGCGCCCGCCGGCGCCCGTCCGGGTTCGGCCGGTGCCCCGGGCGGTGCGGTCCCGGGCCCCCGTACGGCGCCCGCCTCCGCGCCCCGTGTCCCCGCCCCGCGTGGCCGCCGGGCCGTCTCCGCGCTCGCCCTGTCCGCGCTGCTGGTGCCGCCCGTGGTGGCCGGCGGCCACGCCGCGTACGCCGCGGACGGTGACGGGGCGAAGCAGCCGAAGGAACCCGCGCCACCTGCGGTGATGTCGCGGGTCGGGGGTGAGCGGCTGGGCGTGCCCGGTGTGCAGGTGCAGCTGAGGGACGGGGCGCCGAAGGTGCCGAAGGAGATCTCGGCGCGGTCGTGGATCGTGTCCGACGCGGAGTCCGGTGAGGTGCTGGCGGCGAAGAACCCGCACTGGCAGCTGCCGCCGGCCAGCACGTTGAAGATGCTGTTCGCCGATACGGTTCTGCCGAAGTTCCGCAAGGACGAGAAGTACACGGTCAAGCCGGCGGATCTGGAGGGCATGGGCGCGGGCAGCAGCCTGGTCGGGATAAAGGAGAACCTGACGTACACCGTCCACGACCTGTGGCTCGGGGTCTTCCTGCGGTCCGGCAACGACGCGGTGCACACGCTCTCGGCGATGAACGGCGGCACGGAGGCGACGGTCGCGGAGATGCGGCAGCGGGCCAAGGACCTGAACGCCGTCGACACCCATGTCGTCACGCCGGACGGCTACGACGCGCCGGGCCAGGTCTCCAGCGCGTACGACCTGAGCCTGTTCGCGCGCGCCGGGCTGCAGAACGCCGACTTCCGGGAGTACTGCTCGACGGCGAATGCGCAGTTCCCCGGGGACAAGGACAAGAACGGCAAGCGGACGTCGTTCGGGATCCAGAACACCAACCGCTTGCTCAGCGGCGATTACGGCCTCGAGCCGTACCCGGGGATCGCCGGGGTGAAGAACGGCTACACGACGCACGCCGGGAACACGCTCACCGTCGTCGCCCAGCACGGGGCGCGGAAGCTGCTGGTCACCGTCATGAACCCGGCGAAGCAGGAGCGCAACGAGGCGTACAAGGAGGCCGCGGCGCTCTTCGACTGGGGGTTCTCGGCGGCGGGCAAGGTCGAGCCGGTCGGGCGGCTGGTCGGGCCGCGGAGCGAGGAGGGGGACGCGACGGCCGCCGGGCACCACGGCGCCGGTGGCGACGACGGCAAGTCCGGGAAGGGCCAGGATTCCTCCGCGCTGGAGGCGACCGATTCGTCGGGCGGTGCGTGGACGGCGGTCGCGGTGGCCGGCGGTGCGCTGGTCGCGGTGGGGGCGGTGGCCCTGGTGGTGCGCCGGCGCCGACCGCTGCCGGAGGCGGTACGGCGGGGGTCGCGGCGGCGTCGGTGAGGTGAGGAAGTGGGGCGGGGCGGCCGGCGGGACGGTCACCCGGTCGGAGTGGTCGGGGGCCCGCCAGGCTCCGCCGGCTTCCCAGCCTCGGGCCCGCCCGGCTCCGCCGGCTTCCCGGCCTCGGGCCCGCCCGGCCTCGTCGGCTTCCCGCCGTCGTCCGCCCCGTCCGCCGGCTGCGGCTCCGTCCCCGCCGGTTCGTCCTCCGGGTGCTGCGTGGCCGTCCATGCCGCGCAGAAGACCAGGAGCTTGGCGGTGAAGTTGATCCACAGGAGGAGGGCGACGGGGGTGCCGAAGGCGCCGTACATGCTCTTGGCGGCGACGCCCTGGAGGTAGCCGCTGAGCAGCAGTTTCAGGAGTTCGAAGCCGACGGCGCCGATGAGTCCGGCGGTGAGGAGGGCGCGGCGCGGCGGGCGGACGCCGGGCAGCCGGGTCAGGACGTAGATCAGCAGCAGGAAGTCGGCCAGGACGGCGATGCAGAAGCCGGCGGCGGTCAGCAGGGCGCCGCCGGCGCCGCCACCGCCCAGCCCCACGCTGTCGGCGGCGCGGCCGACGGCGGCGGAGGCGAAGACGGAGCAGGCGACGGAGAGCAGGGCGACGCCGCCGAGACCGATGAGGACGGCGCCGTCGCGGAGCTTGCCGAGGAAGAAGTTGGTGTCGTCGTCCGCCCGCTCCCAGACGGCGCGCAGGCAGTCGCGGAGCGCCTGGATCCAGCCGATGCCGGTGAAGAGCAGGGCGGCGCCCGCGATGAGGCCGACGGTTTTGGCGTTGTCGACCAGTGCGCCCAGGTCGAGTTGGCCGGAGATGCCGGGGATCTGGGCGGCGAGCCGGGTCTCCAGGGAGTGGAGTTGGCTCTGGCTGAGGACGGCGGCGCCGATCGCGGCGCCGACGGTGATCAGCGGGAAGAGCGCGACGAAGCTGGTGAAGGTGATCGCCGCGGCCAGCCGGGTCCAGTGCACCCGCTGTATCCGGGTCCAGGCCCGCCACAGGTGAGTGGTCATCAGCCAGGTCACCGCCGGTCCGATCAGCGGCAGCCTGCTCAGCCAGTCCATGGCGTTCCCCTCGTAGCGCGTCGTCGGGCCGGGTGATCCGGAACCTTAGCGTCCGCATACCCCGTCAGCGGATGCCTACGGGTGGCGGTTGCGGTGCGGTGTACGGAGGCGGCCACCCGTTCGGGCGAGACGTGGTCGGGGCGGGCGGTTCGGACGACTAGTAGGGATGTCACACCGTCTACGGTCGCGGCATGAACGACGCCTGTGGGAGCCCGCGGTCGCTGCTGGTGCTCGGCGGGACCTCCGAGATCGCCCTGGCCACCGCGGCGCGGCTGGCCGCCCGCCGCACCCGGACGATCTGGCTGGCCGGGCGCCCGTCGCCGGGCCTGGAGGAGGCGGCGGACCGGCTGCGGGCGTACGGCGCGCGGGTGCGGACCGTCGCGTTCGACGCGCTGGAGACGGCCGGCCACCGGGAGACGCTGGAGGCGGTCTTCGCCGAGGGCGAGCTGGACGTGGTGCTGCTGGCGTTCGGCGTGCTCGGCGACCAGCCGCGCGACGAACGCGACACCCGGCACGCGGTCCGGCTCGCGCAGACCAACTACACCGGCGCCGTCTCCGCCGCCCTCATCTGCGGCCAGGAACTGCGATACCAGGGCGGTGGCTCGCTGGTCGTGCTGTCCTCCGCCTCGTCCGAACGGGCCCGGCGCTCGGACTTCCTCTACGGATCGAGCAAGGCGGGTCTGGACGCGTTCGCGCAGGGGCTCGGCGACGCGCTGCACGGGGCGGGGGTACACGTCATGGTCGTGCGGCCGGGCCGGGTGCGGACGCGGATGACGCCGGAGCTGGCGCCGGCGCCGCTGGTGACCACGCCGGAGGAGGTCGCCGAGGCGGTCGAGGCGGGGCTGCGGCGCAGGTCGGAGGTGGTGTGGGTGCCGGGGAAGCTGCGGTATGTGATGGCGGCGGTGCGGCATCTGCCGCGGCGGACGTTCCGGCGGTTGGCGCTGTAGGCGCGAGGGGCGCGGGGCGCGGCCGCCTCGTGCGGGCCGGGGTGCGGCCGCCTCGTACGGGCCGGATCGCGATGGCCCTCGTGCGGCCGGGGACCCCGAGCGGTGGGCCCGGCGCCGCGGGGCCCGCGTCCTCACCGCCGTAGGACCGTCGTGCGGCCGTCGTGCCGCCGCCGTGCGCCCGCCGCGCGTCCGTTCAGCAGGAAGGGGCCGGGGGCCGCGTCAGATTTGCCTGGCGGGGGACGGTCACGGGGCGGGGGCCGAAGGGGTACTCGCGCTCCAGGCGCCAGACCGCGTCGGCGCCCTGCTCGTAGAGGGCGAAGCCGCCGATGGTCCAGGTGGCGCGGAAGTCGCGGAGTTCGTGCTGGGCGCGGTCCATCGCGGCGTCGTCGAGGTGGTGGGCGACGGTGACGTGCGGGTGGTACGGGAACTGCAGTTCGCGGGCGCAGGGCCCGCCCGCGGCGCGGACGCGGGCCTGGAGGGCGGCGCAGCCCTCCTCGCCCTCGGCGACCTTCACGAAGACGACGGGCGACAGCGGGCGGAAGGTGTCGGTGCCCTCCAGCCGCAGCGGGAAGGGGCGGCAGCCCGCGGCGACCTCGGCGAGGTGCCGTTCGACGGCGGGCAGCGCCGCCCGGTCCACCTCGGTCGGTGGCAGCAGGGTGATGTGGGTGGGGATGCCGTGTGCGGCGGCGTCGCCGAAGCCTTCGCGCTGCCTTTGGAGGTAGCTGCCGTAAGGCTCCGGGACCGCGATCGAAACGCCCAGCGTTACGGTCCCCACTGAGTTCTCCCTCCACTGTGTGCGCGGTGCCGGCGGCCGCCCCGCAGGGGGCCGCACGGCGGGGTGCGCCGCTTCGTCCGAGGCGTCGCACCGTGACCAGTGTGACGCGTGTGGGCACCGCCGGGCGGCGGTGCGGGCCCCGGGCGGGCGGGGCGGGGCGGCCGGCGGGGCCGCTTTCGGTGGTCCGTCCGGGGGCCGCCGGGCCGGTGTACGACCGGCCCGGCGGGGTGCCGGTCAGCGAGCGGCGGGGAGGAATCCCAGCCGGTCATAGGCGGTGGCCAGGGTCTCGGCGGCCACCGCGCGGGCCTTCTCGGCGCCCTTCGCGAGGATCGCGTCGAGCGTCGCCGGGTCGTCGAGGTAACCCTGCGTACGGTCCCGGAAGGGTGTGACGAAGTCGACCATGACGCCCGCCAGGTCGGTCTTGAGGGCGCCGTACATCTTGCCCTCGTACTCCTTCTCCAGCTCGGGGATGCCGGTGCCGGTGAGGGTGGAGAGGATGGTGAGGAGGTTGGAGACGCCGGGCTTGGCCTCGCGGTCGAAGCGGATGACGGTGTCGGTGTCCGTCACGGCGCTCTTGATCTTCTTCGCGGTGGCCTTGGGGTCGTCGAGGAGGTCGATGATGCCCTTCGGCGAGGACGCCGACTTGCTCATCTTGATCGACGGGTCCTGAAGATCGAAGATCTTCGCGGTCTCCTTGACGATGTACGGGTTGGGGACCGTGAAGGTGTCGCCGAAGCGGGCGTTGAAGCGGTCCGCGAGGTCGCGGGTCAGCTCCAGGTGCTGGCGCTGGTCCTCACCGACCGGGACCTGATCTGCCTGGTAGAGCAGGATGTCGGCGACCATCAGCACGGGGTAGGTGAACAGGCCGACGGTGGTGCGGTCCTGGCCCTGCTTGGCGGACTTGTCCTTGAACTGCGTCATCCGCGACGCCTCACCGAAACCGGTGACGCAGTTCATCACCCAGCCGAGCTGGGCGTGCTCGGGCACATGGCTCTGCACGAAGAGGGTGCACTTCTCCGGGTCGAGCCCGGCGGCGAGCAGCTGTGCCACCGCGACGCGGGTGTTCTGCCGCAGCGTGGCGGGGTCCTGCGGGACGGTGATCGCGTGCAGGTCGACGACCATGTAGAAGGCGTCGTGGGACTCCTGGAGCGCCACCCACTGGCGGACGGCACCGAGGTAGTTGCCGAGGTGGAACGAGCCTGCGGTGGGCTGGATGCCGGAGAGCACCCGCGGGAGATCGTGAGCCATGCCGTCGATTGTCTCAGGTCCGGGAAACTCTCCCGCGCGAGGTCGGCGGCGGGCGGCGGCACCCGGGGCGCGCGGGCCCGTCCGGCGGGCGCGGGGGCGTACTCCGGGGACCGCGGGGCGTGCGGGGAGCGCGGCGGGAGGGCGGGCCGGGATCCCGCGCCCGCCCCCGCGCCCTCAGCGGATCACATGCGGCAGGAACCGCGCGTACTCGTCCGTGATCAGCCCGGACGATTCGCGGATGCCCAGCCCCGCCGCCTCGTTCTCGACGACCCAGGCGCCGAGGACGGTGCGGTTGCCGTCGAAGTCCGGGAGCGGCGCCAACTGCTGGTAGCAGCAGCGGTCTTCGGGCTCGCGCGGCGCCGCCGGGGCGCCCGGCGGGTGGAGGGTGACGCCCTCGCCCTCGCGGCCCAGCAGCGGCTTGGCGGCGTAGCCGGTGGTGGCGGCCAGCTCGCGGGGGCCGTCGAGGTAGGCGGGGAGGAGGTTGGGGTGGTCCGGGTACAGCTCCCAGAGGATGGCCAGCAGCGCCTTGTTGGAGAGCAGCATCTTCCAGACCGGTTCGATCCACAGCGTGGTACCGGTGCCGCCGCCGTTGTCGAGGGTGTCCAGGACGTGCGGTCCGAAGGCGTCGGTGGTCAGCCACTCCCAGGGGTAGAGCTTGAAGCAGGCGCGGATGAAGCGCAGCCGCTGGTCGACGAAGCGGCCGGTCAGGCCGTCCCAGCCGATCTCCTCGACGGGGATCGCGACCGTCTCCAGACCCGCCTGGCGGGCGGTCTCCTCCAGGTAGGCGACGGTCATCAGATCCTCGCCCAGCTCGTCCCCGGCGGAGTGCGCGAAGTGCAGCGGGGCACCGGGCGGGAGCAGCGGGGCCTGGCGTTTCCAGGCGTCGACGAGGCGTTCGTGGAGGGAGTTCCACTGGTCGGCGCCGGGGAAGCGTTCCTCCATCCAGAACCACTGCGGGCTCGCCGCCTCCACCAGCGAGGTCGGCGTGTCGGCGTTGTACTCCAGCATCTTCGCCGGGCCGGTGCCGTCGTAGTGCAGGTCGAACCGGCCGTAGAGGGAGGGGAGTTCGGCGCGGCGGTGCCAGGACTCGGTGATCAGTTCGGCGACGCGCGGGTCGCGGACGCCGAGGTCGGCGAGGCGGCCGTGGGTGACGAGGTGCTCGGCGGCGGCCAGGCACATCGTGTGCAGCTCCTCGACCGTCTCCTCCAGCGCCTCGACCTCGGGCAGCGTGAAGGAGTAGTAGGCGCTCTCGTCCCAGTACGGGCGCAGCTCACCGTCCGGGTAGCGGGTGAGCGGGTAGATCAGGCCCTGCTCCTCGACGGTCTGCTGCCAGCCGGGGCGCGGGGTGAGGGTGTGGCGCTGCACGCTCGCTCACCCGCCGCTGGAGCCGGAGTGGCCGAAGCCGCCGCGGCTGACCGAGCCGCCCTTGCTGAAGGAGCCGTCGCCCGCGTAGGAGCCGGACTTGCCGGAGCCGCCGTAGTACCACTGACCCTTGACGGACTGCTTGCCGGTGCGGCGGTTGCCGGTGCCGTAGTGGGACGAGGTGTCGCTGCCGGGGCTGCAGTACTTGGCGTCGACGACGCGGTAGCCGCGGGCGGCGTCGTAGCTGTTGCGGTCCACGCAGCGCTTGTCGGGCTCCGAGCTGCAGGCGGTCAGCGTCGCGGCGAGGACGCCCATGCCGCCGAGGATCACCGTGCCCGAGCGCAGCCGGCGGTGTGCTTTTTCGGCCATCTTCCGTCTCCCCCGTGGAGCAGTAGCAGGAACATGCCAACCCTAGTGGGTGCCCGCGGCGGGGTCGGGGGGCAGGGCCCGTAGCAGGGCCTCCAGGGCGCCGCCGAAGGCGTGTTCCGGGGGTCGGCCGTACGGGACGACGAGGCCGTCGCGGGCGGGCATCGCGCGGGCCGCCGGGTCGCGGAAGGCGTTCAGCCCGTTCAGTACGAGGCCCTGCCAGCGGGCCGCCTCGATCATGGACTGCTCGGTGCCGGGCGGGAGTTCGAGGACGGCGTGCAGCCCGGCGGCGATGCCGGAGACCTCGATGTGCGGGGCGTGCGCGGCGAGGGCCGCCACCAGACGGTCGCGGCGCCGCCGGTAGCGCAGCCGCGAGCCGCGCACATGGCGGTCGTAGCCGCCGCAGGTCATGAACTCCGCGAGGGTGAGCTGGTCGAGGGCGCCGGACTGCCATTCGCCGCCGCTCTTGACGGCGAGGACGGGGTCGACGAGGCGGTCGGGCAGAACCAGCCACGCCAGCCGCAGCGCCGGGGCGAGGCTCTTGCTGGCGGTGCCCAGATAGACCACCCGGTCCGGGTCGAGGCCCTGGAGCGCGCCGACCGGCTGCCGGTCGTAGCGGAACTCGCCGTCGTAGTCGTCCTCCAGGATCCAGCCGTCGTGCGCCACGGCCCAGTCGAGGGCGGCGGCGCGGCGGTCGGGGTGGAGCGGGACGCCGGTGGGGAACTGATGGGCCGGGGTGAGCAGGGCCGCCGACAGCCCCTGGTGCGAGGGGAGTTCGGCGGTGCGGGCGCCGAGGGCGTCGACGGTGAGGGGGACGGTGCGCAGGCCACCGCGGGTGAGGACGTCGCGGTGGAAGCCGAGGCCGTAGCCCTCGGTGGCGACGGCGGGGGCGGCGGCCGGGCCGCCGGCGGCCGTCAGCGCGCGGGCGACGAGGGCGAGGCCCTGCATGAACCCGGCGCAGATCACGATGCGGTCCGGGTCGGCGCGGACGCCGCGGACCCGGGCGAGGTAGTCGGCGAGGACCGTGCGCAGTTCGGGGCGGCCCTGCGGGGTGCCGTAGCCGAGCGCGTCGTTCGGGGCGGCGTTCAGCGCCCGGCGGGCGGCGGCGAGCCAGGCGGCGCGGGGGAAGGCGGAGACGTCCGGGGTGCCGGGGGTGAGGTCGAAGCGGGGCGCGGGGCGGCCGGTGGGCGGGGTGCGGCGGGCGGGCACCGGGCGGGGCGGGGTGCGGTCGGCGATACGGGTGCCGGAGCCCTGGCGGGCGCTGAGCCAGCCCTCGGCGACGAGGTCGGCGTACGCCTCGGCGACGGTGTTGCGGGCGATGCCGAGGTCGGCGGCGAGGGTGCGGGAGGAGGGCAGGCGGGTGCCGGGGGCGAGCCGTCCGGTGCGGGCCGCCTCGCGCAGCGCCCGTATGAGGCCGGCCCGCAGGCCGCCCGGTCCGGCGAGGTCCAGATGGAGGTCGCGGCCGAAGGCGTCCCAGGAAGTGGCCCAGGAATTGTCCATGGAAGTGGACCATACGCGAGAGCCATTGCGGTCGTAGATTCGGTGCCATGACGACCACGAACACCACCGAGAACCCGACCGCCCACGCCCCCCGGCTGCGGATGGCCGAGCTGGCCCCCGAGGTCTACAAGTCCATGATCGCGCTGGACGCGGCCTCCCGTAAGGGCATCGACCCGGCCCTGGCCGAGCTGGTCAAGATCCGCGCCTCGCAGATCAACCACTGCGCGTTCTGCCTGGACATGCACACCAAGGACGCCCGCAAGAACGGCGAGAGCGAGGAGCGGATCTACCTGCTCAGCGCCTGGGAGGAGGCGGCCGGTTTCTTCACCGAGAAGGAGCAGGCGGCGCTGGCGCTGACCGAGGCGGTGACCGTCCTGACCGACGGTTTCGTGCCGGACGCGGTGTACGCGCGGGCCGCGGCGCACTTCGAGGAGGCCGAGATCGCCCAGCTGATCTCGCTGATCATCACCATCAACGCGTGGAACCGCATCGCGGTGACCACCCGGATGGCCCCGGGTCAGGTGTGAATCCGGTGGCCGCGGGGTTGACGCCCGCCCGGCCCGGCGGCGCGCCGTGCTGACCGGCGCCGCCGCGCTGCGCGCGCTGCACCACGGGCCCGGGCTGCCGCTGGTGCTGCCGGGCCCGTGGGACGCGGGCAGCGCGAAGGTCTTCGCCGACGCCGGGTTCCCGGCGCTCGCCACGCCCAGCGCCGGGGTGGCCGCGTCCCTCGGGTACGCGGACGGCGACGTCCCGCCGGACGAGATGTTCGCCGCGATCGGCCGGATCGCCCGAGCGGTGGACGTGCCCGTCTCCGCCGACGTCGAGGACGGCTACGGGCTCGGCGCCAAGGAGCTGGTGGCGCGGCTGGCCGAGGCGGGCGCGGTCGGCTGCAACCTGGAGGACGGCGACCGCGCCTCGGCCGGGCTGGTCGACGCGGAACGCCAGGCCGAGCGGCTGGCACAGGTCCGCGCCGAGGCGGGCGACGCGCTGGTGATCAACGCCCGGATCGACACCTACGTCCGCGGCGCGGGCGGGACGGCGGAGACCGTGCGGCGCGGGCGGCTCTACGCGGCGGCCGGGGCGGACTGCGTCTATCCGATCCTGGCTCCCCCGGCGGACCTGGCGGCGCTCGCCGCCGGAATCGGCCTGCCGCTCAACGCACTGGCCACGCCCGACGGCCCGTCCCCCCGAGAGCTGGGCGCGCTCGGCGCCTCCCGCGTCACCTTCGGCCCGGGGCAGCAGCGCCGGGCGATGGCGGCGGTGGCGGCCGCGGCGCGGGAGCTGCGGGGCGTATGACGGGGGCGGGGCCGGGACGACCTCCCGGCCCCGTACGGCCGCGTCCTGTTCGGTCACGAGAGCACCCCTTAACTCCTGGCAGTGACTCCACCACCAGTGAGGCTCGCCGTGCCCTGCAGTCGGGCCATCCTCAACTTGCGCCGCTCAATGGGGGAGTTGATTGTCCAGGTGGTCAACCGCAAGGAACTGGACCCCGAAAGGTCACCCGCAGCGCGCTTCGGGCAGCTGCTCCGCGCACTGCGGGACGAGCACGGCTGGACGCAGGACGAGCTGGCGGAGCGCATGGGGTGCTCCGGTACGCACATTTCCGCCGTCGAAACCGGGCGCCGCCCGCCAACTCCCCATTTCGCGGTGAGCGCTGACAGGGCCCTCGGCGCGGGAGACCGGCTGCAACGCCAGGCGCGGGCCGTGCGTTACACCGCACTCATCGAAGGGTTCCCGGAGTACGTCACGCATGAGGCGAGAGCCGCGGAGATCAGGCTGTACGAGGTAGGCGTCATCCCCGGGCTGCTCCAGACACCGGAGTATGCGGCGGCGCTGGAAGCGGACGCGGTACGGCGGGAGGCGATCACCCCTGAGCAAGCCGACGAGCGGGTTGATCTGGTGGCGCAGCGGCAAGCCGCCCTCATGCGGTCGCCGTCGCCGCTGATCCTCGCGGTGCTCGACGAGGGATGCGTCCGCCGTCCGATGGGCGCGCCCGCTGTCATGGCTGCCCAGTTCGCACGCCTGCTGGAGTTCGCCGAGCTGCCGAACTCCGTATTGCAGATTGCGCCGTTCTCCATGGGAGCGCGCAGACCGTTCAGCCTGCCCGTCACCCTGCTCACGATGCCGGACCGCTCGCTGATGTCCTACGCGGAGTCCACGCACCGGGGCCATCTCGAACGGGAAAGTTCGTTCGTACTGCCCATACTGACGGCCTACCATCAGCTACAGGCCGAAGCGCTCTCCCAGGCGGAATCCGTGGCCATGATCGAGCAGTTGCGAAAGGGCTCCCCGTGACGACCGAATCCCCCCGTTGGTTCAAGTCCTCCTACAGCGGCAACGGCGGCCAGTGCATCGAGGTCGCCGCCAACCTCGCCGCCGCGCGCGGCATCGTCCCCGTCCGTGACTCCAAGGACCCGCACGGCCCGGCCCTCGCCTTCCCCGCCGCCGCGTTCTCCTCCTTCGTGGCAGGCGTCAAGGACGGGCAGTTCGGCACCGTCTGATCCATCGGCGCACCCTGAGAACGATCCGGGGCACGGCCCGCGTCCCCGAAGGGATACGAGGCCGCGCCCCGGATGCGTTCACCGGCCGTCGGCGGTCACTTCTTCGGCACCCACTTCTTCCACACGTCCGGGTGCTTCTTCACCCAGCGCTCGGCCGCCTCGTCGGCGGTCAGGCGGTCCGCGGCGATCATCTCGGAGACCTCGTTCTGGTTGTCCTTGGTCCAGTGGAAGGACTTCAGGAACTTCGAGGCGGCGTTGCCGCTCTTCGCGAAGTCGGTGTTGAAGAACTTCTTCAGCGGTGTCGTCGGATAGGCGCAGTCGATGGTCGACGGGTCCTTCGCGCCCTTCTCCGCGCACGCGTCGGTGTACTTCGGCAGCTTCACCTCGACCATCGGGACCTGGTTGAAGAGCCACTGCGGCTCATACCAGTACGTCAGGAAGGGCTTCTTCTCCTTGGCGAACTGCTGGATCTGGGTGATCTGCGCCGCCTCGGAGCCGGCGAAGACGACCTGGTAGTCCAGGCCGAGGTTCTTCACCAGCGCCTTGTCGTTGGTGACGTAGGACGGCGAGCCGTCCATCAGCTGGCCCTTGTTGCCGCTCTCCGGGGTGCGGAGCTGCTTCGCGAACTTGTTGAGGTTCTTCCAGCTGGTGACCTCGGGGTGCTTGTCGGCCCAGTACTTGGGGACGAACCACCCGATGTGGCCGGTGACGCCGTTGCCGCCGCCGTCCGTGATCGTCTTCTTGTCCTTGACGTAGCGCTGCTCCTGGTCCGGGTGGCCCCAGTCCTCCAGGATCGCGTCGACGCGGCCCTGGCTGAGCGCGTCCCAGGCGGGGATCTCATCCACCTGGACGGTGTCGACGTGGTACCCCATCTCGTGTTCGAGGAGGTACTTGGCGACCGCGACGTTGGACTGCGCGCCGATCCAGGTCTGGACGGAGAGCGTCACGGACTTGGTGCCCTTGGCGGCGGCGAACGGCGACGCCTGCTTGGTCATGTCGGCCTTGCCGCAGCCGGACAGCGCGAGCAGCGCCGCCCCCGCCAGCAGCGAGGCCCCGGCCGTGGTGCCGATCTTGCGGATACGGGACATGGTCAGGCTCCCTTCGCGGCGCGGCGCTGGGTGGGCTGGGTGACGCGGTCGAGCATCAGGCCCAGGCAGACGATGGCGACGCCCGCGACGAGGCCGAGGGCCAGATCGCCGGTGGCGAGGCCGGTCACGACGTCGTAGCCGAGGGCACCGCCGCCGACCAGACCGCCGATGATGACGACGGCGAGGACGAGGACCACGCCCTGGTTGACGGCGAGCAGCAGCGCCGGGCGGGCCAGCGGGAGCTGGACCTGGCGCAGGATCTGCCAGCGGGTGGCGCCGAGCGAGGTCGCCGACTCCATCGCCGCCGGGTCGACCTGGCGCAGGCCCTGGGTGGTGATGCGGATGACGGCGGGCAGCGCGTAGACGACCGCGGCGGCGGCGGCCGGGGCGCGGCCCACGGCGAACAGCGCGACGACCGGGATCAGGTAGACGAACTGCGGCATGGTCTGCATGACGTCCAGGACCGGGCGGAGGATCGCCTCCAGGCGCTTGCTGCCGGCCGCGAGGATGCCGGTGCCGACGCCGATGACCAGCGTCACCACGAGCGCGGCGAGCACCTGCGACAGGGTGTTCATCGACGGCTTCCACACGCCGAGCACGCCGATCGCGGCCATCGCGAGGACGGCGGTCAGCGCGGTGCGCCAGGTGCCGATCAGCCAGGCCAGCGCGCCGACGATGAGCAGCACCGCGTACCAGGGCAGGGCGGTCAGGCCGTCGCGCAGCGGGTTGAGGACCCAGTTGGTGAAGTGCGCGGCCCAGTCGGCGGTGCCGCCGACGACGGGGACGCCGGAGTAGAGGTGGTCGACCATCCACTCCTTGGCGTCGTTGACGGGCCGGGCGATGGCGACGGTCGCGCCGGTCGGCCAGACGGTGGAGCCGGCCAGCCGTCCGGCGGCCACGGCCGCGGCGGTGACGGCGGCGACGCCGGCCCAGCCGCGCCAGCCGCGCAGCAGGGCGGGTCCGGTGGCGCCCGCGGCCCCGGCCTTCTCGCCCGCCGCGGCGGTGGTGCGGTCCATGACGATGGCGAGCAGCACGATCGGGACGGCGGCGGCCAGGGCCGCGCCGACGTCGACGGAGGCGAGGGCCTGGTAGACGCGGTCGCCGAGACCGGCGGCGCCGATCATCGAGGCGATCACGGCCATGGACAGCGCCATCATGATCGTCTGGTTGAGGCCGAGCAGCAGCTCCTTGCGGGCCAGCGGCAGCCGGGCGGTCAGCAGCCGCTGCCGTCCGGTGGCGCCCAGCGAGGTGACGGCCTCCAGGACACCGGCGTCCGCGCCGCGCAGCCCGAGGGCCGTGAGCCGGGCCATCGGCGGCGCCGCGTAGACGACGGTGGCCAGCAGCGCGGCGGGCACGCCGATGCCGAAGATCAGCACGACAGGCAGCAGATAGGCGAAGGCCGGGAGCACCTGCATGGTGTCCAGGACCGGGCGCAGCAGCCGGAACATCCGGTCCGACAGCCCGCCGGCCAGGCCCAGGAGCGCGCCGACGACGACCGAGGCGATGACCGCGACGATCATCAGCGCGAGGGTCTGCATCGTCGGCACCCACATCCCCAGCACGCCGCTGACCAGGAAGGACAGCAGGGCGGTGGCGGCGATGCGCCAGCCGGCGACGCGCCAGGCGACGAGGGTGACGCCGGCGGTCACGCCCGTCCAGCCCAGTGCGAGCAGCACCAGGTAGACGCCGCGGACGGAGAGGACGACGGCGTTGGAGAGGTGGCCGAGGAAGTAGACGAACAGCGGGTGGCTGTCGCGGTTGTCGATGATCCAGTCGCTGGCGCTGCCGAGCGGCTTGGACAGATCGACGGTCAGCGCCTCGGGCCACGCCCCGCCGGACCACTTGGCGTGCAGCAGCGGGACGAGGACCGCGGCGACGACGGCGAGCAGCACCAGCTTGGCCAGTGAACGGTGGCGCAGCAGGGCCTTCAGCGGGCCGGCGGACGAGGCGTCGGGCGCGGTGGTGACGGTGGCGGCACTCATGCGCGGCCCCGTTTCACGGTGCCGGCCGGCACGTTCATGGCGGCGGCGCGCTGCGCCTCGCGCCAGTGCCGCCGCAGCGCGGCACGCAGCCGCGGCAGCACGGGGGTGTGGGGGACGCGGGCGCCGCGCAGGGCGACGCCGTGGGGGGTGGCGGGGTACATCAGGCGGCCACCTCGGTGCGGGCGCCGTCCATCCGGGCCACGACGTTCAGCAGGCAGGCGTGGTCGACGATGCCCAGGCAGCGGCCGTTCTCGGCGACGCGGACGGCGCCGCCGGAGCGGGCGACGGCCTCGATGGCGTCGGAGATGAGGGTGGTCGGCGCCAGCGCCGGGCCCTGGTCGGCCTCGCCGTCCTCGGCCGGGCGCATGGCGCGGCGGACGGTGAGGACCTGCTCGCGCGGCACGTCGCGGACGAAGTCGCGGACGTAGTCGTCGGCCGGGGAGCCGACGATCTCCTCGGGCGTTCCCAGCTGGACGATCTCGCCGTCGCGCATCAGGGCGATGCGGTCGCCGACGGTCAGCGCCTCGGCGAGGTCGTGGGTGATGAAGACCATCGTCCGGCCCTCCTCGCGGTGCAGGCGGACGACTTCCTCCTGCATGTCGCGGCGGATGAGCGGGTCGAGGGCGCTGAACGGCTCGTCGAACAGCAGGATCTCGGGGTCGACGGCGAGGGCGCGGGCGAGGCCGACGCGCTGCTGCTGACCGCCGGAGAGCTGGCCGGGGCGGCGCTTCTCCAGTCCGGCGAGGCCGACCTTCTCCACCATCTCGGCGGCCCGCTCGCGGCGTTCGGCCTTGCCGACGCCCTGGATCTCCAGGCCGTAGGCGACGTTGTCGAGGACGGTGCGGTGCGGCAGCAGACCGAAGTGCTGGAAGACCATGGCGGCGCGGCGGCGGCGCAGGTCGCGCAGGGTGGTGCGGTCCATGCCGAGGACGTCCTCGCCGTCCATCTCCA
This sequence comes from Streptomyces sp. NPDC000404, assembly GCF_040300365.1. Lineage (NCBI taxonomy): Bacteria > Bacillati > Actinomycetota > Actinomycetes > Kitasatosporales > Streptomycetaceae > Streptomyces > Streptomyces sp. NPDC000404. The sequence continues at coordinate 146,816 of NZ_JBEPDN010000009.1, read as the reverse complement.
GGGTGCCGCCGGTCGGCTCGATGAGCCGGGTCAGGCAGCGCACGAGGGTGGACTTGCCGGAACCGGAGAGGCCCATGACGACGAAGACCTCGCCCTTGCGGACGTCGAAGGAGACGTCGCGGACGGCGGGCGTGCAGCCGGTGCGCTCGCGCACCTCGGCGACGCTCAGGCCGGTCAGGGTGGCGTCGTCGGGGATGCGGTCGGCCTTGGGGCCGAAGACCTTCCACAGGTTGCGGGCGGAGAAGACGACGTCGCGGTCGGTGCTCTCCTCGCCGGCGGCAGGGGCGGGGACGGGGGCGGGGACCGCCGGGGCCTGGGCCCCGGCGTCGGTCCCGGCGTCGGCGGTGGCTATGCCGGAGGCGTCGGCGGCGGTGGCAGCCATCAGGCATCACCTCCCTGGGCCGGGGCTTCCTGAAGCAGTTCGGCGGCCTTCTCCCCCAGCATCAGGACGCCGATCATCGGGTTGACCGCGGGCATCGTCGGGAAGACCGAGGCGTCGGCGATCCGCACGTGCGACAGACCACGGATCTTCAACTCCGGGTCCACGACGGCGAGTTCGTCGTCCTTGGCGCCCATCTTGCAGGTGCCGGCGGGGTGGTAGACGGTGTGCGCGGCCTTGCGGACCAGCTCGCTGATCTCCGCGTCGTCGGTGACCTCGGGGCCGGGGAAGACCTCGCGCTTGAGCCACTTCTTGAACGGCTCGGCCTCGGCGACCTTCCGCGCCAGCTTGATGCCGTCGACGAGGGTCCGGCCGTCGTAGTCCTCGTCGTCCTCGAAGTACTTGAAGTCGAGGGCGGGCTTGACCTCGGGGTCGGCCGAGGTGAGGTAGAGGCGGCCGCGGGCGCGGGACTTGGGGATGTTCGGGGTCATCGAGACGCCGTGCTCGGGGCGCTCGTAGCCCAGTCGCTCCGGGTTGTCCGTGAACGGGATCTGGTAGAAGTGGAACATCAGGTCGGGACCCTTGTGGTCCGCGTCGCGCTTGATGAACAGGCCCGCGTCGGAGTCCATCGCGGAGTTGCCGGGCAGCGGCCCGTTGGTCTCCCAGACGATGACCGACTCCGGGTGGTCGATGAGGTTCTCGCCGACGCCCGGCAGGTCCAGGACGCAATCGATGCCCAGCGCCTCCAGGTCCTTCTTCGGGCCGATGCCGGAGAGCATCAGCAGCCGCGGGGTGTCCACCGCGCCGGCGCAGAGCAGCACCTCGCGCCCGGCCTCGACGAACAGCTCCTCGCCGTCCTTCGTACGGGCGTGGACGCCGGTGGCGCGGGTGCCGTCCAGCTCCAGCTTGTCGACCCAGGTCTCCAGCAGCAGCGTGAGGTTGGGGCGGTCGCCGGCCTCCATGTGCGGGTGGAGGTAGGCGACGGAGGCGGAGGAGCGCTTGTTGTTCTCCGGGTGGTACGAGAGGTCGAAGAAGCCGACGCCCTCGTCGAAGGGCTGGTCGTTGAAGCCGACGACCTCGGGCACGTCCAGCGCGGTCTTGACGGCCTCGACCCAGTCGGTGGCGATGGCGTTCTGGTCCTTCTTGGCGACCCGCACGATGTTGTTGCGGAGCTTGCCGAAGTAGGGGTCCATCTTCGCGGCGCCCCAGCCGGTGGCGCCCGCGGCCTCCCACTCGTCCCAGTCGGACGGCAGCGGCTTGAAGGAGATCAGCGTGTTGTGCGAGGAGCAGCCGCCGAGGACCTTGGCGCGGCTGTGCAGGATGTGCGAGTTGCCGCGCGGCTGCTCGGTGGTGGTGTAGCCGTAGTCGAGGTCGCCGCCGAGCAGGCCGAGCCAGCGGCGCAGCGTCAGCACGTCCTCACGGTCGATGTCGGTGGGGCCGCCCTCGATGACGACGACGCTGACGTTCGGGTCCTCGGTCAGCCGCGAGGCGATCACCGATCCCGCGGTACCGCCGCCGACGATGACGTAGTCGGCCGTGACGGTGCGGGCTGCGGAGGAAGACGGGGGCATACGGGTACTCCTTCGTGCACAGTGCCTGAGCTGCTGCGTGGGGGGTGCGGTGCCGCGGAGGGGTGGGCGGCGACGCGGGGCGGGGGCGGCCCCGGGCGGCCGGGGCCGGGCCCCGGCGGGGCGGCGGGCGGCCGTCGGGGACGCCGCCCGCCGTGCGGCCTGATCAGCCGCCGAACCAGCGGACCGGCTCGGGCCGGAGGTTCTCGTAGATGTGCTTGGACTCGCGGTACTCGTCCAGACCGGACGGGCCCAGCTCACGGCCGATGCCCGACTTGCCGAAGCCGCCCCACTCCGCCTGCGGGAGGTAGGGGTGGTAGTCGTTGATCCACACGGTGCCGTGGCGCAGCCGGGCGGCGACGCGGCGGGCGCGGGCGGAGTTGCCGGAGAAGACCGCGCCGGCCAGGCCGTACTCGGTGTCGTTGGCGAGCGCGACGGCCTCGTCCTCGGTGGTGAAGGTCTCGACGCTGAGGATCGGCCCGAAGGTCTCCTCGCGGACCACCTTCATCTCCCGGTGGCAGCCGTCGAGGACGGTCGGGGAGTAGAAGTAGCCGGTCGCCGGGCGGATGTCGCTGGGCTCGGGGCGGGAGCCGCCGCTGCGCAGCTGCGCGCCCTCGGCGAGCGCGGAGGCGACGTACGCCTCGACCTTGTCCAGCTGCTGCTGGGAGACGAGCGGGCCGCACTCGACGCCGTCCTCGGTGCCGCGGCCGAGCTTGATCTTCTCGGCGCGGCGGGCCAGCTCGCTGACGAAGCGGTCCTTGACGGACTCCTCGATGATCAGGCGGGCGCCGGCCGAGCAGACCTGGCCGCTGTGGATGAACGCGGCGTTCAGCGCCTGGTCGACGGCGGTGTCGAAGCCCTCCTCGGTGGCGCAGGCGTCGGCGAAGACCACGTTGGGGTTCTTGCCGCCCAGCTCCAGGGCGATCTTCTTGGCGCCGGAGACCGCGGCGGCACCCGCCTTGGTGCCGCTGACCAGGCCGCCGGTGAAGGAGAAGAGGTCGACGTCCGGGTGGTCGGCGAGGCGCTGGCCGACCGGCACGCCGGCGCCGGTGACGATGTTGGCGACGCCGTTCGGCAGACCCGCCTCGGCCAGCAGCTTCACCAGGTGCACCGTCGACAGCGGGGTGACCTCGCTGGGCTTGATGACGAAGGTGTTGCCCGCGGCGAGCGCCGGGGCGATCTTCCAGCTGGCCTGGAGCAGCGGGTAGTTCCACGGCGTGATCAGCGCGCAGACGCCGACCGGCTCGTGGACGACGACGCTGTGCACGTCCGCGGAGCCGGCGTCGACGACCCGGCCGCCGCTCTCGTTCATGACGGTGTCGGCGAAGTAGCGGAAGGCGTTGGTGACGTCGTCGACGTCGACCCGGCCCTCCTCCAGCGTCTTGCCGGTGTCGCGGCTCTCGATGAGCGCGATCTCCTCGCGGTCGCGCTGGAGCAGGTCGGCGACGCGGCGCAGCAGGGCCGCGCGCTCGGCGACCGGCGTGGCGGACCAGCTGCCGTCGTCGAAGGCGCGGCGGGCCGCGGCCACCGCCGCGTCGGCGTCCTCCGCGCCCCCCTCGGCCACCAGCTGGATCACCGTGGCGTCGGCGGGATCGAGGACCTCCCGCGTGGCGCCGGATGCGGCGGCGCGCCACACCCCGTCTACGTGAATGGTCTCGCTTGCCGACACGCTGTTCTGCCTTCCGTTACCGATCTTTCTTCCACTGGTTCACACCAGCAACGGGGACCCCTCCCCGAAACCTCTACAGCTATGCCCAACCATTCGCTGAAAGTGGCCCGAGTCACTCAATGTGCGGCCGAATGTCCCCATACGTACCCTGAATAGCCGTACGTCCCCACGTACGGCTCCCTCGGTGCGGAGGTCCATGGATGATCAGCAGACGCCGAACCGCCACCGGCATCACCGCCCTGACCTGCGGCGCGGCCCTTCTGGGCGGCCTCGCGGGCACCGGAAGCGCGCAGCCGCGCGACTCCGGGGGCGAGGGGGATCTGGCGGGAAAATCCGCCGAACAGATCTCGGAGCTGGCCCGCAAGGAACTGCTCGCGGCGACCTCGCTGCGGCTGCGCACCAGCACCAGCGTCGACGCCACCCGCCTCGACGTCACCATGAACCGCTCCGGTGACTGCACCGGCGCCGTCAGCAAGGGCCGCTACGGCAAGGTCGAGCTGATCAAGCACGGCCGGCAGGTCTGGCTCAAGCCGGACGACGCGTTCTGGAAGGGCCAGCTCTCCGCGGACGCCGCCGCCTCCGTGATCGCCCGCGTCAAGGGCCGCTACCTGCACGGCACCACCGACGACCCGCTCCCCGCGAGCATCGCCGCCGCCTGCGACCTGGCCGCCTTCCAGAAGCAGACCGCCGGCTCCGGCAGCCCCGAATCCCCCACCCCGACCCCGCCGGGCGCCTCCCCCCAGCCGAAGCTCACCCTGTCCAAGGGCGAACCGACCGTCCAGGAGGGCACCCGCGTCCTGCCCATCCTCAAGACCCGCGGCGGCGCCCGCCAGACCCTCTACGTCGCCATCGACGGCAAACACGTCCCCCGCCGCCTCACCGCCGAGGTCGACCACCAGACCGCGACGATCCTCCTCAGCAACTACGGCACCCACGTCTCACCGAAGACCCCGGCCGCCGCCCGGACGATGGAGATCACCGAGGTCGAGGACCAGCTCCCGGGGGCGAAACCGCCGCCCCAGAAGACGTGAGGGAGGGACGGGGGCCGCGCCAACTCCCTCTCCCCGTACGCAAAGAGGAACGTTTTTCGCACGTACGCACGTAACGCACCCCCGCGCGTGTCGTTGGACCGTGCGGCTGCCCGCGCCGCGCGGCAGCGGGGAGGAGCGGCACGATGACCATCAGCCTCGTACGGACCGACGTAATCGAGACCGACAGGATCGACATGCCCCAGTTCGGCGACCTCAGCTTGGACGAGCTGTTCGGGCGCCTGGAGAAGATGCCAGTCCCCGAGGGCTACAAGGTCGAGATCGTCGAGGGGACCGTTTTCATGTCGCCGCAGCGGGATGCGCACTGGGAGATCATTCTCATCATCATCGAGGCGCTGCGGGACCGTTACCCGAGAAACCGGGTGAAGTCCGACGTCCGGATCGATTTCCCCGGGCATATGAACGGCTTCGCCTCCGACGTGGTGGCGCTCACCGCCGACGCCGAGAAGGACGCCCACGGCCGCTGGCGCCACCAGGACATCGAGTTCGTCGCCGAGGTGGTCGCTCGGGGCACCGGGGTCAACGACTACGGCCCCAAGAAGACCGCCTACGCGCGGGCCGAGGTGCCGGTGTATCTGATCGCCGACCCGTACACCGCCCGCTGCCGGGTCTTCACCCACCCGCAGGACGGCGACTACAAGAGCGACCTCACCCTCGCCTACGGCGAGCCCGTCGACCTGACCGGCACGGTCGTCGGCATCACGCTCGCCACCGAGGACTTCCCCCGGGACTGACCGCTCCCCGGGGCCCTGCCTCAGCTCCGGCCGCGTTCCGGGGCGCCGTCGGGCTGCCGGGCCCGTTCCGCGGACGGGGTGTCCGGGTCCGGGTCGGAGGGGCGCGGGCCCTCCGGGCCGTCCGGGCCGATGCGGACCAGCCGTTCGACGCGTACCACCTTGAAGCAGCGGCCCGGACGGCCCTCGACGCGCACGTCGTTGCCGGGCCGCCGGGCCAGCCGGTCGCCGGCCCGCTCGTACGCCTCCCGCTCCGCGCCGGCCAGTTTGAGGGTGACGGGGGCGAGGACGCGCAGCCACATCGTCAGCGCGTCGCGGGCGTCCTGCGGGGTGTCGCAGGACGCGGTGTGCGCCTGCCACTCGCCGCCGGTGCGCTCGGCGACCATGAACGCCGCCGGGAGCAGCACCCCGCCGGGATGGCTGACCGCCGCCCGCCGCTCGTCCCGCTCGACGTCCGGCGGCGCCGAGCCCTCCGCCCGGACGAACTGCAGCAGATCGAGCTTGAGGACGCCGTCCGACATGCCCGTGCCGACCGCCGGATCGATGATGAAGCCCTTCGTCCGGCTTGGGCGGCAGGCGTCGCCGCACATCGCCGGGTCCGGGTCCGAGGGGCGCGGCGGCTCGGGCCCGTCGGGGCCCATCCGGACGAACTCCTCACAGCGGACGACGCGGTACCGCTCCCCCAGGACGGTCAGTTCGTCGGGCCGCTCCCGCTCCAGACGGGCGGCGGCCGCCAGATACGCGGGCGCGTGCGCCGTGCGGGCGGAGTGCCGGGCCCGCCGCCGGAACTCCGCGGCCAGCGCGTCCCGGGCGGTCTGCGGCCCGCTGCCACCGACGCACCGCACCTCCCAGCCGCCCTCCTCCCGCTCGCGCGCGGCGCAGAAGACCGGGCCGCCCGTGCCCAGGATCTCCGGATAGCGCTCCCGCGCCCGCCACGCCTCCTCCTCGGACAGCTCCGCCACCGGGCCGTCCTGCGCGGTGACCCGGATGGTGCGGTACGCGGGGACTTCCTCACCGTCTTCCGTCATGCCCGCAGTGTGAGCAGCGGGCCGCCCGTAGGGCGTCGGGTCGGCGGGCAAACCACCTGTGGGGGTGGTGCCGGTGCCCGGCCGGAAAGCGTCCGCCGTCCGTGCGCCCGTCGCCGCCCCGGCGCGTACCGCGTCGGCGTGGTGCCGCCCGGCGACGGCGGGCCCGGGACGACAATCCGGGCATGGCTGACACGGAGACGAAGGCAGTGCTGAGCGGCGGGCCCGCCGACTTCCCGGAGCGGATCGTGCCGATCGAGCCACCGGGACCGGAGATCAAGATCGCCTGGCGCAACGGCTACGAACACTTCCGCGCCACCGGCCGGCACGAGGAGACGGAGGAGGGCCGGCTGCCGGTCTACGAGTGGTGGGAGCGGACCGAGCTTCCGGGGTGAGCGGCGGGCCGGACGCCCGGCGGCGGACCACCGGGCTCAGTGGCCGGGCGGGCCGCCGCGCCCGGCCCGCCATCAGGGCGTACGCCCGTCACGCCGTCGAGCGCCGGGCGTATGCCGTGTCGTCAGGATCCGGGCCCGGCGCCCGGCGTCCGCCACGTCGTCGGGCGCCGGGCGGACGCCCCTCACTCAGGCGTGTCACTCAGGCGTGCGGGACGAACGCGTTGAGCGCCGCCCGGAGCGTCGTCTCCTGCTGCGGCCAGTCGGTGGCGGGGCCGCGGACCAGGACCGCGAACTGCCGGCCGTCGTCGGTGGTGAACGCGCAGTCCACCACCTGCACCCGCTCGCCCAGCTGCGCGCTGTCGTAGGCGTAGACCAGCTTGGCGGCGTCCGGGGAGGGCGCGCCGTCGCCGAAATCGCCGCGCTCGATCTCGGTGTAGCCGGGGTTGCCCGCCAGGTTCTTCGCGGCGGTCGCCAGGGAGTGGCGGGGCGTCTCGTCCGGCTCGCGTATCTCGAAGACCTGCACCAGCCCGCGCTCGTCCGGCGAGGTGTAGAACTCGCCGTCCGTACGGGAGTCGTGCTGCCACTCCTCCGGTACGGCGAGGGTGAAGTCCTTCTCGGTGTTGTGGACGAGATGGAAGCCCTCGGGGAGACCGGTGCCGGTCGGCGACGGCTCGGTGGGCTCCGCGGGCAGCTCCGGGTACGACGTCCGGCTGCTCGCCGCCGTGGTGGGCGCGGCGGGCTTCGCGGCGGGCGCGCCGTGCTGTCCCCACAGCAGCCAGCCGCCGCCGAAGCCCAGCCCGATGACGGCGACCGCGGCGCCCGCCGCCAGCGCGACCGTCCGGCGCGAGGAGCGGCGCCCGGCGACCGTCGGCCGCTCGTCCCACGCCATGCTCCCCGGGAGCGCGTCCAGCGCGGCCTGACCGGGGTACGGAGCGGGGTCCGGGGCGGCGGGCGGCGGAGCGGCCGGGGCGGCCGGAGCCGCGGGCGGGGGCGTCCCGGTGCCGTCCGGTGTGCCGCCGCCCGCCGGCGCCGGCGGCGTGGCCGGGGCGGGCGGCGGGGTCCAGGCCGGGCGGGGCGGCGGCGGGCCGGTGTAGGGCGCGGGCGGCGGGGCGCCGTCGTCCCACTGCTGCGTCTCGCTGTTCCAACGGGCGGCGCCACCGCCGTGTGCGGTCATCCGCCCACCAGCCCGGCGACGGCCTCGGCGACCGCCGCTCCGGAGGCCAGCAGTCCGACGACGGAACCGGCGTCGGCGAGCGCGGTCCGCAGCCGGGCCAGCCGCCCGGCGCCCGCCGCGCCCTGTGCCTCGATCTCCGTCTCGGTCTCCGCCAACTCCCCGCCCAGCGCCTCGATCTGCGGCGTCGTCACCGCGCGGGCGAGGTCCTGGCGCAGTTCCCGGACGGCACGCAGCAGCTCCTCGTGCGCCGGGTCGGTGGCCGGGACCGCGCCGTTGTTCTGGGTGACGGTGTTGTTGTTCCCGATGGCGAGGGCACCGTTCACGGTGCCGATGCGGATGCCCTGGCCCTGGTCGTCAGCGGTTGCCACGTGTGGCCCCTTCCGTGGGCGCGCCACCGCGCCGGTCGTTGTGGGTGACGGTGTTGTGATCGCCGATGCCCACCGCTCCCTGGGCGGACTCGATGTAGACGCCGCCCTCGGCGACGTTGACCACGCGCTGTTCGAACTCCTCGGTGACGTACCCGGCCTCCCGCAGCGCGGTGGTCACCCCGGCCGCGACCCGCTGCTGGACGGTCTTGAGGTACCGGGCGGCGTCCATGTCCTGGAAGAGCGAGGCGTCGCCGTACGAGCCCAGCTCCCGCACCGAGAGGCCGGGGCCCTCGGGCAGCGCGGCCGCGTGGCCGCCGGTGGCCAGCCGCCACACGGAGCGCAGCCCCCGCGCGAGGGTGGCGACCGCACGCCCCCCGGCGCGCGGCGTGCCGGTCAGCGCCCGCAGACCCCGGACGACGGGGTGGAGGTGCGCCTCGTGGTGGGCGAGGCGGTCGGCGTCCTGGAACTCCTGCCGCACCGGCCACAGCACATGCGGCGCGACCTCCAGCATCAGCATGCCGCCCTGGGTGTGGACCCGGACGAAGACCGTCGTCACCAGGCCCTCGTGCCAGCCGCCGATCCGGATGCGCAGGAAGTGGCGGCGGGTCTCGCCGCCCTCCTCGACCGCCTCGGCGCGGTGCCGGGCCAGCTCCGCGGGGGCGTACGGGGCCGCGGCGCGCGCCGGGATGCCGTCCGCCGGCAGGAAGACGCACTCATCGGCCTCCAGCTCCCGCAGCCGGTCCCGGACCACGGCCCTGGCCTGCGGCGAACGGTACGCCGAGGGCACCCGCAGCGCCTCGACCAGGGGGACGATGCGCTCCAGGAACGCGGCGTTGTCGAGCTGCCGGACCTCGGCGTCCTTACGGGGCCGCAGCTCCACCGAGAGCGACCAGGTGCCGTACGCCTCCCCGGCGCCGCGGAACGGGTCGCCGGGCCGGTACATCACCAGCTGACCGTGCTGCTCGGTGCGGATCCGCGCGCGCAGCCGCTGGAAGCGGGCGCCGGTGTGCTGCTCGGCCGGGTCGCGGTGCAGGTCGGGGAAGCGGGTGCGGGACAGCTCCTCCTGGAGGACGCGGGCGGTCCGGTGGCGCTGCAGGGCGACGAGGGCGGCCACGGCGACCGGCAGCAGCAGCGTGACCCACATGTGGAAGGCGTTCGGACCGGACGAGGCGCTGTCGTCGAAGGCGCCGGACTCGGTCCAGCCGCTCGACTCGGTGCCCTCGACCCCGAAGCTGGAGTAGCTGCTACCGGACGACCACGGCAGGAGCCATTCCAGCAGGGACACAGTGGCACCGAACGCCCCGGCCACCAGGAACACCGCGATCCAGGCCGCGCTGAACCGTCCCCACCAGCGGAACAGGAACGCGATACCGGCCGCCAGCCAGTACGGCAGCGGCAGCCGCCGCACGAACCTGCCGAGGCCCAGCAGCACCACGGGCCAGGCGTAGAGCATGGTCAGGCCGTACGAGAGCGGGACGGAGGCGAGCCACAGGCCCAGGAGGGCGGCGGCCCAGCCCAGTTCGAGGCGGCGGGCGCGCAGGGCGTGGGCGAGGACGCGGGCCGCGTCGATGCCCAGGGACGGCGCCGCGAACCGCTCCTCGTGGACGTACAGCTCCTCGATGACGGCGTCGCGGTAGGCGCCGTCCAGGTAGGTGCCGGCGCACAGCAGGCGGGTGGCCTCGCTGGCGGCGGGCGGGACGGAGGCGGGCGGTGGCGCCCCCGGGGGCGGCGGCGTGGCCGGCCCCTTGTCGAAGGATGTCCGGTCGTGGTCGCCCGGCTGGGCAGGCACGTTCGTCTGACTCACCGCTCTTCCCCCCAAGCGCGGTCCGGAACCGAGACCCGGGCCCTGAACAGCCCCTCCGCCGCGCGGTCTACGGAGCGGCAGCATAGGGGAGACGGCCGCTTTCCGGCCAGCGTGTTCGCCGCGCGGACGGCGCAACGGCCGGGCCCGCGCGATCCGTTGGGACCGCGCGGGCCCGTGGCCGTGCGCCGGGTGCGTACGCCGGGGCGGTCGGCCACCGGCGGCACGGATCAGAGCAGGCCGAGACCGCGGACGGCGTCGCGCTCCTCCGACAGCTCCTTGACGGAGGCGTCGATGCGCTCACGGGAGAAGTCGTTGATCTCCAGGCCCTGGACGATCTCGTACTTGCCGTCCTTGGTGGTGACCGGGAACGACGAGATGAGGCCCTCGGGGACGCCGTAGGAGCCGTCCGAGGGGATGCCCATGGAGGTCCAGTCGCCGTCGGCGGTGCCGTTGACCCAGGTGTGGACGTGGTCGATGGCGGCGTTGGCGGCGGAGGCGGCGGAGGAGGCGCCACGGGCGTCGATGATCGCCGCACCGCGCTTGGCGACGGTCGGGATGAACTCGTCGGCCAACCACGCCTGGTCGTTCACGGCCTCGGCGGCGTTCTTGCCGGCCACCTCGGCGTGGAAGATGTCGGGGTACTGGGTGGCGGAGTGGTTGCCCCAGATCGTGAGCTTGCGGATCTCGGAGACCGGGGCGCCGGTCTTCTTGGAGAGCTGCGAGAGCGCACGGTTGTGGTCGAGGCGGGTCATCGCGGTGAAGCGCTCACGCGGCACGTCCGGCGCGGCGGCCTGGGCGATGAGGGCGTTGGTGTTGGCCGGGTTGCCGACGACGAGGACCTTGATGTCGTCCGCGGCGTGGTCGTTGATGGCCTTGCCCTGCGGCTTGAAGATGCCGCCGTTGGCCTCCAGCAGGTCGCCGCGCTCCATGCCCTTGGTGCGGGGGCGGGCGCCGACGAGGAGGGCGACGTTGGCGCCGTCGAAGCCGACGTTCGGGTCGTCCGAGATGTCGATGCCGCGGAGCAGCGGGAAGGCACAGTCGTCCAGCTCCATGGCGGTGCCCTCGGCGGCCTTCAGGCCCTGGGGGATCTCCAGCAGGCGCAGCTTGACCGGCACGTCCGCGCCGAGCAGGTGACCGGAGGCGATGCGGAAGAGGAGGGCGTAACCGATCTGGCCGGCGGCGCCGGTGACGGTGACATTGACGGGAGTGCGGGTCATGGCGATCTCCTGCGCGATGTGTTCCGGGGGCAAGCCCCGGTCCACCTTGGGTGGCGGTGGGTGTCTGCCCGTTTTCGAGGTCTCATCGACGACTCTCGACGAGTCTCTTGGTATCGAGAGACCTGTCCGCCAGGCTATCGGACCCCGCCCCGGCCCCGACGACGGGCCGGTGTGGCGCGGCTCACCGGGACGGCGGGAGGGCGGCCGGCCGGGGGTACGCGGCCGGTCCCGGGGTCGTCCCTCCCGGGGTCCGGCCCGCCTCGGCCCGTCCCTTACGGGAACGGTGTAAGCCCGCCTGCTCTGCCCGTAGGGGCGGCGCGGGGCGCGTGGTGCCGGGTGTGCCGCGCCCCGCCCGTACGACGCGGCGGCCGCCCGCTGGAGGAGGGGCGCGGGCGGCCGCCGGGTCGGACACACCCGTGGGGGGTTGCTGTCCGCCTGCCCTGGTTGGACGGTGGCATGCCCCGCGGTACGGGCCGCCCGGGGCCCGTCGGCGATTACCGGCCAGTTCGCCGGGCCCCCGCTCCGCCCCTGCGCACGGCCGCGCACCGCCGGTACCTGGGGAACCTCGGCGGAGGCGCGGGTTCCTGGTGTGGTGTCAGGGGTGCGTGGGTCGGCCGGGATACGGCGGGCGGGCCGGGTGGCGCCGGGGCGGTGGGTGAGCCCGAGGGCGTGACCCTGTCCGGTGGGGCGGGCCCGGGGCGGGTGCGCCGGCGCCGGGCGCGCCCGTACGGAGGGTGGGAGCGCGGCCCATGAGGCGGGCCGCACGGGGCGCTCCCGGGAGAGGCCGGTACCCGTACAGGCCGCCCGGGGCCGAGCGTTCCGCCGTGAGCCCCCGGGAGCGAGGCCCCGCGCCCCTACGCCCCGGATCCGGGCGGCGCCACCGGTACCGGCGTGGCAAGGGGCTGGGCGCACCCCTGGGCGCCCCGGGCGGTGGTGCCGCAGGCGGTGGCCGTGCCGGGGGCACCCGGGACCGTGACCATCGGGGTGGTGGCGGCGCCGCTGCGGCCCGCGGTGGCGCGGGCGCTGTGGCCGTGGGCGCTGACGCTGACCTGGCTGCCGGGGTCGGCGCCCACCATCCGGGCCCAGGCGGCCTCGCAGTCCGCGCTGTAGCGGACCTCGATCAGCACATCGCCCGCCGTGCCCCGGGCGGTGGTGACCGCCTTCGCCGCGCAGCCGGACGTCTCCGGATCGTGCCCCATGCAGCCGTCGGCCGTGCACCGGACGCCCGGCGGCGGAAGGGGGCTCCGCTCCGCCGGCTGCGCGGACGCAGGTGTCCGGGGCGCCGCATCGCTGCTGCCGGGCCGGACCAGCAGCGCCGCGGCGGCCACCAGCAGCAGCGCGCCGCCCGCGCCCGCCGCCAAGGCGGCCCGGCGCCGGCGGCCGGCCCGCGCGCCGTCGCCGGGTGCCCCGGGCGGGCCGTCGCCGCGCTCCGCCCGGCGCCGCCAGGCCGCGGCGGCGTCCTCCCCCATGGCGGCCAGGTGCGCGGCGGGCACCCCGGCGGCCCGGGCGAGGGCGGCGAGCGCGGCGCGCGGCGGGGGCTGCCGCCCGTCGAGGTAGCGCACCCAGTCGGCGCGCGGCGTACCGGTCCGCTCCGCGACGTCGGACACGCTCAGCCCGCCGCGGTCCACCACACCGCGCAACTGCCGGACGAACTCCCTGATCTCCGGCTCCAGTTCCTCCGGAAGCGCCCGCCAGCGCGGCATGCCGTCCCCTCTCCCCGCAGGCGTGCGTCACGCCTGCGGTCGCCGTCCGTCCCCGGGCCGCCCACCGGCACCGGCCAACCCTCAGATCCCCCGCCCCATCGAACCAGGCCCGTCCGTTCCCCACGCACGCCCCCGGCGCTCACGGCCGCCCCGCGCGCCGCTCCCCCACGGGCTCCCCATGGGCCGCGCCCCTCCGCAACCCGGCCGCCCGGCAGGCCACTTCGGCCCCCTTACGGGATCCGGCCCCGGCCGGCGGATCCCCGCGGGCCCGGCCGCGCTCCCGCGGCAGGGCGAGACCGGGACCGGCCCTTGCCGAAGGGCCCGGCGCCGCACCGGACGCGGCGCCGGACCCCTCCAGGCGCACCGTCCGGCGGCGCACCGCAGGCGCCCCCGCCGATGCGCCGTCCTCGGGCGCCGCCCCGCCCCGGCGCTCCCGGTGGCCGCGGTCCGGCGCGGCGCGCGGGCCGCCGCTCACCGGCGCAGCGCCCCCCAGGTGTCCGGCCCGACGACGCCGTCCGGAGCCAGTCCCGACGCCCGCTGGAACGCGCGGGCCGCCCGCTTGGTCCGGGGGCCGTAGACGCCGTCGGCGGCGCCCGGTTCGTAGCCGCGGTGGCGCAGCAGGCACTGCGCCTCGACGACCTCCCAGCCGGTGCTGCCGACGTCCAGCAGCCGGACCTCGGTACGGCTGTGCCCGGCGTGCAGGAAGCCGCCGCTGCGGGTCACCGCGCAGCCGCGCTCCTGCCCGCGGCGGACGGTGAACACGCCCTGCGCCACATCGGCCGGCTCCGGGCCCAGCCAGGGGCGGCCGGCCAGCAGTCCGGCGACGAACGTGGCCAGCACCACGCCGCCCAGCACCCCGACCACCTTGGGCCGGACGCCGCCGTCGCCGCCGTCCTCGCCGCCGTCGGCCGGCTGCGGCGCCCCGGGGCGGGGCAGTTGGGCGGGCACCCCGGGGTGGCCCGGCGTCCCGTAGCGGGCGACCGGCCGCGCGCGCCGCTCCTCCCACGCCTCGGCGGCCGACCGCCACAGCATCAACAGCCCCACGGGATCCGCCCCGCACAGCCGCGCCAGCTCCTCGACGGCGTCGCGCGGCGGCAGCTTCTCGGCGTTGAGGTAGCTCTCCCAGGACGCGCGGCTGTACGGGGTCCGCGCCGCGAGGGTGGAGAGGCTCACCCCGCTGTGGTCCTTCAGCATCCGTATCCGTGCCGCGAGTTGTCGCACCCGCTGGTCCGGAGGGACGGGCAGTTCCTGCCAACGCGCCATGTTCACCCCACAGGCATGCGGTGTCTCCCGGCAAGGAGGCGCCTCCATCTCCCTACAAATAGCAAGATTTCCGCTCCGGGTGAGCGGCGGAAACGGGGGCGGTGAGGCCTTCCCGGCGCGTTCGGGGCCCCACGCGCCCGCGCTCCGCGCTCCCTCCCCGGCCCCACGCCCGCCCCGAGGCACGCCCGCCCCCGGCGCCCCAGCAGGCGGACCGGGTCACCGCCCGGAGGCACCGGCCCGGCCCCCGGCCACCGCCCGTTACGTACGGACTGATGGACGGCGCCCCGGGCCCGATGCGGGCCGCACGCACAACGACAGGCCGCCTCCCCCAAGGGAAAGGCGGCCTGTCGGCAGCGGCTCGGCTGCGGCGCCTACCGCACCGTGAGATGCACCAGATCGTCGAGGAACGGCAGGTGCAGCCACGGCTTGGGCTGCACCATCAGGGCCAGGATCACGATCACGAAGCCCAGGACGCCGTACGTCAGGATGTCCGTGAAGCGGGAGCGGACCGCCAGCATGCCGACCGAGGGCAGCGACCAGCGGAGCGCGGCGCCGCCCAGCAGGGCCAGGCCGATCACGATCGCGCCGAGCCGGAAGACGTCCACCGCGACGAGCAGCAGCCCGAGGCCGACGCCGCCCATGACCGCGAGCAGCGGCCACTGGCGGGCCGGTGCCGGGGCGTCGCCCGGTGCCGCCCGGCCGCCGCCCTGCGGGCGTGCGGTGTCCCTCGTCAGCTGCGGGAAGCGGCGCGTCAGGCGCCGGATCCCGGACGCGCCGTCCGGATGCGCTGCATCGCCCATGGCCGCCCGTCCTTCCGTGTTCATCGTCGTGCCGTCCGTCGTCCTCGGTCGTGGGTGGCCGGTCAGCCGGCCAGGCGCTCGGCCGCCTCGACGACGTTGACCAGCAGCTGGGCGCGGGTCATCGGGCCGACGCCGCCCGGGTTCGGGGCGACCCAGCCGGCCACCTCGGCGACGCCGGGGTGCACATCGCCGACGATCTTGCCGTTCTCGTCCCGGCTGACGCCGACGTCGAGGACGGCCGCGCCCGGCTTGACGTCCTCGGGCTTGACGAGGTGCGGCACGCCGGCGGCGGCGACGATGATGTCCGCCTGCTTGAGGTGCGCGGACAGGTCGCGGGTGCCGGTGTGGCACTGCGTGACCGTGGCGTTCTCCGACTTGCGGGTGAGCACCAGCGGCATCGGGCGCCCGATGGTGATACCGCGGCCGACCACGACGACGTGCGCGCCGTTGATCTGCACGCCGTGGCGGCGCAGCAGCTCCACGATGCCGTACGGGGTGCAGGGCAGCGGGCCGGTCTCGCCGAGGACGAGCTTGCCCAGGCTCATCGGGTGCAGGCCGTCGGCGTCCTTGGCCGGGTCCATCAGCTCAAGGACGCGGTTGGTGTCGATGCCCTTGGGGAGCGGCAGTTGGACGATGTAGCCGGTGCACTCGGGGTTGTCGTTCAGCTCCCGGACGACCGCCTCGATCTCCTCCTGGGTGGCGCTCGCGGGCAGCTCACGCTGGAGGGAGGCGATGCCGACCTGCGCGCAGTCGCGGTGCTTGCCGTTGACGTACCAGCGGCTGCCGGGGTCGTCGCCGACCAGGACGGTGCCGAGACCGGGCTGCACGCCCTTGGCCTTCAGCGCTTCCACCCGCTCGGTCAGTTCGGACTTGATCGCGGCGGCGGTGGCCTTGCCATCGAGAATCTGGGCGCTCATACCCCCATCCTCCCGGATGGAGGCGGTCGCGTTCCAATCAGGGCCCGCCGCTGCCGGTCAGGGCCGGTCGATGCCCGAAAAACGGAATTTGATCATTGCACTTGCACAACACCTTCCCGCCGCGACTGGACAACGTTCATCGACAGCTAGAAGGATTGTCGGCCAGTGCCGCAGGCACCATCGGGGGCAAGCCAAGTGAAACAACCTGTATTCCTCCGAGGTCGCACCGCGTCGTCCCCCACTGACCCAACGGAGGAAAACACCACATGAGCTTCGGCGACCCCAACAACCCGTACGGCCAGCAGCCGCAGCAGCCGCCGCAGGCGCCGTACGGCCAGCAGCCGCCGGTCCCGCCGCAGGGCGGCCAGCCCGGTTACGGCTACCCCCAGCAGCAGCCCGCCGCTCCCCAGCAGCCCTACGGCTACCCCCAGCAGCAGGCGGCGCCGCAGCCGGGCTACGGCTACCCGCAGCAGGGCGGCTACCCCCAGCAGGGCGGGATGCCCGGCATGCCCACGGGCTACGCGAGCTGGGGCGCCCGCGTCGGCGCGACCCTGATCGACGGCCTGATCATCGGCGTCCTGCCGATGATCCTCTACATCATCGGGATCATCGTCGCCGCCTCGTCGGCCAGCTCGACCCAGTCGGACATCAACAGCTGTGCGCCGGGCGACAGCCAGTGCGTCAACGACGCCCTCAACTCCACGTCCTCCGGCGCCCCGGTGTTCGCCCTGATCCTGTTCGCCCTCGCGGGCCTGATCTCGCTGGCCGGTGGCATCTTCCTGATCGTCAAGGAAGGCAGCACCGGTCAGACGCCCGGCAAGAAGGCGCTGAACATCCGGGTCGTCAGCGAGGCCACCGGCCAGCCGCTGGGCTTCGGCATGGCCCTGCTCCGGAAGATCTGCCACGCCGTGGACGGTCCGCTGTGCGGTCTGGGCTACTGGTGGCCGCTGTGGGACGAGAAGTCCCAGACCTTCGCCGACAAGATCGTCAGCTCGGTCGTCGTCAAGACCCAGTGAGCCGGTGCGGGGCCGCTCCCCCGCGTCGCCCCGAAGGCCCTCGCCGCCCCGCGGCCGGGGCCTTCGCGGCGCCTTGGGACCCGGCCACCGCGCCCCGGACCATCCGGCCCTCCCGCCTGAAGGACAGCGCCCGTGAGTTACCCGAACCAGAACCCCTACAGCCAGCCGCCCGTCCCCCAGCCCGGCTACGGCCCCCCTCAGCCGCCCGCCCCCTACGGGCCCTACCCGGGCGGCGGGATGCCGCCGGGGATGCCGCCGGGCGGGGTGCCCGGGCCGCAGCTCACCGGCATGCCCGGCGGGCTGAAGGCCGCCCGGGTGCTGCTGTTCGTGCTCGCCGGGCTGAACCTCATCGGGCTGTGCCTGGCGGTGACCGGGCTCGGCGCGGTGAGCAAGGCGGCGAAGGACGCCATCACGGACGACAACCACGCCGCGGCCAACGTCGGCAAGGGCCTGCTGATCGTCCTGATCGTGTTCATCGCGATCTTCACCGTGCTGGCCGTCGTGCTGGCGCTGCAGTTCGCGAGCGGTGGCAACGGCGTCCGGGTCGGCGCCGCCGTCTTCGGCGCGGCGACGCTGGTCGTCAGCTTCTTCGTCTTCCCCTTCGGCCTGATCCACTCCGTGCTGGGCGTCATGATCATCGCCTTCAGCTCGAAGGAGGACGCCAAGGCCTGGTTCAACCGCCCGCGCTACTGACGCGCCGCCGCTCCCCGCAGGCCCCCTCCCACCGGTACGGGAGGGGGCCTGCGGGCTGTCCGGGGGCGCACTCGTCAGGGCCTGCGGAGGAGGAACACCGCGTGCCCGAGGTGGTCGCGGTTGAAGCTGCGCAGCAGCGGCATCGACGCGTCCAGCCGCGCCGTCGCCTCGGCGCCGAGGCGGTCCAGCACCTCGTCGTGCCGATCGCGGTAGAGAAGGGCCATCACCTCACCGGTCATGGCCATGTTGGCGTTGTCGTCGATGACCTGCTCCATCTCCCATCCGGCGCCCTCGGCCATCGCCAGCACCTCGGCCACCGTCACCAGCGGCGCGCTGATCCACATCCCGTGGTGCGCCGCCAGCTGCTCACGGCTGGGCCTGCCCCGCAGGGTGAACTCCGTCAGCAGCAGCCGGCCGCCCGGCCGCAGGACGCGGCGGGCCTCGGCCAGCGCGCGGGGCCGGTCGTGCATATGGCACAGCGAGTCCACGGCCAGCGCCGCCCCGAAACTTCCGTCCCTGTACGGCAGGTTCATCGCGTCACCGTGGTCGAACGTGACCCGGTCGGTGAGTGCGGCCTCCCGCGCCCGGTCGGCGCACTCGGCGGCCTGCGTACGGCTGATGGTGATGCCGGTGACGCGCGCCCCGGTGCGCCGGGCGATGCGCAGGGCCGGGCCCCCGGTGCCGCAGCCGATGTCGAGGACATGGGTGTCCGCGTCCGGCGCGAGGAGCCGGGTGTACCAGTCGGTCTGGCGGTCCATGGCCCGGTCCGACAGCTCCGGCAGATCGCGGACGGGCGCCGGCGCGCCGGGCTCGCTCCACTGCCCGATGTGCAGGGCGGTACGGCCGAAGATCAGGGGGAACAGCGGGCCCAGCTCGTCGTAGCTGGCGCCGACCTCTTCCGGCGTCGGCGGCCTGGTCGGAGACGATGCGGTGTGCGTCACGTCGGCAGGGTAGGGGCTCGTGGCGCCGGGGCGCGGCATCCTCGGGCCGGTCGGCGGGAACCTCGACCGAATGGGCGGACGTGGACGACCCGGACATCCCGTCCGGCCGCCCCACCCTGACCGTTCGTCACACTTTTGCGCGACGGGGAGAGGGCGATCTCCCTCCGCCGCTACCCTGCCCCTGGCGTTCTCGGGGGAAGGAATGACCGTGCACAGCATCATCGTCGTGCCCGCGCACAGCACCGGACCGGCCTCGCAGCTCCGTCTCGCACCCGGCGAATCCCTGACCTTCGGCCGCCGCACCACCGGCCCCGACCCGGCCCGCCATCTCCCGCTCGCCCACGGCGGCGTCTCCCGTACGGCCGGCCGGATCACCGCCACCGGCACGTACTGGACGATCGGCAACCTCAGCGCGCGCCAGACGTACGTCGTGGAGAACCCGGAGGGCGCCGGGGAGCACATCAAGATCGCGCCGGGCCGGCTCGATGCGCCGGTGCCGTTCGAGTTCTCCCGCGTGGTGCTGCCCGCCGCCGGTGATCTGCTGAGCTTCGAGGTCTGGGCGCCGCGCCACGACTACGCGGACCCGGCGGCGCCGGACGGATCCGACGGCGAACCGGCCGCCGAACTCACCGCCCCGGCCTTCCCGCTGGACCGCACCAAGCGGTACTTCCAGGTCCTCGCCGCGCTCTGCGAGCCGCGGCTGCGCGGCGCCCCGCACGCGCCGCTGCCGACCGTCGAGCAGATCACCGCGCGGCTGCGCCCGGTGTGGCCGGCCGCGGGCCGCGCCGCCGTCCAGTGGAACGTCGACTATCTCGCCGTCAAACTCCGCCTCAAACAACCGCCGGAGGCGGCCGGCGGCGGGCCGCGGCTCAACGGCAAGAAGGAGAGCCTGGTCTCGCTCGCGCTGCGCTTCAACCTCGTCGACGAGGACGATCTGGCGGTCCTGGACGGGCGGACCGCGGCATGACGGAGCGCGCCGGGCACACCGTCACGGTCCCGGTGGGCTACCGCATCGGCCGCTGGACGGTCCGCGAACCGCTCGCCTCCGGCGCGTTCGGCAGCGTCTACGCCGCCCGCCGCACCGGCCCCGGCGACGGCCTGCCGGACACCGCGGCGCTGAAGTTCCTGCCCACCGGCACCCGCACCCCGCGCCAGCTGCGCCACCTCCAGGACCTGGCCCGCCGTGAGCTGGACGTCCACCGCAGGCTGCAACGGCCGCGCCTGATCAGGATGTTCGAGACGCTGACCGTCGACGATCCGCGGCGCCCGGCGCTGGACGGCGCGACCGTGCTCGTCCTGGAGCGCGCCGAGGGGTCCGTCGAGGATCTGCTGCGGCGCTCGGCCCCCGGGCCGGTGCCCGCGGCGCCCGCGCTGCTCGCGCAGGTCTGCGAGGGGCTGTCCCAGCTCCACCACGCGGGCTGGGTGCACGGCGACCTCAAGCCCGCCAACGTCCTGCTGATGCCGCCGGACACCGACGGCGGCGGGCCGGACGCCGTCTGCGTACGGCTGGGCGACTTCAATCTCGCCGCCGAGATGGACGGCACCCACGCCTACGCCCCGGCGTTCGCCACGCCCGACTACACCCCGCCCGAGCTGCTGTGGTCGGAGGTCTCCGCGCACGGCCGGCAGATCCGCCCGACCGCCGACATCTGGGCCTTCGGCGTCCTCGCCCATCTGCTGCTGACCGGCGTCCCGCCGCTGCCCGGCGGCTCCCCGGCCGCCCGCCGCGACGCCCTGCTGCGGTACGCCCGCGGCACCGAGGAGCTACGCCTCTCGCCGCAGCTGCCGGACGGCTGGCGGGAGATCGTCACCGACTGCCTGGCCCGCGACCACGCCGCCCGCGCCGCGCACGACGCCGCCACGCTGCTGCGCCGCGTCGAGGCGGCCGCGGGCACCGGCCCCTCGCCGCGCCTGCCCCGGCTGCGCCCGCGCCGCGTCCGCCCGCGCGTCTGGGTGGCCGCGGCCATCGCCCTCGCGGCACTCGGCGGCGGGCTCTACACCTTGCGCGACGCCCCGCCGGACCCGGCGGCGTACGGCGCGGCCGAACTCCGCACCGACCGCGGCATCCCGGTCGCCTACCGCAAGCTGATCGTCGACGCGGCGCACTCCTGCGACAGCTCCGAGGTCAGCAGCCCCCTGATCGCCGCCCTGCTGAGGACGGAGTCCGGTTTCGACCCGAACCTCTCCGACCCCGCGGCCAACGAGTACGGCATCGCCCGCTGGACCCCGTCCGTCCTCTACTACTGGCTGCCGCCCGACCGGCGTCCCCGAGGCGGCGAGCGCGCGATGAAGCCGCCGTTCCCGCCGGAGGTGTCCATCCCGGCGGTGGGGCGGTATCTGTGCGACATCTCGCGGTCTCTGTCGGCGGACGTCAAAGGGGATCGGCGGCCGGCGATGGCGGCGGCGTACCGGACGTCGGTCCAGAAGGTGAACGAGGCGGGCGGTGTCCTCCCCAAGGAGAAGCCGTACGCGGACGAGGTCGCGCGGCACCTCAAGGAGTACACGCCGGCGGCGACTTGAGCACCCTCGCAGGTCCGAGGTTCCCGGCGGCGGGCGGCCCCGGGATGGTGTGAGGGTGCCATCACGGGGGTGGCACGGAGAGGGGAAGAACCCATGCGATCGATCCGCAGGACCGTCGCCGCCGCCGCGCTCGCCGGCGGCATCGCGCTCACCGGCCTCGCCCAAACCGCGCAGGCCGAGAGCGGCTCCGCCCACGGCGCGCTCGCCGCGTACCAGGGCCGCACCATCGATCTGGCCAAGGGCTGGCAGGGCGCCGAGGCCTGCGCGGTGTTCGCGGCGGACGACATCCGCTGCTACGCCACCACGGCCGCCGCCGACAAGGCCACCGGCTACCGGGCGTCCACCGACCCGCTGCGGCAGAACGCCCGGGCCGGTGCCGCGTCCATCCCGGCGTGCGCCAACGGCTGGGTGTGCCTGTACCAGTACTCGCACGGCGGCGGCCGCCGGATGATCTTCAACGACGACTACTGGGACGACTTGGACAACTACGGCTTCGACAACCGCACCTCGTCCTGGCGCAACAACCAGAAGAAGGGCGACCGGGCCTGGCTGGCCCAGTACCGCGGCGGGAAGGGAACGCAGATCAACCTCAGCGCCCCCGGGTACGCCGCGACCCTCGGCTCGTTCGACAACAAGGCCAGCTCCGTCCAGGGCTGAGCGCACGCGGGCCGCGCATCCCACGGAGGATGCGCGGCCCGTCCGGGTCCCGGCTCAGTGGAAGAAGTGCCGCGTCCCCGTGAAGTACATCGTCACGCCCGCCTTCCTGGCGGCCTCGACGACCTGCTCGTCGCGGATCGAACCGCCGGGCTGTGCCACGGCCTTGACGCCCGCCTCGGCCAGCACCTCGAAGCCGTCGGGGAAGGGGAAGAACGCGTCGGAGGCGGCGTACGCGCCCCGCGCCCGCTCCTCGCCCGCGCGCTGCACGGCGAGCTTGGCGGAGTCGACGCGGTTGACCTGGCCCATGCCGACGCCGACGGTGGCGCCGTCCTTGGCGAGCAGGATCGCGTTGGACTTCACCGCCCGCCCGGCGCGCCAGGCGAAGGCCAGCTCGGCCAGTTCGTCCTCGGCCAGCGCCTCGCCGGCGGCCAGCGTCCAGTTGGCCGGGTCGTCGCCGTCGGCCTGGAGGCAGTCGGTGACCTGGAGGAGCGCGCCGCCGTCGATCGGCTTGACCTCGACGGACGCCCCCGGGGCGCCGAGCACCCGCAGCACCCGGATGTTCTTCTTCTTGGTCAGCGCCTCCAGCGCGCCGTCCTCGTAGCCGGGCGCCACGATGACCTCGGTGAAGATCTCCGCGACCTGCTCGGCCATCGCCTTGCTGACCGGGCGGTTGACGGCGATGACGCCGCCGAACGCGGAGAGCGGGTCGCACTCGTGGGCCTTGCGGTGCGCCTCGGCGACGTCCGCGCCGATCGCGATGCCGCAGGGGTTGGCGTGCTTGATGATCGCCACGCACGGCTCGTCGTGGTCGTACGCGGCACGGCGCGCGGCGTCCGTGTCGGTGAAGTTGTTGTACGACATCTCCTTGCCGTGCAGTTGCTCGGCGTCGGCGAGGCCGCCCGGCGTGGCCGGGTCGAGGTAGAGCGCGGCGCCCTGGTGCGGGTTCTCGCCGTAGCGCAGGACGTTCTTGCGCTCCAGGGCGGAGCCGAGGAAGTCGGGGAAGCCGGAGTCGTCGGCGGCGGCGTAGTCGGCGGCGAACCAGGAGGCGACGGCCACGTCGTAGGCGGCGGTGTGCTGGAACGCCTCGGCGGCGAGCCGCTTGCGGGCGGTGAGGTCGAAGCCGCCCTGGGCCGCGGCTTCGAGGACCTCGCCGTAGCGGGCGGGGTTGACGACGACGGCGACCGACGGGTGGTTCTTGGCGGCGGCGCGGACCATCGAGGGGCCGCCGATGTCGATCTGCTCGACGCACTCGTCGGGGGTGGCGCCGGAGGCGACGGTCTCCCGGAACGGGTAGAGGTTGACGATCACCAGGTCGAACGGCTCGACGCCGAGGTCGGCCAGCTGCTTTTGGTGCTCGGTCAGCCGCAGGTCGGCGAGGATGCCCGCGTGCACCTTGGGGTGCAGCGTCTTGACCCGGCCGTCCAGGCACTCGGGGAAGCCGGTCAGCTCCTCGACCTTGGTGACCGGCACACCGGCGGCGGCGATCCTCCCGGCGGTCGAGCCGGTCGACACCAGCTGGACACCGGCCGCGTGCAGCCCCTGCGCCAGCTCCTCCAGGCCGGACTTGTCGTAGACGCTGACCAGCGCCCGGCGGATCGGTCGCTTGCTGTCTTCGGCGGTGGCGGTCAAGAGATACGTACCTTTCGTCCCTCAATGCGGTAGCCGTGACGGGCCAGACGCCCCACGACCTCGACGAGCAGAGTGCGCTCGACTTCCTTGATGCGCTCGTGCAGCGCGGCTTCGTCGTCCTCGTCCCGGACCTCCACCACGCCCTGCGCGATGATCGGCCCGGTGTCGACGCCTTCGTCGACGAAGTGGACGGTGCACCCGGTGACCTTCGCGCCGTACGCGAGCGCGTCGCGGACGCCGTGGGCCCCGGGAAAACTGGGCAGCAGGGCGGGGTGGGTGTTGACCACCCGGCCGCCGAAGCGGGCCAGGAACGCGGGGCCGAGGATCTTCATGAACCCGGCGGAGACGACGAGGTCCGGTGCGTGGGCGGCGGTGGCGGCGGTGAGCGCGGCGTCCCACTCGGCGCGCGAGGCGTGGTCGCGGACCTTGCAGACGAAGGTCGGCAGCCCGGCGCGCTCGGCGCGCTCCAGACCGGCGATGTTCTCGCGGTCGGCGCCGACGGCGACGATCTGCGCGCCGTACTCGGCGGGCCCCGCCTCCTCGACGGCGTCCAGCAGCGCCTGGAGGTTGGTGCCGGAGCCGGAGACGAGAACGACGAGCCGGACCGGGGACGCCTCGGCGTCCGGGCGGCGCGGGGGGAGAAGGGGATCCACGGTGGGGGTCTTTCTCGCGGGGTGCTGCTGCGGTGCGGTGGGCGTGGGTGCTGCGGGCCGGTGCCCGCACCGCCCGACGACCTTGTCCGGCGTTTGTGCGGTCGTACGAAGCCATGGGTCGCGTGAATACGGGGAACCCTACGAAGGCGCCGACCGTCAGCAACGATACCGGCACACCGCGCGGCCCCCACGGGACGGGGGCGGGCACGGGAGGTAGCGTCAGGCGCAGGAACGCATGTAGTTCGTGGTGCTCGTCCCCCCGGCCCCGGGCCGGAAGGGCGGCCGAGACAAAGGGAAGACTCACTCCAGATGCCGGACCGACGCCGCCGCGCGGCCCCCCTCCTCCCGCTGCCCGCGACGTCCCCCGGGACGGCCCGCCTGCCGGGAGAGGGCATCCCCTCCGCCGCCGTTGCCTCCTCCGCCCCGTTCTCCCTGCGGTCCCCCGGCGGCGGCCTCGCGCTGCGGTCGGAGGAGCCCGGGAGGTCCGGGAACGGCACGGAGCCGGGGTCCGGTACGGGCTCGGGGTCCGACGACGGCTCCGGTACGGGATCGGGCACGGGCTCCGGCTCCGGCTCCGGTCAGGAGGAGCGCAATCCCTTCGCGCCGCCGCCCGAGGGCGCTCCGGACCAGGAGTGGCGCCCGCGCCGCCGGGCCGGGCAGGACGGCTCCCAGGGCTCGCACCCCGAGGGCGGTCAGGGCGAGGAGGGGCCGCCGGCCTGGGGCAGCCAGTGGAGCAGCCGGCAGCCGGGCCGGCAGAGCGGCGGCTTCGGCAACCGCCCCGGGCGCCCCACCGGACAGACCGGCCCCGAGGGGCGCCCCGGCGGACTGCGCTGGGACCCGACCGACCCGGCGCAGCGGCGCGCCCGTTACGCGCTGCTCGCCGGCATGTGGGCGTTCTTCTTCGCCCTCTTCAGCCTCCCGGAGGTGGCGCTGCTGCTCGGCGCGCTCGCCCTCTACTGGGGGATCAGCTCGCTGCGCGCCAAGCCGCGCGCCGGGAAGCCGTCCGCCGCTGCGACGACGGCGGCCATGGAGGGCCGCCCGACGCCGTCCGCCGCCCCCTCCGGAACCGGCCCGGCCGCGCCGTCCGCCGGCCGGCGGCCGCAGACCACGGCGGCGGTCAGCGGTCTGGTCGCGGCGTCCTTGGCGTTGCTGATGGTGGCGGCGACGTTCTTCGTGAAGCTCGCCTACCGCGACTACTTCACCTGCGTCGACGACGCCCTGACCCGCGCCTCCGCCAAGTCCTGCGAAAAGCTGCTCCCGAAGGAGTTCCGCCCGCTGCTGGGCTCCCAGGAGGAGTAGCCGGGGCGGTGACCTGATCGCCCGCGCCGGGGCGGTGCCCCGGTCGCCCCGGGTGCCCGGGAGCGCTTCGAGCCCCCTGACGTGCCGCCGGATCCGCGGCCGCGTCAGGGGGCTCGCCGGTTCTCCGGCGCCGGGGCGGCCGCGGCGGGGCTCCCGGCCGGCACGGCCGGCGCCGTCGGACCGCACTCTTCCCGCTGCTCCGGCGGCTCCCCGTCCGAGTGGGCCCGCGGCTCGGCCCACCGCGCCGGGCTGCTCCCGTCCTCGTGCCAGGGGTCGAACCGGTGCAGGAGGATGTCGAGCCCGTACTCGTCACAGGACTCCTGGTCACGGCCCTGCCGCCCGGCGCCCGCCCCCGCGGCCCCGGCCGCCATCCGCTCGGCCTTCGCGGCCTTGCGCTCCGCCTTCGCCGCCTTCCGCTCCGCCCGTGCGGCCTTGCGCTCCGCCTTCACGGCCTTCCGGTCCGGCTTCGCGGTCTCCTGGTCCGGCTTCGTCGCCTCACGGTCCGGCTTCGCGGTCTCATGCGCCTCCGCCGCGGCTCCCCGCTCCGCCTTCGCCCTCTCCCCCTCCAACTTCTCCGATCTCTCCGTCTTCTCCGATCTCTCCGCCTTCCGCGCCGCGCGCCGGGCCTTGCGTCCGGGCCGCCGGGTCTCGTCCGGGCCGTCCTTCGCACCGCCGTCCGTACGGCGGGACCGGCGCTCGCCGGCGGGCGCGTGCGCCTCGTCACCGGCGTACGCCCCGGAGGGCGCCGGCACCGCGCCGGTCGCCTCCCGGTCCCGCTTCCGCTGGGAGTGGAGGCGGCAGGCGCGCAGCAGGAGGGCGCACGGGAGGCCCGTCAGGGCGGTCCAGGCGGTGGCGGCGAGGCCGGTGAGCCACCAGGCCGGGCCGAACAGCGCCAGGCTCCCGGTGCCCAGGGCGCCGCCCGCCAGCGCGGCGAGCAGCGCCGTCATGGCGCCGCAGGTCCCGGCCGCGAGGGCGGCCACGCCCAGGGTGGTCCGGCGCCGCCAGGGCCCTCCGGCGTCCGGCCGCGCCGCGGCATGGGCCACGTATCGGCCGAGCAGCACCCCCGCCAGGAGCGGCCCGGCCGCGACGGACCAGGTCAGCGGCGTGCCGGGGCCGGGTTCCGGGAGGGCGGCGAGGAGCGGGAAGCGCGGGAGGGCGGGCGGTGCCGAGGTGCCCAGCGGGCCCGCGAGGGCGCCCGCGCCCGCGGTGAAGCCGGGCCCCAGGGCGTATGCGGCGCCCCAGACGGCCGCGTTCGGCAGGAGGGCGAGGCAGAGCAGCAGCACGGTGCCGCGGCCGACCCAGTCGGGGGCGAGGACGAGGAGGTCGTGCCGGGCGGCCCCGGCGTGCCGGACCAGTCCTACGAGGGTGAGCGCCGCGCCGCAGCCGAGCAGCGCGAGGGTGGCGGCGGTCGCCGCCCGGCGCACGGCCGCGCTCCGCGCGCCTCCCGGAGCGATCCGCGCGCCCGGCGGCAGCGCCTCGTCCCGCCCGTGCTCGTACCAGACGCTGAGGGCGAGCGTGCCGGCGACGACGGCGGGGATCCAGAGCGCGGCGCCGAGCGGGTCCACGCGCAGCGGGCCCGTCGAGGCGTAGGCGACCACACCGGCGGTGACCAGCAGGTATCCGGCGAGCAGGGGCGCCAGCCGGGCGGCCGTCGAGGTGTTGGGGGAGTCCGGCGCGGCGGTGTGGCGGCCGTCGCCGTCCGGGGCGTCGAGGAGGTGGCGGGCGGCCCGGTGGAGCAGCCAGACGGGCAGCGCGCCGAACAGCAGCGGGGTGAGCGCCACCGGGGCCGGTGCGCCGGAGAGCGTGACGGTGCGGACCAGGTCGGCGCCGTGCGCCAGGAGCCACAGGTCGGCGGCGAGGTGCAGGGCCTCCGACGGGTCGCCGCCGGGGTAGGGCGAGGCGACCCACACCAGGAGCACCGCGACGGTGACCGCGCCGAGGCCGAGCCCGGCGGCCGTCATTCCGCCGAAGAGGGCCGCGCCGGTCTCGGACGGGCCGCGCGCGGACGGGCCGAGCGCGGCGGGGCGCTCGCGCGGGAACGTTCCGGGGCCACGGTCGGTCAGCTGGCTCACGGCGCCATGCTGCCAACAACACCCGATTCATCCGCGTAGTGACCAAATGATCGACGTGTCGCACATGATCCGCTTATTCGGTTTTTCACACTGTCTTGTGTTCCGGATGTTCCCCCGACCTCACGACCTCCCAACCTCCCGATCCCTCAATCCCTCCATCCCCAAATCTCTCCATCCCCCGATCCTTCGTCCCCTCGATCCCTTGCCCGCCCCCGAGGCCACTTCGCCCGGCGACCGACCCCCTTGTGCACCACGTACCGCGTACCGCCCGGAGCGCCCGGGACGCGTGGAGAGGACGGCATGAGTCACCGCAACCAACAGCAACCGGACCGACCGGACCCGGAGCGCCACCCACGGCACCCCCCGGCACGGGGGAACACCACCCCGCCGACACCCGCGCCCGGCGCCGGGCCGGCGGAACGGGATCCGGGGCCCGCCCCCGAGCCGCACGGCACCGAGCCGCACGGCACCGGACCGGTCCCCGGCGCCGACCGCCGCCCCGGGCCCGATCCCGACCTCGACGACACCGCCGAGCTGCCGATCCTCACCGGCGACCCGGCGGACACCATGGAGTTCCCGGTCATCACCATCACCCCGCCCCGGCCCGGCGTCCGCACCGGCCCGGGTCCGGGCCCGGTGCAGGACCCCGGCGCCGCCGCCGTCGCCGCGTTCGACGCCCTGTACGCGCGCCATGCCGAGCCGCTGATCCGGCAGGCGTATCTGCTCACCGGGCGGCCCCGGCGCGCGCAGGAGGCGGTCGAGCGGGCGTTCCGGCTGGCGTGGCAGCGGTGGCCCGAGGTGGCCGTGGACCGCGATCCGGTCAGCTGGGTGCGGGCCGCCGCCCACGAGTACGCGCTGTCGCCGTGGCACGGGCTGCGCGCCGGCACCCGGACGGCGGAGCGGCCGACGCCCACCGCGCCCGCGCCGCCGCCCGCCGACCCCGGCGACCGGGCACTGCTGGGCGCCCTGCTGGAGCTGCCCGCCCCCTACCGGCGGGCGCTGGTGCTGCACGACGGCGTCGGGCTCGGGCTGCGCGCGACCGCCGCCGAGGTGGAGGCCAGCACCCGGGCGGCGGCCGGGCGGCTGACCCACGCGCGGTCGACGGTCGCGGAGCGGCTGCCCGAGCTGGAGCTGTCCGCCCGGTCCCCGGAGCGGCAGGGCGCGATCCTGCACGACCGGCTCGCCGCGCTCGCCGCCGCCCAGCCGGTGGCGCCGCCCGCCCCCGAGGCGGTGCGCGGTGGCAGCGATCTGAGCGTGCGCCGGCTGACCTACGGCGCGCTCGGACTGTCCGGTCTGCTCGCCGCCACCACGGTGTTCGCCCTGGTCACCGCCGTATGGCACGACCAGCCCGCGCCCCCGCCGCACCCCCGGGCGTCCATCCCCGCCCGCCCCGCCACGGACCCGAGCACCCACCGGCCCCCCGACGACGCCGCCGAGGCCCCGCACGGCAGCCCGGCGCCCGATGCCTCCGCCGACGGCCCGGACGCCTACGGGGACGCCCCGCCCGCCCGGGACGGCGAGGGCGTAGGCGCGGTGGACGACGACGGCGACGGCAAGCCCGTCCGCCCCTCCCCCGCGCCCGGCGGCCACCCCGGCCCGCCACCGGCCCCGGGCCCCGCGCCCTCCGCCGCCCCACAGAGGGACGCCCCGCCCCCGCCACCCGGACCGGCCGCGTCCGCGGCGGCGCCACCGCCCGCGCCCGCCCCGGCCCCGCCGCAAGCGGCCGCACCGGTACCGGCCACCCCCGGATCCGCCGCACCCCGCGCCGTCCCGCCCCCGGCGGCCCATCCGTCCCCGCCGGGCCCGTCGCCCCGCTGACGGGAAACCACACCGGGCCGCTCGCCCCGCTGACCGGAAAACGACACCGGGCCCGCACCCCCGAAGGGGTACGGGCCCGGTGTCACCGGAAGGACTGCCGTCAGCCGACGAGGATCTCGCGGGCCAGGCGGGCGGTCTCCGAGGGGGTCTTGCCGACCTTGACGCCGGCGGCCTCCAGGGCCTCCTTCTTCGCCTGGGCGGTGCCGGAGGAGCCGGAGACGATGGCGCCGGCGTGGCCCATGGTCTTGCCCTCGGGCGCGGTGAAGCCCGCGACGTAGCCGACGACCGGCTTGGTGACGTTGGCCTTGATGAAGTCGGCCGCACGCTCCTCGGCGTCGCCGCCGATCTCACCGATCATGACGATCAGCTCGGTCTCCGGGTCGGCCTCGAAGGCCTCCAGAGCGTCGATGTGGGTGGTGCCGATGACCGGGTCGCCACCGATGCCGACGGCCGAGGTGAAGCCGATGTCACGCAGCTCGTACATCATCTGGTAGGTCAGCGTGCCGGACTTCGACACCAGACCGATCTTGCCGGGCTTGGTGATGTCGCCCGGGATGATGCCGGCGTTGGACTGGCCGGGGGTGATCAGACCGGGGCAGTTCGGACCGATGATCCGGGTCTTGTTGCCCTTGGTCTTGGCGTGCGCCCAGAAGGCGGCGGAGTCGTGGACCGCGATGCCCTCGGTGATCACGACGGCGAGACCGATCTCGGCGTCGATCGCCTCGACGACGGCGGCCTTCGCGAACTTCGGCGGCACGAAGATGACGGAGACGTCGGCGCCGGTCTGCTCCATCGCCTCGGCGACGGTGCCGAAGACGGGCACCTCGGTGCCGTCGAAGTCGACCTTCTCGCCGGCCTTGCGGGGGTTCACGCCGCCGACGATGTTGGTGCCGTCACCGAGCATGAGCTTGGTGTGCTTCATGCCGGTGGCGCCGGTCATCCCCTGGACGATGACCTTGCTGTCCTTGGTGAGGAAGATAGCCATGGTGGTGTCTGACCTCGTCCCTTACTTCGCAGCCGCGAGCTCGGCGGCCTTGTCGGCCGCGCCGTCCATGGTGTCCACGCGCTGCACCAGCGGGTGGTTGGCGTCGCTGAGGATCTTGCGACCCAGCTCCGCGTTGTTGCCGTCGAGGCGCACGACCAGCGGCTTGCTGACGTTCTCACCCTTGGACTTCAGCAGCTCCAGGGCCTGGACGATGCCGTTGGCGACCTCGTCACAGGCGGTGATGCCACCGAAGACGTTGACGAAGACGGACTTGACGTCCGGGTCGCCGAGGATGATCTCCAGGCCGTTCGCCATGACCTCGGCGGAGGCGCCGCCACCGATGTCGAGGAAGTTGGCGGGCTTGACGCCACCGTGGTTCTCACCGGCGTAGGCGACGACGTCCAGGGTCGACATGACCAGACCGGCACCGTTACCGATGATGCCGACCTCGCCCTCGAGCTTGACGTAGTTCAGGCCCTTGGCCTTGGCGGCGGCCTCCAGCGGGTTCGCCGCGGCCTTGTCCTCCAGGGCCTCGTGCTCCGGCTGGCGGAACTCGGCGTTGGCGTCCAGGGACACCTTGCCGTCGAGGGCGAGCACGTCACCGGAGGCGACCTTGGCCAGCGGGTTGACCTCGACGAGGAGCGCGTCCTCGGCGACGAAGGTCTTCCAGAGGGTGACCAGGACGTCGGCGACCTTGTCGGCGACCTCGGCCGGGAACTGCGCCGCGGCGACGATCTCCTGGGCCTTCTCCTTGGTGACGCCCTCGTTGGCGTCGACCGGGATCTTGGCGAGCTTCTCGGGCGTGGTCGCCGCGACCTCTTCGATGTCCATGCCACCGGCGACGGAGGCCATGGCCAGGAAGGTGCGGTTGGTCCGGTCGAGGAGGTACGAGACGTAGTACTCCTCGGCGATCTCGGGAGCGGTCTCCGCGATCATCACCTTGTGGACCGTGTGGCCCTTGATGTCCATGCCGAGGATGTTGGTCGCGTGCTCGACCGCCTCGTCGGGGGTGGCGGCCAGCTTGACGCCACCGGCCTTGCCGCGGCCGCCGACCTTCACCTGCGCCTTGACGACCGACTTGCCGCCCAGACGCTCGGTCGCCTCGCGGGCTGCCTCAGGCGTGTCGATGACTTCACCGGCCAGCACCGGTACACCGTGCTTGGCGAAGAGGTCCCTCGCCTGGTACTCGAACAGGTCCACGCGCGTCCGTCCCTTGTCTTCTCAGAATCGCCGTAGTGATCGCGGGTCGTTCTCTGCGATGGGCGTGCCGCGAAGGGCAACGTGACGGCGCTGTCACAGGGGAGGCGTACACGGTGACCGAATACGCGGCATGTCCGTCTCGCAGGTTATCGCCGCAGGCGGTGCGGCCCTAAATCACAGCTCACGCCGGAGCGGTGATTACGGTCACAGAATCCCAGGCAGCGCCCGTACGGAGGCCTGGGACCGGCGGTTTTTCCCCCGCCCGGCCCCGTCACTGTGGAACGCCTCACGTCACCGCCCGAACGGCCCCCGCCACGGATTCCGCACCACATTCCGGCCACCGAGCGCGCTCCCGCTCGGGCCGCGGCCCGAGCGCCCGGCGCACGCTCCCGCCCGGGCGCCGGACCGCGCACCACTCCCCGGTGCACTACCCGCCGCCCGCCTGGGTACAAGGGGAGTGCCCGGCCCGGGGCCGGGTGCCCGCACCGTCCGGCCGCCCGCGGACCGGCCGGC
The DNA here is from genome assembly GCF_040300365.1 of Streptomyces sp. NPDC000404. Lineage (NCBI taxonomy): Bacteria > Bacillati > Actinomycetota > Actinomycetes > Kitasatosporales > Streptomycetaceae > Streptomyces > Streptomyces sp. NPDC000404. The sequence goes on along the minus strand of NZ_JBEPDN010000009.1, from coordinate 114,758 downwards.
GCGCGGCTGCCGGAACCGGCCCTCGCACCGCGGTGCGGCGGCCCGGCGACGGCCACATCCACTGCATGGGGGAGATCGATGGCGACACCGCTGACCGCATCCGACCTGCTCAAGGCGTTGCGCGACGAGGGTCTTACCGTCCACGAGGTGCGCGACTGGCGCACCCACAACCGCAACGCGAAGGGCGCCTGGGGCCCGCTCAACGGCGTGATGATCCACCACACCGCCACCAAGGGCACCGACGACTCCGTCGCCCTCTGCTACGAGGGCCGGTCGGATCTGCCCGGACCGCTGTGCCACGGGGTGATCGACAAGAAGGGGGAGGTCCACCTCGTCGGCAACGGCCGCGCCAACCACGCCGGGCCCGGCGACGGCGACGTGCTGCGCGCCGTCGTCCGCGAGAGCGCGCTGCCGCACGACAACGCCGCCGACACCGACGGCAATCCGCACTTCTACGGCTTCGAGTGCATCAACCTCGGCGACGGCGACGACCCGTGGCCCGAGGAGCAGATCCGGGCGATCGTCCGGGCATCGGCGGCGCTCTGCCGCGCCCACGGCTGGGGCGAGCGCTCCGTCATCGGCCATCTGGAGTGGCAGCCGGGGAAGGTCGACCCGCGCGGCTTCTCCATGGACACGCTGCGCTCCCTCATCCGCGCCCGCCTCGCCCTGCCGGCCCACGCCGGGGACGCGGAGGACGGCGGGGAGAGCGAGGACGGCGGCGGGCGGCCCGCGTCCTACGAGCCGTTCCCCGGGCCGGACTTCTTCCGGTCCGGCACCAGCAGCGCGATCGTCACCGCGATGGGCGAACGCCTGGTCGCGGAGGGCTGCGGCCGCTACCAGCAGGGCCCGGGCCCGCGGTGGACCGACGCGGACCGCGACTCGTACGCCGCCTGGCAGCGGAAACTGGGCTTCGACGGCGACGACGCGGACGGCATCCCGGGCCGGGCGAGCTGGGACCGGCTGAAGGTTCCCGCTTCGTAGCACCGATTCGCGGCACCGGCGGCCCGGGGACGTAGCACCGCTTCGTGGCGCCGGCGGCCCGGGGACGGGCCCGGCGGCGGCGTCCGGTGGCAGGACCCCTCCCCGGGCCCGTTCGCGCATCCGGGGCCGGGCCGGCAGCGGCCCGGCCCCGGACATGACGATGCCGGGTGGCCCTCCCCCACAGAGGGCCACCCGGCTGTTCATGACGCGATGTCACCCGCGCAGGGGGAGCATCGCGGTGTTACCGCCGTCAGACGCCCTGGGCCGGGAGCGCAGGGACGGCGGGGACGCCCGGGACCGAGGGCACGGCGTCACCGGCGGGCACACCGGGGACCGACGGCACACCGGCCGGGATGCCCGGAACGGAGGGCACGGAAGGCACGGAAGGCACGCCCGGGACGGCGGGAACGGACGGGACGCCCGGCAGCGCCGGGATGTTGGCCGGGTCGGTCAGGTCGGCGGGCACGGTGCCGGCGGGCAGCAGCGTCACGACGACGTGCTGCACGGCGGCCGGGTTCACCCCGTCGACGGTCCGCGCGGCGGCCGGGAGGACGAGGGCCGTCGCACCGTCGACGACGGAGCCGGCGGCACCGGGCAGCGCGGGCTTACCGGGGAGCGCCGGGACGGCGGGAACGGCCGGCACGGTCGAGGCGGCCGGAACGGCCGGGATCGCGGGAACGCCCGGGACCCCCGGGACGCCCGGGACCTTGGGCAGCCCCGGCTTCGCGGGCAGCGCCGGCACGGACGGCACCTGGCCGGTCAGCCGGGTGAGGTCGGCGAGGCCGACCGGAGCGGTGAGGCTCGCCGGGTCGGCCAGACCGGTCAGGCCGGTGAGCTGCGCCGGGTCGGCCAGGTCGGTGAGCTGCGCCGGGTCCGCCAGGGCGGTGAGCTGGGCCGGGTCGGCCAGGCTGGTGAGGTTGACCGGGTCGCCCAGGCCGGTGCCGGGGACGGCGCGGTTCAGGTCCTCCTGGAGACGCCCGTACTGGTCGCCCTTGGCGATCGAGGCGTGGATCCCGCCCAGGGCGTTGAGCACCGGGCCCAGACCACCGGTGACGGGCAGCGCGTCCGTCGCGGGCAGCGCCGGAACCTCGGGAACACCCGGGGTGGCGGGCAGCGCCGGGACGGCCGGAACGGTGGTCAGGTCCGAGGCGGCCGGCACGCCGGGCAGCGCGGGAAGCGCGGGAACGCCCGGGGTGGCGGGCAGGTCCGAGGCGGCCGGCACGCCCGGGGTGGCGGGCAGCGCGGGGATCGAGCGCTGGGCCTTCTTCGCCGCCTTAGACAGGTCGGCCGGGACGCCGTGCTGCGCGGGAAGGGCGTGCCCGGCCTTCTTCACGGCCTTCTTCGCCGCCTTCGTCAGACCGGCCGGGAGGTCCTTCCCGGCGGGAACGGCGGGAACGGTGTCCGACACCTTCTTCCCCGCGTCGGTCAGCGAGCCGACGGCGGGCAGGTCCGAAGTGCCGGGCAGTTCGGCGGCGTTGGCGGAGACGGATCCGAGGGCCAGCAGGCCGGTGGCGGTGGCGACGACGGCGATGGAACGGCGGATGGCGATACGCATGTGAAAGGTCCTTCGAATTCAGGGGTGTGACGGGCAGACCTGTGCCGCCCCCGCGCGGCAGGTCAAAGACGCGGAACGGCCTGCCCTAGCCCGGGAATTCGAGGATGTCGTGGGGACGGTGACGCGTCGGCGCGCCCTCGGCCCGGTGCGCGCCGCCGGGCATCAGCCCGGTGTGCGCGGTCTCCGCCACGTAGGCGGCGTGCTGATCGCCACGGGGACCGTGACCGTCGCCCGTGCTCGACGAGGCGGGGGCGAACGTCCCTCTGGGAAGCGGCGCCGTGGCACCGTCCCGGCTCGGCGCACCCGGCGTACGAGCGGCGCTGCGCGCCCCCTCGCCGTCCTTCGCCCGCACCTCGCCACCGGCCGGTGCGTTCGCCTTCTTCGCAGGTCCGACGCGGTGCGCCGGGCCCTGCGGAGCGCCGTGCGAAGCACCGCCGTGCTGCGGCCGGCCGCCGTCCCCGGGATGCTCCGGGTGCGTTGTGGACGGCTGCGGCAGCACGGCACCCGCCGCACCGCCCACCTGCCGTACGAGGCCGGTCACCGGGTCGGTGATCCGGACGGCGCGCTCGGCGGCGGGCCGTACGGCGTCGGTGAGGTCACCGGCCGCGTCCCGTGCCCGGCGTTCGGCCGCCGCGCCCGCCTGGGCTCCCTGCCGCTCGATAGCGGCTTCGGAGGGCTCCAGCCGGTCCGGCGACGCGGTCCGGGTGGCGGCCCGGACCGGTGCCGCCGCCTCGGCCGTGGCCTTGGCGGGCGAGGCCGTCGCCCGGTCCACGGGCACGGCCCGGACCTGGGACGACGGCTGGTCCACGGTCGACCCGGCGGCTGCCGGGGAGAGCGTCCCGGGCAGTGCCGCCGTGCGGTCGTCCGCGTGGGCGCCGGGGCCGAAGGCGAAGCCGAGGGCCACGAAACCCACCAGGAAGAGCCCCGCCAGCAGCGCACGCCGCACGGCCACGGTGCGCGGCAGGCGCACGGCGGCAGGCACGACGAACACAGCAGACAACGGAGGAGACCTTCCCGGAAGTGACGGACACGCCGGGCAGGGGCCACGGCGTCGCTCTCGTCACGGGTGATCAAGCGATGTACCGATCCTTGCACGAGGGGCCAGGGCGCCCGCAAGTCCCCTCGGCGCTCCTGTCACGTTCCTCCGCCATGTCCGGTATGACGTACGAACAGCTTTCGAATTACCGGCGATTCGCCGCCGAACCCCGGCCGGATCGGCGAGGACATGACATCTCGTCACCTGCGGCACGGCGTCCCGCTCCGGAAACGCCGAGGCCGGGTGATCCTCCCCCACAGAGGACCACCCGGCGGTTCGGGGTGCCGGTGCGCGCTCGGGCGCACCGGTGAGAGGGCGGCACGGCGTCGCCGCCGTGCCCGCTCATCAGGTCAGTTGGCGCGGCTGCCGATCAGACGGGCATGCAGACGATGCGGCCACCGTCGTCAGGCGTGCAGCGGACCGGGGGGAAGCCGTCCTCGGCGGGGATGCGCGGAATGAGCTTCCCCTCGTCGTCGGACAGGGTCGACGCCTGCGGCACCACGGAGTAGCCGCTCGGGTCCTCCGGGTACGTCCGGCAGGTCTCGCCGGGTGCGGCGTCGCAGCCGCCGTCGCTCGGCGGAAGGATCACTCGGTCACCGTCGGTGGCGGCGACGGCGTTCCAGACCACCGGAGGGGTCTGCTCCGTGGGGAGCCAGTCGTCGCTGTCGGCGTGGGCGGCGGTGGCGCCGAAGGCGAGCAGGCCGACGGTGGCGGCGGCGAGGGCCAGGGAACGGCGAACGGGATGACGCATGGTGACGGTCCTTCGCTTCTGCAGCTGACGGATTGCCCTGCCCGCCCCGTGTGCCGGATCGCCGGCGAGGGGGGAACAGGTGCACAACCGGCCTTCCCCAGCAGCCCGTTGGCGACGGCCACCGACGAAGTCGGACGTGCGTGGTGCGGGTGCGCCGTGCCCGTCGCACACCGATCGCCCTTGCACCGTGCGTACACGGGCAGGGGTGAGCGAGGTGACGGAAACGGGGAGTGCTGCCCAGGAGGACGGGGGCGGCCGCGGCCCGGAACCGCGGTACCGCTCACGTCGTGGGCGATACGGCGACCTTGCCCGCCACGGCAGCCGCGCCGCAAGGACCCTCGGTACGACCCGTCACCGTTGCTCCGGCATGTCCGGTATGAATAGGGGGCGTTTTTCGATTGCGGCGGCCATGACCTCCGGGAAGCGATCAGGTGTGCAGGCGAAGGCCGGTGCGCCCAGGGCCGCCAGCGCCGCCGCGTGCTCCCGGTCGTAGGTGGGCGCGCCCTCGTCGGAGAGTGCCAGCAGGCAGATGAACTGCACCCCCGACGCCTTCATCGCGGCCACCCGCTTGAGCATGCCGTCGCGGACCCCGCCCTCGTAGAGGTCGCTGATGAGGACGACGACGGTGTCGGCGGGGCGGGTGATGCGGGACTGGCAGTAGGCGAGCGCGCGGTTGATGTCGGTGCCGCCGCCGAGTTGGGCGCCGAAGAGGACGTCGACCGGGTCGTCGAGCTGGTCGGTGAGGTCGACGACGGAGGTGTCGAAGACGACCAGCCGGGTGTCGAGGGTCCGCATCGAGGCGAGCACCGCGCCGAAGACCGAGGCGTGGACGACGGAGGCGGCCATGGAGCCGGACTGGTCGACGCAGAGCACCACTTCCTTACGCACCGACCGGGCGGCACGGCCGTATCCGATCAGCCGCTCGGGGACGACCGTGCGGTGCTCGGGCAGGTAGTTCTTGAGGTTGGCGCGGAGGGTGCGGTCCCAGTCGATGTCGCGGTGGCGGGGGCGGGCGGTCCGGGCCGAGCGGTCCAGCGCGCCGGTGAGGGTGGCGCGGGTCCGCGTCGCCAGCCGCTGCTCCAGCTGGGCGACGACCTTGCGGACGACCGCTCGCGCGCTCTCCCTGGTGGTCTCGGGCATGGCCTTGTGGAGCGTGAGCAGGGTGCCGACCAGATGGACGTCCGCCTCGACCGCCTCCAGCATCTCCGGCTCCATCAGCAGCGCGGCCAGCCCGAGGCGGTCGATGGCGTCGCGCTGCATGATCTGGACGACCGGGGAGGGGAAGTACGTACGGATGTCGCCGAGCCAGCGCGCCACGCCGGGCGCGGACGCGCCGAGCCCGGCGGCACGGCGGCCCCCGGCGCTCCGGCCCGCGCCGTCCCGTCCGGCGCCGGCTCGCCCGTAGAGCGCACCGAGCGCCTCGTCCATCGCCCGGTCCCGGCCGCGCAGTTCGCGCCCGGTGCCGTCCGCCTCTCCCCCACCGAGGACCATGCGCCAGCGCCGCAGGCGCTCGTCGGCGGGGACGGCGGGAGCGGCGGCCCGGCCGGTGGCGGGGGCCGGGGTTTCTTGCGGATCCATGTGGTCGGTGGCGTTCAACATGCCTTCCCCAGAGGGTCGTTGACGTGCGGGGCGGAGCCGAGCAGCAGATGGAGGGTGGGCAGGACGGCGGCGGCGCGGTCGCGGTCGAGGCCGGGGCCGAAGCCCGGTATCGGCACCGCGTCGTCCGGCCCCGCGCTCCGGCCGGGCCCCGTCGCCCGCGGTGCGAGGGCGGCGGGGCCCCGGCGTATCTGCTCGCCGAGGGCGCGGCGCACCCCGGGTCCGTATCCGGCGAACGTCCGGCGCAGCAACGGGAGGACGTCCGTGAACGCCTCGGGTGACACCCTCGTCAGCCAGCCGTCGACGAGTGCCAGCAGCCGCTCGTCGTGGACCAGCAGCATGCCGTCGCCGTCCCCGCCCCCGGCGAACCCTTCGACCCAGCCGGCGGCGTCCGCGGGCGGGGCGGCGGGCGACAGGGCCAGCCCCATCAGCCGCGCCACGCCGTCGTCGCCGAGCCGTCCGTCGTCGCGCAGCAGCCGCACGGCCCGGCCCCGCAACAGGCCCGGGACGCGCTCCCGCCCGGCGACGGTACGCAGCGCCCGGGCCCAGCGGTCGGCGGGGGTGGCGGCGGAGCCCGTGGGGCCGGTGGGGCCGGCGGCGGTCGGGGCCTCCGCGGCGGAATCCGTGGAGCCGGTGACGGTTGGCCCCTCCGCGGTGGCGATGGAGGCGTCCACGGTGGCCTCGGCGGCTTCCCCGGCACCCTCGGTCGTCTCCGTCCTCTCCGTCGTCTCCGTCGTCTCCGGGCGGCTCAGCAGGGTGACCGCCCGGTGGGTGGTGTCGAGGTGGTCGCGCAGCGCGGTGGCGGCGTCCGCGTCGAGACCGGCGCAGGCGGGCGGCAGGCCGACGAAGATCCGCTCGGCCAGGCCCGCGGCCACCTCGCGCAGCGCCGCACCGTCCGTGCCGCGCACATCGCCGTACCGGACGGCGCGGACGAGGGCGGGGAGCGCCCGGGCGAGGCGACCGACGTCCGTGTCCAGTGCGGCGCGGTCCGCCAGGGCCCGCATGACCTGCGGCAAGGCGTCCGGCAGCGCGGCGAGCAGACAGCTCTCGGCGACGGCGGTGACCTCGGCGAGCGCGGTGGCCGCCGCCGCGTCCGCCTCGGCCCTGGCGGTGGCCGCGGACCGTACGGTCGTCCCCCAGATCCCGGCCTCGGCGACCTTCACCGACAGCTCGGGCTCCCAGCGCAGCCGCCAGGTCTCGCGGAACGTACCGGTGGTGGCGCGCGAGCGGACCGGCTCGCCCCAGGGGACGCCGAGGAGCCGCAGCCGGTGCAGCAGACGGCTGCGCCCGGCGTCGGTCTCCTTGCGCAGATCCAGCTCCAGCTCGCGCTCGGCGGCCTCCGGCTTGAGGCGCAGGGTGCGGGCGGTGCGGGTCAGATCGCGTTGCAGGGGGACGGCCGGTGCGTCGTCGGGGACCTCGCCGAGGGCGTCGCCGACCACGAGCCGGTCGTGGATCAGTGCGGCGGCGACGTCGGAGCCGTCGCCCATCACGGCACGGATCGCGTCGGTGGTCTCGGCGAGCCCGGGAAGCGGCCGGCCACGGACCGCGGCGAGCCCTTCGGCGAGGCGCACCGCCTCGATGACATGGGCCGGGGAGATCGCGTGGTCCTCCTCCCGGAGCAGCCCGGCGGCCCGGGTCAGCCAGCGCTCGACGGGCCGGTCGGGCACCCGGAAGAGATGGCCGTACCAGCCGGGCGAGGCGATTCCGGCGCCGTATCCGCTGTGCCGGGAGAGGCGGCGGTGGGTCCAGGGCACCCAGGTCAGCTCGGTCTTGACCTTGGGCAGGCCGGACAGGAGACGGCGGTCGGCGGTCACGGTCGTACGGCGGGTCAGCGCCGGGACGTGCCAGGCGCCGCAGACGACGGCGACCCGCTCCCCGAACTCCCGCTGGGCGGCCCGCAGCCGCAGCCGCATATGGGCCTCGCGGACCGGGTCGTGCGGATGCCCGCCGTCGCCGTACGCCTCGCGCAGCGCGGCCATCGCCTCGGCGACCGCCGCGAACGGCGCCAGGGCGTCCGCCGCCCCGGGGCCGGCCGCCGTGCGGTGCTCGACGACGTCCTCCCACCACGCCTCGGCGTCGTCGTACCCGGCTGCCCGGGCGAGCGCCCCCAGCGGATCGGTCCGCAGCGCGGCGTCCGGCGCCTTTGGGGCGGGCGCGGACGCGTCCCCCGGGCCGGGTGTCTCCTCCGGGCCGGGCTCCGGCTCCGGCATCGCCAGGGAGTGGGCGGCCGGGAGGTCGATGAAGCGGACCGGGACCTCCCGCTCCAGGGCCCATTGCAGCGCGACCCACTCCGGGGAGAACTCCGCCAGCGGCCAGAACGCCGACCGCCCCGGGGCGTCGCGGACATGGGCGAGCAGGGCGACCGGCGGGCGCATCCCGGGGTCTCCGGCGAGCGGCACCAGCGCGTCCGCCTCCGGTGGCCCCTCGATGAGCACCGCGCACGGGGCGGTCTGCTCCAGCGCGGCACGCACCGCCCGCGCCGAGCCGGGGCCGTGGTGCCGCACCCCGAGCAGCACCGGCTCCGCGGGCCCGTCCCGGCGCGCCCGGCCGGACCCGCCCGCGCCACCGGGCCCGTTGACGCCTGCGGACCCGCTCATACCGTCACCTCCCGGCAGGCGCGGTAGAAGTCCTTCCAGCCGTCCCGTTCGCGGACGACCGTCTCCAGGTACTCCTGCCAGACGACGCCGTCCGCGGCCGGATCGCGCACGACGGCGCCCAGGAGACCGGCGGCCACGTCGCCGGGGCGCAGCACGCCGTCGCCGAAGTGGGCCGCCAGCGCCAGGCCGTTGGTCACCACGGAGATCGCCTCGGCCGTGGACAGCGTCCCGGAGGGCGACTTGACCTTGGTGCGTCCGTCCTCCGTCACCCCGTCGCGCAGCTCGCGGAAGACGGTGACGACCCGCCGGATCTCGGCCAACCCCTCGGGGACGGCCGGGAGATCCAGCGAGCGGCCCAGCTGCCCGACCCGGCGGGAGACGATCTCCACCTCGGCGTCGGGGGTCTCGGGCAGCGGCAGGACGACGGTGTTGAAGCGGCGGCGCAGGGCGCTGGAGAGGTCGTTGACCCCGCGGTCTCGGTCGTTGGCCGTGGCGATCAGGTTGAAGCCGCGGACCGCCTGCACCTCCTCGCCCAACTCGGGGACGGGCAGGGTCTTCTCGGACAGGATCGTGATGAGGGTGTCCTGGACGTCGGCCGGGATGCGGGTCAGCTCCTCGATGCGGGCGGTCGCACCGCGCTCCATCGCCCGCATCACCGGGCTGGGCACCAGCGCCTCCCGGCCGGGGCCGTCGGCGAGGAGGCGGGCGTAGTTCCAGCCGTAGCGGATCGCCTCCTCGGGGGTGCCGGCGGTGCCCTGGACGAGCAGTGTCGAATCGCCGCTGACCGCGGCGGCCAGATGCTCGGACACCCAGGTCTTCGCCGTCCCCGGCACCCCCAGCAGGAGCAGCGCGCGGTCGGTGGCCAGCGTCGTCACCGCCACCTCGACGATGCGGCGCGGGCCGACGTACTTCGGCGTGACGACCGTGCCGTCGGGGAGCGTGCCGCCGAGGAGGTACGTCGCCACCGCCCACGGCGACAGGCGCCAGCGCTCCGGCCGCGGGCGGTCGTCGGCGGCGGCCAGCGCGGCGAGTTCGTCCGCGAACGTCTCCTCCGCGTGCGGCCGCAGCACCGCTCCCCCGGCGCCGCCCGCCGCGCCCTTCCCCGCCTGCTCGCGCGGCTCCCGGCGCGCCCCGCCCGGCGTCTGCGCCGTCGGTTCCGCCGTCGTCTTCCACCCGTCCGCGGACATGGCTCCCCCTCATCGAACGAACTGTCACCGACGCCCGGCAGGCGGTCGGCCGCTTGCGGATTCCACTCTGCACCCGACCACTGACAACGGCCCCGAAACCCGCCCTGACCTGCACTTTCACTCCGAGGCCCGGTCGATTGTCAGTGGCGGGTCGTAGCGTCGGTGACATGAATCCGCAGGGGGAACGCTGGACGACGGATCAGGTGCTCGCGCTGGCGCCTGACGATCCATCACGCAAGGCGGGCGGCAGGCTCGCCGGGCCCGGGCCGTGGTCGGGGGCGGGCACGGACGGCGGCGCGGTGTGGGGGCTGTGCGAGGGCAGCGGCCGGACGCCGTACCGCGCCGTCGTCGACCTCACCGGCCCCGCGTACCGCTGCAGTTGCCCGAGCCGCAAGTTCCCGTGCAAGCACGCGCTGGGCCTGCTGCTGCTCTGGTCCGGCGGCGGCGACACCGTCGCCCCTGGCACGCCGCCGGCCTGGGCGGACGAGTGGCTGACGGGCCGCCGCGAGCGGGCCGGCCGCCAGACGGCCGCACCGTCCGGCGGCGAGGCACCGGCACGCGCCCCCGCCGGCACGGAGTCCGCGGCGCGACGCGCGGCGCGGCGGGCGGCCCGGATCGGCGCGGGCGCGACGGAGCTGGAGCAGCGGTTGGAGGACCTGCTGCACACGGGGCTCGCCGCCGCGGAGGGCGCCGGTTACGCCTCCTGGGACGAGACGGCCGCCCGCATGGTGGACGCCCAGGCGCCCGGACTCGCGGCACGGGCCCGGGAGTTGGGCGCGCTGCCCGCCTCGGGCGGCGACTGGCCCTCCCGCCTGCTGGCGGAATGTTCCCTGCTCCACCTCCTCGACCAGGGCTTTCTCTCCATCGAGCGGCTGCCGCCCCCACTCGCCGCGACGGTCCGCGCCCGCGTGGGCCTGACGACGGACACCGCCGAGCTGCTGACCGGCCCCGAGGCGTCGCCGGTGCGGGACCGCTGGCTGGTGCTGTCCCAACACGATGCCGACGAAGGCCGGTTGACCGCCCGGCGCATCCATCTGCGGGGCGAGCGGACCGGCCGGATGGCGCTCCATCTCTCCTACTCCGGCGGCGGCCGCCCCCTGGAGCCGACGCTGCCGCCCGGTCTGCTGCTCGACGCCGACCTCGCCTTCTACCCGGGTGCCCGGCCGCTGCGGGCCGCCCTGGGCGAGCGCCATGCCCCGCCCGTCCAGGGCCCGGTGCCGTCGGGGTGCGGCATCGACGCGGCGCTTCGCGCGTACGGCGAGGCGCTGCGCGACGACCCCTGGCTGGACTCCTGGCCAGTGGTGCTCGCGGACGTCACACCGATACCGGGGGACGACGAGACCGGCTGGCAACTGGCCGATGCGGACGGCGAATCCGCGCTGCCGCTCGACCCGCGCGCCCTGCCCCGACCGGGCCTGTGGCGGCTGACCGCGATATCGGGCGGCCGCCCCGTCACGGTCTTCGGCACCTGCGGCCACCGCGGCTTCCTCCCCCTGACCACCTGGGACCCGGAGCCGGTCTCCCTCTGAGCCCGGACCAGGAGCCGGTCCCTGGCGAGCCGGGGCCCGGAGCCCGCATCCGCGCGGGCCGAGGCGGCCCCGCGTCCGTACGGGGACTCACCCGCAGCACACCCGAACGGCCACCGCCCCGCGCCCCCTCTCTCCCGCCCTCCCGACGACTCCGGCCCCGCCCCTCACCCGACGACTCCTGGAGCACGGCATGACACCCGTGGAGCACGGCATGAAACCCGCAGATTCCGCTTCTTCGGCCGCCCCGGCCGGCGCCGCCACCGGGGAGGCGGCCGGCCCGGCCGACGCCCTCACCGCGCCCCCGTCCGTCCCCTGGTCCGTCCTGGTCAGCGCGGCGCTGCTGGGGACGGAGCGGCGGACGCCGCCCGTGGCGGTGCGGCCCGGGCAGAGCGCCGCCGCCGCGCTGCTGGACGCGGCCGCCATCAGCACGGTGCGCCGCCGCGCCGCGCTGCGGCCCGCGCTCGCGGCCGACCGCCCGGCGCCCGCCCCGGACGACCCGCGGCCGGTGATACCTCCGGCCGCCCGCCGCCGTCTGGCGCTGCTGCTCGCGGACCGCGGCGGGACGGGCGCGAGCAGCCGGCGCGGCACCGCGCCCGACCTCACCGAGCTGCTGCCCCAGTGGCTGGCCGCCGCCCAGGCACACGGCTACCGCGCCCCCGAGGCACTGCTGCCCGCCCTGCTCGACGCCGCCCGTGCCCGGACGGATCTGCGTCCGGCCGCGCTGGCGCTGGCCGGTCCGCGGGCCCTCTGGCTGGCGCGGTTCCACGCCGACTGGAAGTTCGCCCTGCGCGCCAACGGCACCAGGGCGACGCCGGGCGCCGAGGACCCCGCGGCGGTGCGGCGGCTGTGGGACGAGGGGCTGTTCGCCGAGCGGGTGGCCCTGCTGACCACGGTACGGCGGAGCGCGCCGGACGCCGGACGGGAACTACTGGCCGGCACCTGGCCGACGGAGCACGCCGAGGACCGTCTGCTGTTCCTCGACACGCTGCGCGAGGGCCTCGCGCCGGCCGACGAGGCTTTTCTGGAACGGGCGTTGGCCGACCGCAGCCGCACCGTCCGGGCCACCGCCGCCGAACTCCTCTCCACGCTCCCGGAGTCCGCCTTCGCCACCCGGATGGCGGCCCGCGCCCACGCCTGCGTCACCCTCGCCCCCGGGGCGACCGGCCCGTCCGGCCCGGAGATCGGCGTGATGCCGCCACGCGCCTGCGACGAGGGCATGCGGCGCGACGGCGTGGTCGCCAAGGCCCCCTCGGGGCGGGGCGAACGCGCCTGGTGGCTGGGTCAGTTGGTGGAGGCGGCACCGCTCCACCGCTGGTCGGAGCGGTTCGGCGGACGGGCGCCAAAGGACGTCGTCGCCCTCCCCGTGGCGGACGGCTGGCGCACCGAGCTGCACGACGCCTGGTGCCGCGCGGCGATCCGGCAGCGGGACCCCGCCTGGGCGCGGGCCCTGCTGGGCGCCCCCGGGACGGCCCCCGAGGACGCCGGGGACGCATCGGGCGGCTCGTCCCGCGACACGGCGAAGCTGCTGACCGTCCTGCCGCCCGAGGAACGCGCCGCCTGGGTGGCGGGGTTCATCGCGGCGCACGGTCTGGCCGACGCGTTCCGGATGCTGGGGGTCTGCGCGGTGCCGTGGGCCGAGCCGCTGGGCCGGTCGGTGGTCGACGCGCTGGACATCGCACGGGACGCGGGCAGCTACCCCTGGAGCTTCAGCGGCGTGATGGGCCTGGCCGAACGCTGTCTGGATCCGGCCGCGGCGGACCGGCTGGACATGCTGACGGCGGTCACCGACGAGCCGGAGGGGGCGTCCCCGGGGGCCGGGGGCTACTGGTCCGAGGCGTTCCAACGCCTCGTCGGCACCCTCCGCCTGCGCGCCACCATGCTCGCCGAACTCGTCGGCACCCCAGGCACCGGCGCCCCGGAGCCCGGGAGCCCCGCCGACGCCCCGGCTCCCGCCGCAGCGCCCGACGCGCCGCCCCCGCCCGGAACGGAGTGAGCCCATGACCGGCGCACCGCTGCGCCCCGCCCGGCGGCGGGCAGACCGCCAATCACCGCCGGGACGCGTCGCCTTGCCCGAAGGCAGGCCGGGGCCGTGCGCCGTCTCAGGCCGACAGGGACCGCACGTTCGCGGTCACCCACTCCACGATCGAGGTGGTGGTGGCGCCCGGGGTGAAGATCTCCGCGACGCCCTGTTCCTTCAGCGGTGCGATGTCCGCCTCCGGGATGATGCCGCCGCCGAAGACCTTGATGTCGTCCGCGTCGCGCTCCTTGAGCAGCGCGATCACCTTGGCGAAGAGGGTGTTGTGGGCGCCGGAGAGGATCGACAGGCCGATGGCGTCGGCGTCCTCCTGGATGGCGGTGTCGACGATCTGCTCCGGAGTCTGGTGCAGCCCGGTGTAGATGACCTCCATACCGGCGTCGCGCAGCGCCCGCGCGATGACCTTGGCGCCCCGGTCGTGGCCGTCCAGCCCCGGCTTGGCCACCACGACGCGGATCGGCCCCGACGTACCGGCCGTGCCGCGGCCGCCCGCCTGCGCCTCGTCATGCCGTGCCACACCCATAACCGCCTCCAAGTCATGCACGGCACGTCGTGTGTGCCGCCGAGCCGACAACCGATCGCGCGGCCGTCCGGTCCGGTGGCCGCAAGTGAACGAACGTTATCCCCAGCATCGCGCACCCGGCGGCCCCGTGACATGCGGGGAGGGGGAAATCACACGCGAACGCCCCTGCCGCGCCCCGAAGTCCGGGCCCCGCCTCCTGCCCGGATTACGCACGCCACACGGGCCCCGGCCCGCAGCACCGGCGCCGCGCCGCACCGCACCGCACCGCACCGCACCGCACCCACCGAAATGCACAGCCCGGCATTCCCGACACCCTTCGTCGCCACCCACCCTTCTCGGAGCTTCCCTCACCACCAAAAGATCGATATCAAGCCATCCCTCGTCATTTCGTGGCGCGATATCCGTATTCGATATCGCCACGAACGGCATGCCCGGTACGCGCCGGACACCGCAAGGGAATTCCGCCCCCGCGGGCCCGGTCAGGGTGCATGCGTCGGGTGCCACGCCCGTGCGCTCTCGAACGGGACGCCAAGAGGAGGCATGGATGCCACCGAAAGGCGACCAAATGCCCGTCCCGGTCCCACTCGAAACCTGAGGAAGATTGTCGGCGTCGCGTACCGCCGGGTACAGTCGCCGCTAATTCTCCTGCTGCCGAGGCGAAAGAGAAGCTGGTGGTGAACGACCGTCACCCGTCGGAGGGTCCGCTCCCGACAGGCCCCGCTCCGGACGCCTCGTACGGGCACTCCGCCGCGTACGACTCCTATGGGCAGCAGCATCACGCGACCGGTTACGCCGGTTACGACGGCGGCGATCCGCTCTTCGGATCCCTGCCCGCCGACCACGGCACCGGGCAGTACCCGACGGCCAACTACGGCGATCCGTACGGCACCGGCAGTTACGACACCGGCTCCTACGCCGCGTCCTCGTACGGCACCGGCTCCCACGACACGGGCTCCTACGCCACCGGCGCGTACGACACCACCGGCTACGACACCGGCACGCACCACGCCGTGACGTACGGGACGGGCTACGGCGCGGACCCGCAGGGCGGCGGCTACGACCCGTACGCCCACACCGGCCACGAGACGCCCGGCGCCGGCACCCCTGCGTACGGCTACGACGACGGATACGGCACCCACAGCGGCGCCTACGCGACCGGCACCCACCACGCCGCCTACGGAACCGGCGCCTACGACCCGACCGGGCTCACCGCGGACGCCCCCGGCACCGGCGCGTACGGCTACGCCGGCGACCCCCTCGGCAACGGCGCCTACTCCACCGGCACCTACGACACGACCGGGTACGACGACCGGACGGCGTACGGCACCGGCGGCTACGAGGCCACCGCCACGATGGTGCAGCCGGCCGTCACCGAGGACGCCGCGCACGACGCGTCGGGGCACGACGCCACCGCCGTGTGGCCCGCCGTCACCGAGGACACCACGCACGACGCGTCCGGGCATGACGCCACCGCCGTGTGGCCGACGATCGACCAGGCGGCCACCGCGATCATCCCGGCGCAGAGCGGCCCCCCGGCCGTCGACTCCCTGCCGCACGAGCCCGCCCGGCCGCCCGAGGCCGGATCCCCGGGGGCCGGTTCGGGGGCGCGCGCCGCCGCGGTCGCCGATGCGATGACCCAGGCGGTCCCTGTCGTCCCGTCCGACGCCGCCGACGACACCCCCGACCACGGCCGGGCCGCCGACCGCGGTCGCGCCGCCGCCCCGGCGGGCCGGGGCCGGGGCCGCCGCCGGACGGCGAAGCGCTCGGCGCTGCTGACCATCGCGGTGCCCTCCGTCGCCGCCCTCGGGGTCTGCGCCGCCGCGGCGGCCACGGTCGGCAGCTTCGGCGGGGACGAGCGGGACGAGGCGGCGCAGGCCGCGCCGGAGGCCGGGGGCGTCAAGCCGTCGACGGCCAACAGCAAGCTCGACACCCAGCTCGCGGGGCTCAGCGCCGGGGCCGACGACTTCGCCGACCGGGCCAGCCGCACCCAGGAGCGCATCGACCTGAAGGCCCGGCAGGTCGCCGAGAAGAAGCGCAAGGAGGAAGAGGCGCGGCGCAAGGAGGCCGAGCGGCCGAAGTTCCTGCTGCCGGTCGCGCAGCACGGACTGAGCGCGCTCTTCGGCCAGGCGGGCGTCAACTGGATGTCCGTGCACACCGGCATCGACTTCCCCGTGCAGTACGGCACTCCCGTGATGGCCGCGACCGACGGCACCGTCCGCACCCAGTGGAACTCCGCCTACGGCAACATGGCGATCGTGACCTCGCCCGACGGCACCGAGACGTGGTACTGCCACCTCAGCAGCACCAAGATCCGCTCCGGCTCGGTCAAGGCCGGGGACCAGATCGCCTACTCCGGCAACTCCGGCAACTCCACCGGCCCGCATCTGCACTTCGAGGTGCGGCCGGGCGGCGGCTCGCCGGTCAACCCGCTGCCGTGGCTGCAGAGCCACGGGCTCAACCCCAACTGACGCCCGGCGCCCGCCGGTCCCACCGGCAGGCGCCCGCGTGGCGGCCCGGCCCCCTTGGGGGCCGGGCCCTTTTCACAGCTTCACAGCTTCTCGACCGGGGCGTACCGCAGCAGCAGCCGCTTGGGCTTCTCGCCGCCGAAGTCGATCGTCGCCTCGGCGTTGTCCCCGCTGCCCTTGACGCCGGTGACCGTGCCGAGGCCGAAGCTGTCGTGGGTGACGCGGTCGCCGACGGCGAGCGCCACCACCGGACGGTCGTTGCTCCGCCGGGTGGCGAAACCGCTCGGCCCGCTCTTGGCCCGCGGCGTACCGAATCCGGAGCCGATGCCGCCACCGCCGGAGCGCATGCCGCCCATCGTCGCGGACGGGGTCGCCGGGCCGGTGCGCCGCCAGTCGACGAACGACGCGGGGATCTCCTCCAGGAACCGCGACGGCGGGTTGTACGACGGCTGGCCCCAGGCGCTGCGCATCGTGGAGCGGGTGAGGTAGAGGCGCTCGCGGGCTCGGGTGATGCCGACGTAGGCGAGGCGGCGCTCCTCCTCCAGCTCCTTGGTCTGGCCGAGGGCGCGCATGTGCGGGAAGACGCCGTCCTCCATGCCGGTGAGGAAGACGACCGGGAACTCCAGGCCCTTGGCGGTGTGCAGGGTCATGAGGGTGACGACGCCGCTGCCGTCCTCGTCCTCGTCGGGGATCTGGTCGGAGTCGGCGACCAGCGCGACCTGCTCCAGGAAGTCGGCGAGGGTGCCACCGGAGACCGGCTCCTCGGCGTCCGCGTCCGCCGCGGCGGGGCCGGCCACGCGGTCCTGCTCGAACTCCAGGGCCACGGCGGCGAGTTCCTGGAGGTTCTCGATCCGGGTCTCGTCCTGCGGGTCGGTGGAGGACTGCAGCTCGGCGAGGTACCCCGTGCGCTCCAGGACCGCCTCCAGGACGGTGGCCGGGCCGGCGCCGGATTCGACGATGGTGCGCAGCTCTTCCATCAGGGTGTTGAAGCGCCGGACGGCGTTGGCCGAGCGGGCGGCCATGCCGTACGCCTCGTCGACGCGGCGCAGCGCCTGCGGGAAGCTGATCTTCTCGCGGAGCGACAGGGCGTCGATCATCGCCTCGGCGCGGTCGCCGATGCCGCGCTTGGGGACGTTGAGGATCCGGCGGAGCGGGACGGTGTCCTCCGGATTCGCGAGCACGCGCAGGTACGCGAGGATGTCGCGGACCTCCTTGCGCTCGTAGAAGCGGACGCCGCCGACGACCTTGTAGGGCAGTCCGACGCGGATAAGGATTTCCTCGAAGACGCGGGACTGGGCGTTGGTGCGGTAGAAGATCGCGACGTCCGAGGCGCGGGCGTCGCCGGCGTCGGTGAGGCGGTCGATCTCCTCGGCGACGAACTGCGCCTCGTCGTGCTCGGTGTCGGCGACGTACCCGGTGATGCGGGGGCCCTCGCCGGCCTCGGTCCAGAGGTTCTTGGGGCGGCGGTTCTCGTTCCGCTCGATGACGGCGTTGGCGGCGGAGAGGATCGTCTGCGTGGAGCGGTAGTTCTGCTCCAGCAGGATCGTCGTGGCGTCCGGGTAGTCCTCCTCGAACTGGAGGATGTTGCGGATCGTGGCGCCGCGGAAGGCGTAGATCGACTGGTCGGCGTCGCCGACGACGCACAGCTCGGCGGCGGATTCGGCCGGGCCGACCAGCTCGCGGACGAGGGTGTACTGCGCGTGGTTGGTGTCCTGGTACTCGTCGACCATGACGTGGCGGAAGCGGCGGCGGTAGTGGGCCGCGACGTCCGGGAACGCCTGGAGGAGGTTGACGGTCGTCATGATGATGTCGTCGAAGTCCAGGGCGTTGGCCTCGCGCAGCCGCGCCTGGTAGAGCGCGTACGCCTGGGCCAGGGTCTTCTCGAAGCCGTCGGCCGCCTGCCCGGCGAAGGTCTCCTCGTCGATGAGCTCGTTCTTGAGGTTGGAGACCTTGGCGCTGAAGGACTTGGGCGGGAACCGCTTGGGGTCAAGATCGAGATCGCGGCAGACCAGGGCCATCAGGCGCTTGGAGTCGGCGGCGTCGTAGATCGAGAACGACGAGGTGAAGCCGAGGTGCTTGGACTCGCGGCGCAGGATGCGGACGCAGGCGCTGTGGAAGGTGGAGACCCACATGGCGTTGGCCCGCGGGCCGACCAGCTCCTCGACGCGCTCCTTCATCTCACCGGCGGCCTTGTTGGTGAAGGTGATCGCGAGGATCTGGCCGGGGTGCACGCCGCGGGCGGCGAGCAGATGCGCGATGCGGTGGGTGAGCACCCGGGTCTTGCCGGAACCGGCTCCGGCGACGATCAGCAGCGGGCCGCCGGAGTGCACCACGGCGGCCTTCTGGGCGTCGTTGAGCCCCTCCAGGAGCGCGGCCGGATCGACGGCGGGGCGGGCGGCGCCGTCGCGGTAGTGCGCGTCCCGGGGCACGGGGGCGTCGAACTTCCCGCTGAAGAGGTCGTGCGGGACCTCCTCCGGGGCCGGGCCGTGCTCGTCCTCGGGGGGCGGCGGGGGCTCCTCGTCCTTGGGGGCGAGGTCCGCCAGGAAGCTGTCGTCAAAGAGGCTGCTCATCGCCCACCGAGTCTAGGCCGCCCCACTGACAGTCGGGGCCGGAGCCGGGGAAAGGCCGGAAGTCCGGGCGTTCCGCTCCCCTCCGCCCCGCGAACCCGGCATTTCACGCAGAAGCCCCGCCCTGCCCACAGGAACGTCACCTCATGCACACAGGTCACGAAAAGGTTTCGGGCAAATCGAACATCTGCCTTCACAGGAGCCACACGAGTTGGCTAGGTTCACGCTCGGGCTGCCCGCATCCCGTGGACGACAGCGTCCGCACGGGCCGCCTCCGCCGAGTCCGGCCCTGCCCCACGGCACCCGGAGCCGGGGACCCACCAGCACCACCGGGGTGAATCGGTCGGTACCGCCGCACATGTGCGGACGTACGGACCGTAGGGCAAGCCTTCCGTCTGCGACACCGCCCGAACCCGACAGCTAACCCGGTAGGCGGTCCACGGAAGGAGTCGCCGGCCTTGCCGTCGCACCGCAAGCCGCGTACCCGCGTTCTCACCTCGCCCGGCAGCCGCCGGACGGCCGCCGGTCTGACGACCGCGGCGCTCGCCACGGTCACCCTGCTCTCGCAGTCGGCCGAGGCGTCCCCCCGCTCCCCGAAGCCGACCGTCGAAGAGGTCAAGAAGAAGGTCGACACCCTCTACCGCCAGGCCGAGGTCGCGACCCAGAAGTACAACGCCGTCAAGGAGCGCGTCGACGCGCGGCGGGCGGAGGTCAGCGACCTCCAGGACGCCGCGGCCCGCCGCACCGGCAAGCTCAACGAGGCCCGCCGCGAGCTGGGCACCTTCGCCGCCGCGCAGTACCGCGGCGGCGGCATGAACCCGACCGCCCAGCTGATGTTCTCCAAGGACCCGCAGCAGTTCGCCGACCGCAGCCACCTGATGGAGCGGCTGACCGGGCGGCAGCAGCAGGCCGTCGACGCCTACCAGGAGCAGCAGGCCGCCGCAGCCCACCAGCGGGCCGAGGCGACCCGCAGCCTGGACCGCCTCCAGGAGTCGCAGTCCGAGCTGGCCGGCTCCAAGCGGACGGTCCAGGGCAAGCTGGCCGAGGCCCGGCAGCTGCTCTCCGAACTGACCGCCCAGGAGAAGGCGCGCCTGGCGGAGCTGGAGCGCCAGAAGGAGGAGGCGGCCCGGCGCAAGGCCGAGGAGGAGGCGCGCAAGCAGCGCGAGCAGCAGCCCGGTGGCGGCTCGGACGCCGGCTCCCCCGGTACGGGCACGACCGACCCCGGTACGCCCGACCCCGGCCAGGGCGGCGGAACGGCCGACGGCTCGTACCGTACGAAGGCCGAGAAGGCGCTCGCGTTCGCCCGCGCCCAGATGGGCAAGCCGTACGTCTGGGGCGCCACCGGGCCGAACTCCTACGAC
Organism: Streptomyces sp. NPDC000404; assembly: GCF_040300365.1. NCBI lineage: Bacteria > Bacillati > Actinomycetota > Actinomycetes > Kitasatosporales > Streptomycetaceae > Streptomyces > Streptomyces sp. NPDC000404. Next base: position 94,575 of record NZ_JBEPDN010000009.1, on the reverse strand, counting down.
TGCTCCGGGCTGACGCAGGCCGCGTGGAAGGCGGCCGGGGTGAGCCTGCCGCGGACGACCTGGGACCAGGTCAAGGTCGGCCAGCGGGTCGCCACCAAGGATCTCGCCCCCGGTGACCTGGTGTTCTTCTACGACGACATCAGCCACGTCGGGATGTACATCGGCGACGGCAAGATGATCCACGCCCCGAAGCCGGGCGCCAGCGTGCGCATCGAGTCGATCTACTACATGCCGATCTACGGCAGCGTCCGCCCGGCGTGACGCCCTCCGGGAGCCGCCGCGGTCTCCTGGGAAACGCTCCGGCCCGGCCCCTTCGACGAGGGGCCGGGCCGGCGGCGTACGCGGGGTGTGCCGGGGGCGCGGGGAGATGGCCGCGCGCCCCGCTCGGACTCAGGTCCAGAGCACCGCGATGAAGATGTTGACCACGGTGAGCAGGCCGACCGTGCCGAACAGCGGCTTGGCGATGCTCTCCTCGTCCCGCTTGACGTAGACCAGCCCCAGGATGACGACCAGTACGGCGAGCTTGATGCCGATCTTGATGTTGTCGACCGAGCTGCCCTGGGCCTGGTTCAGGCCGACCAGCGCGATGCCGGTGACCAGCATCGTCAGCGCACCGTGCAGCATCGCCGGCACGAACCGGGCGGTGCCCGCGCTCATCGCCTTCATCTGCGTGAGAAAGCCTCCCAGCAGGGAGGCGATACCGATGATGTGCAGGCCGACGAAGACATTGATTACTACGTCCATACGACGGATCGTAACGGTCTCCCCCATACCGCCTTCGGGGGGCCTGGCGGTAGCTGTTTCTGGCCTGTTCGTGTCCTGTCCGCGCCGTGGCGGCCGGTCCTAGGCTGCGGCGCATGGAGCTGGGGAACGGCGGGTGCGCCACTGCACGGGGTCCGGTCGGTACCGCCGACCGGGCCGGTCTCGTACGGGTCGTCGGGGTCTGGGCGTATGGGTGGGCGCGGGCGCGCACGACGCCGGTGCCGCAGATCGTCCCCGGCGGCTTCCGCATCGAGGTCGGCCGCCCGCGGGAGGCCGCACGGTACGTCCTCCCGGATGCCGACCCCGCGGTGGTGCGCGAGCTGGCCCGCACGGTGACGGCGCCGGACATCTGGCTCAAGATCTGCGCGCCCCGCGACCGGGTCGCGCCGCTGCTCCGCGCGGGCTGGCGGTACGACGAACCGCAGTACCTCATGACCGCCCCGCTGCCGCCATCTCCCCTGGTCACCGCGGTGCCGCCCGGCTACCGCCTCGTCACCGAGGAGTGCGACGGGATCACGGACGTCCGGGTGTGGGCCACCAACGGACCGACGGCCGCCGACCGGCCCGCCGCGAGCGGCCGGACCGCGCTCACCGGCGGCACGGGCGGTGCCCCGGTGTCCGCCGTCTACGACATGATCGGCACCGAACCGGAACACCTCCGCCGGGGCCTGGGCCGCCTGGTGATGGCGGTGCTCACCACCACCGCCGTCCGGCGGGGCGCCCTCGAAGGCGTACTCGTCGCCAGCCCGCCCGGCCGGAAGCTGTACGAGGCCCTGGGGTGGCAGCTGCGCTCCCCGGTCACGGCGGTGGTGCGCGAGGGGTGAGGCGGCGCGGGTGTGAGCTGTCCGCCGGCCCGGCTCGTCAGCCCCTGACCTGCCGGCTCAGCCACCGGAAGACCTCGGGGACCTGCTCGCGCCAGACCGCGCTCGTGTGGCCGCCAGCGTCCTTGCCGATCCGCTGCACGGTCACCGTCGTGGGGCGCCGGGCCTCTCGCTGCAGTCCGAGGCCCGCTTCGTAGCCGTCGCCGGAGGCGCCGGAGAGGAAGAGCGCGGTGTGCGGCGGGCGGCCGGCCAGGTTGGCCTCGCGCAGTTCGTGCAGCGGGTTGCTCTCGATCCGCAGCTTGGGGTCCTTGCCGGCGAGCGAGGTGCGCTCACCCGCCGGGTCGTTGTACCCGGACATGCCGACCGCCGCGTGGTAGCGGTCGGGGTGGGCCAGCGCGAGCCGCGTGGCGCAGTGCGCCCCGGCGGAGTAACCGGCCAGCGCCCAGGAGTCGGCGCGGTCCCCGGCCCGGAAGGTGTTGATGATCATCTGGCGTACGTCGACGGTCAGCCAGCTGTCGGCGTTGACCTTCCCGGGGATGTTGACGCAGCCCGTGTCGGCGCCCCGGTAGATGTTGGTGCGCGGCGCGACCAGGATGAACGGCTCGACCTCCCCGCTCTCCATCAGCGGCTGGAGCTGCCGGCCGGCCGCCAGCGTGCCGAGCCAGGACTTGGCCGAGCCGGGATAGCCGGGCAGCAGCTCGACCACCGGGAACTTCTTGGTGCGGTACGCCGGGTCGTGGTACTGCGGCGGCAGCCAGACGTAGACCTCGCCGCTGACGCCGGAGATGCGGCCTTCGAGGTCCGTCATCTGCACACCGGGGCCGACCGCCGGATCGTCGGCGGGCCGGAACGACTGGGCCCGGCGCGGCTCGGCGGAGATCTGGCGGCCGCCCAGCCCGTCGGGCCCGAGGTCGTGGGCCGCCTCGATGTGGCTGCCGGTACCGAGGAGGTCGTCCCAGGTGTCGTAGAGGTTGTTGGCGTTGTTGACCAGCACGAAGACCACGGTGATGGCGGTGACCTGCGCGAACAGCAGCATCACCAGCCGTACGGCGCCGCGCACCAGGCGCGGCCCGGCTATCCGGCTCCACAGCGCCAGCGGCAGGACGAACGCGACGACCAGCAGCAGAAGCGAGGTGAGGAAGAAGGGCGTGCCCGTCAGGCTCATCGGGGTCTCGCTTCCAGGACGTGTACGGCGTGTACGTGATCGGCGGGGTGGTGGCCGCGCCGACGGCAGCGAGCCTTTCCTCGCCGTTAGACGGTGTTCCACGACGTCCTGGTTGCCCCTCTTCGCGGGCTTCTTTCCTCCTTTTGCCGGACGGATCTTCGGCGGGGTGCGCGGGCCCCGCCCCTGGTGAGGCGGGATCTCCCCCGGATTTCCCCGGGCGGCGGGCCGGAGTTCCCTGCGGTGGCGGGCCCGGGGGCACCTGCGGCGGCGCGCCGGGCCCGGCCTTCCCCCGCGCCCGGCCCGGTGTCAGACCAGGCGGCGGGCGGCGGCCCAGCGGGTCAGCTCGTGGCGGTTGGAGAGCTGGAGCTTGCGCAGCACCGCGGAGACATGGGACTCCACGGTCTTGACGGAGATGAAGAGCTGCTTGGCGATCTCCTTGTACGCATAGCCGCGGGCGATCAGCCGCAGGACCTCGCGCTCCCGCTGGGTGAGGCGGTCCAGGTCCTCGTCCACCGGCGGGGCGTCCGTCGAGGCGAACGCGTCGAGGACGAACCCGGCCAGCCGGGGCGAGAACACCGCGTCGCCGTCGGCCACCCGGAAGATCGCGTCGACCAGGTCCTTCCCGGTGATCGTCTTGGTGACGTAACCGCGCGCGCCGCCCCGGATGACGCCGATGACGTCCTCGGCCGCGTCGGAGACCGACAGCGCCAGGAAGCGGACCGGCCGCTCCGGGTCGGCCATCTGCGTCATGCTGCGGCGCAGCACCTCCACGCCGCCGCCCCCGGGCAGATGGACGTCCAGGAGGACGACCTCGGGGCGGGTGGCGGTGATGACCATGATCGCCTGATCGACGTCGGCCGCCTCGCCGACCACCTCGACACCGGTCCGCTCCGTCACCCCGATCTCCGCCTGGACACCGGTGCGGAACATCCGGTGGTCGTCGACGAGCACCACCCGTACGGTGCGCTCCTCCACCGACCCGTCGGCCGGGGAACCGTCCACCGGCCCCAGGGTCGCGGGCCCGTCGGCTGCCGCGGTGGTGCCGGGGGCCGGGGTGCCGGTGCCGACCGGTGTGCTCAGGGGGGCGTCGTCGCCGCTCATGCCCTGCTGTGCGCCGTCGCTGTTCATTTCTTCCGTCCGTCCCTCGTGGTCTGCGTCGTCATCATCGCGCGGTGCGGCGGGCGGTGTCGCCGCCGCGGTGTATGCGGCGCCCGGCGGGCGCGGTACGGGTCATGGGGGTGCTCGTCGGGGCACTCGCGGGGAGGGTCGTGGGGGCTGCGGGTGTGGGTGGAACGGAGCGGGAGGAGGGACGAGGGCCGCGGTCATTCGGCCCGCTCCATCTCCAGCTCGACCTCGGTGCCGCCGCCGGGCACGGACCGCAGCCGGGCCGTCCCGCCGTTGCGTTCCATCCGGCCGATGATGGACTCGCGGACGCCCATCCGGTCGTCGGGAACGGCGTCCACATCGAAGCCCGGCCCGCGGTCGCGCACGGAGACGAAGACCGTGCGGCCCTCCACCTCGGCGAACACCTGCACCGGCCCGCCGTCGCCGCCGTACTTCGCGGCGTTGACCATCGCCTCGCGGGCGGCCTTCATCTGCGCGCCCAGCGCCTCGTCCAGCGGGCAGTCGCCGACGACCACGACCTCGATCGGTACGCCGTGGTGGTCCTCGACCTCGGCCGCCGCCGTGCGCACCGCATCGGCGAGGGTCGCGGGCTCCTCGTCCTCCTCCTTCGTGCGGCCCTCGGGCCGGTACAGCCAGGCCCGCAGCTCCCGCTCCTGCGCACGGGCGAGCCGGGCGACCTCGCGGGAGTCGTCGGCGCTGCGCTGGATGAGGGTGAGGGTGTGCAGTACGGAGTCGTGGACGTGGGCGGCGACCTCGGCCCGCTCCTGGGCGCGGATGCGCATCAGCCGCTCCTCGGACAGATCCTGTATCAGGCGGACGAGATAGGGGCCGGCGAGCAGGGCGATGCCGACGACGACGGCGAGCGCGGCCTGGAGCACCGAGCCGAGGTGGCCCACCGAGCCCTGGAGCAGCACGATGCCGGTCACCCCGACGCAGACGAGCACCACGCCGGCCGCACCGCGCAGCGCCGGGAGGACGCCCTTGCGGCGGCCCAGCTCCAGCCACTGCGCGCGGCGCGCGTTGTCCGCCTGCCGCCAGACGAGGGCGACACCCGCGGCTATCAGCAACACCGGCCACAGATATCCGCTGCCTATGCCCAGCTGGAACCGGGAGGCGACGAAGGCGGACCCGGCCAGCAGCGCGATCAACGCGATGACCTGGCCCGTGTCGGGTCTGCGGAACCCGGCGCGGCGGGCGCCGTCGGCCGTGGCCCGGCGGTCCTCCACCCCGCCGACGCCGAGCGGGACGAAGAACCAGAACGCGGCGTAGAGCAGCGCGCCCATGCCCTCGGCCAGGAACAGTGCGACGAAGACGACCCGGACCCAGGAGACGGGGAGTCCCAGATGCCCCGCGAGTCCGCGCGCGACGCCGCCGAGCAGCCGTCCGTCGGCGCTGCGGTAGAGCTTGCGCACGGGCGGCTCGTCGGATTCCCGCGCGGACGCGTGGTGCGATCCGGCGCGGGGCGGGGCTGTCGTCATGCACTGATCGTCACACGCGGCGGGCCCGGGGACATCAGGGTGGACCCTGACTCGGTCCCTGAGATTTACGGGTTCCGTCGCCGGCGTCCCGCGGCGGTGCGGGAGCCGTACGCCGGGCTCCCGGAGCGGGCGCGCCCGGCGCTCAGCTCGCGTCCTCGCTCTTGCGGAAGCCGTCCTTCACCTTGGAGAAGAGGTCGCGGTAGGTGGCCCAGTCGGCGCTCGGCGCGGAGACGTAGATCGCGTACTCCTTCTCACCCTCGCGGCCGAATCCGAGGTCGATGCCGCGGTACTCCCGCACCTTGCCCTGGAAGGTGAATTCCCAGATGGCGGCCGGGTCGTTCTGGTACATCGTGTCCTGCAGCCGCTTGCGCGAGTAGCTCGGGTACTCCTTCTGCAGGTCCCCCTCGACCTGCTTGAAGTGCGCCACCTGGTCGCCGGACGAGAAGTCCAGCACGCTGATCGTCAGCTGCGCGAGCGCGGCCTGGGAGATGTAGACGATCTGCCGGCCGCCGTCCTTCACCTGCCGCGTCCAGCCGTCCGGCACCGGATACGAGACCCCGAGCTGCCGCTCCTCCACCCGGTGCATGCCGTCCGGGGTGGGCGGGGGCGGTCCGACGGGGCGCTCGGAGACGGGTGACTGCGCGGGTGTGCTGTTCTTCCCCGGCTGTCCCGTGCCGCCGCCCGTCCCGTGGAGCGCGTACCAGGCGCCGCCCGCGCCGCCGCCGGCCGCCAGCACCCCGAGGGCGCACCAGAGGACGACCCGTCCGCGCCGCTTGCGGGGTGGCGGGGCCACCGCGATCCGGCCCGTGTCGTCGGTCGCCGCGACGGCCGCCCCGGTGGCGGCCGGGAGGAGCGCGCCGCCCAGGGAGCCGGTGTCCGCCTCGGCGACCCGCCGGACCTCCGCGTCCGCACCCGCAAGGCCACGCGTCTGCGCCACCGCTCCCGTGACCGGGCCGGTGGCGGACGTGTCCGCGGAATCGGTGGCCGTGGTGCCGGTGTCGGTGGGCGCGGCGGCGCTGCCCAGGGAGGCGGCTATCCGGGGGTCGGCGACCGCGCCGGCAGCGGTGGCTCTCCCGGCGCGCCCGGTGGTGGTGCCCGTCCCGCCTCTCCCTTGGGCGGACCGCCCGTCGCCCGCGGTGTCCGACGGCACGACCGGCCGGGTCGGCGCCTCGGAGCCACCGGCCGTGTCGGAGCCGCCCGACGTGTCGGAGCCGCTGCGCCCGACGGTGCCCAGGGCCAGCGTCGGCCAGCCGATCAGCGCCGTGTCCACGTCCGCCTCGGCGGTGCGCAGCGCCTGCTCGACGACCTCGGCCGACGGCCGGTCGCCGGGCTCCTTCACCAGCAGCGCCTCGATCAGCGGCGCCAACGGCCCGGCGTGCGCCGGGGGCTCCAACGGGTCGACGGCGATGGCGTACGCGCTCTCGACCGCCGTGGCCTTACGGAACGGGGGCCGCCCTTCGACCGCCTGATAGAGCGTCGCCCCCAGGGCCCACAGGTCGGACGCGGGCCCCGGGGTGCCGCCCTTGACCCGCTCGGGCGCCAGGTAGTCGATGGATCCGACCAGTTCACCGGTCTTGGTGAGGGTGGACGTACCGGTGGCGACGGCGATTCCGAAGTCCGTCAGGACGACGCGGCCCTCGTCGCCGAGGAGGACGTTGCCCGGCTTGACGTCCCGGTGCAGCACCCCGGCGGCGTGCGCGGCGCGCAGCGCGGCGATCATGCCGCGGCCGATCCGGGCCGCCTCCCGGGGATCCACGAAACGGTTCTCCCGCGCCGCCCGCTTGATGAGGTCACCGAGCGTCCCGGCGGGGACGTACTCCATGACGATGCACGGCAGCCCGTCGTCGAGGACCACGTCGTGGACGCTGACCACGTTGGGGTGGTTGATGCGCGCCGCGGCCTGCGCCTCCCGGGTGGTCCGCTCGTGGCGGAGGGCCAGCTCCTCCGCGTCCAACTGGGGCGAGACGTGCAGACGCTTGACGGCCACTTGGCGTGCGAGGACCTCGTCCCGGGCCCGCCAGACGGTGCCCATACCGCCGCGGCCTATCCGCTCGATCAGGCGATACCGCCCGGCGACCAGTCGCCCCTCGTCCACCGACGCCGCCTCCGTCACCGCACGCCCCTTCGGAAACCCGTACGTATCCAGGGCGCAACGATAGTCTCCGACCCGGCCGATCCGGCCCCCACCCGCCGCCCCTGCGCACGGTCCGTCCACCGCGTCGGCGTATCTCGGGGGGATATGCGAACCCGCGGGTGATATCGGGGTTGCTCGGGGTCGATCTCAGGGTTCGGCCAGGGTTTCCACGGATGCCGGGAATCCCTCGCGCTTGTCACCATGGCTTCATGAACGAAGCAGCCCCCGCCGAGGAATCGGCACCGCCCGACGGCACCGCCCCGCCGCGCCCGCCGCTGCGCCGCAGCCGACGGCACAAGGTCGTCGCGGGCGTGTGCGGTGGCCTGGGCCGGCAGTGGGATCTCGATCCGGTGATCTTCCGGATCGTCCTCGCCGTGCTCTCCGTCACCGGCGGCCTGGGGCTGATCTTCTACGGCTTCGCCTGGCTGATCATCCCGCTCCACGGCGAGGAGGAGAACGAGGGCCGCCGGCTGCTCTCCGGCCGGGTCGAGGGATCGGCGCTGACGGCGCTGCTGTTCGCGCTGGTCGGCTGCGGGCTGTTCCTGACGACGCTGGGCAAGGGCAGCGTCATGTCCTTCGCCGTGCTGCTGACGCTGGCCGTGGCCGGCGCCGCGTACTGGTCGCGCCGCCACCGCGGCGGCCCGGAGGGGCCCGGCCCCCGGGACGCGGCGACCGCGCAGGCCGTCGCCGACGCACCGCCGGAGACCATGGCACCGCCCGGTCCGCACACACCGTCGTGGTGGCGGGGGCCGCTCGGCAAGGAGACGGCCGGGCTGATCTATCTGTGGGGCCCGGAGCGCGTCGAGATCACCTACGAGGGCGGTCACGGCGTACCCGGAGGTCCCGTGCGGCAGCCCGGATTCCGCCCCGGCGCAGCGGCGGCCCGTCCGGACGGTGCGCCGGCCGCGCCACGGCGCCGGCCGCGGGCCGGGCGGCGGATCGGAGGCCTGGTCTTCCTGCTGGCCGTGCTCGGCGGCGTCGGTACGGCGTCCGGCGTCGAACGGCACGCCCCGTTCTCGCACGCGTTGCAGGCGGGGCTGGCGTGTGCGCTGGTGGTGTTCGGGCTGGGGCTGGCGGTCAGCGCCTGGCTGGGGCGGACGGGCGGCGGCACCGTCTTCATGGTGGTGCTGACCACCGCACTCCTCGCGGTGGCGACGGTGTTGCCGGACAACCTCAGCGCCGACTGGCAGAACCGTCATTGGACCCCCACCGATGTCGCCGCCGTCCAGCGACATTACGAAATCGGCTCCGGAGAAGGCAGGTTGGACCTCGGCGGGCTGCCCGTCAAGGACGGTCGCACGATCCGCACCGGCGCCGAGGTGGGCGCGGGCCGCCTGGAGGTGACGCTTCCGCCGGGCGTGGAGACGACGGTGCATCTGTCGCTGGGGCTCGGCGATGTGCGGCTGCCGGGCGAGCCCGCCGACGACGTACGGATCTCCGCCGGCGACCGGCCGCGTACGGTCACGCTGCCCGCCAAGGGGCTGAAGAAGGGGGAGAAGCCGCGCGGCTTCCTCGACCTGACGCTCCGGGTGGGCGCCGGCCAGATCGATGTCCGCCACGCTCCCCCGCCACCGCCCGCGGAGCCCTCGCCCCCGTCGCCGTCGCCGTCCGGGGCGGCTTCCCCGCCGTCGGCCGGTTCACGGTCCCAGGCCCTCCCGGCTGCCGCGCTCGCGCCACTCACATCGGTCGGCCTGATTGACCCGCTCGGCACAGTCAGCCCGACCGGCACGGTCAGCCCGCCGGCGGCGGAAGGCGAGCGCATACCCACCGCTCCGGCCCCGTCCGCCGCCGATCCCCGCGCCATCGCTCCCGTGCTCGGCGCCCGGCCGTCCCAAGGAGGCACCTCATGACGCGTCACCCCTTCGAACCGGCACGGTTGATCTGCGGGCTGGCCGCGGTGGCCGTCGGCCTCGGATACGGCCTCGACGGCCTGGGCGTCTGGCATGCGCCCGGGCCCTGGCTCTTCCTGGCGATACCGGCCGGCCTGCTGGCCTCCGGCATCACCGCCGTGGTCTGGGCCGTCGCCCGCCGGGGGCGCCCGGGCACGGAGCGGTAGCGACGAGCCGACGGCACGGCCACGGCGCGACGGGGCAGGGCGGGGCGAGTACAAGGAGAGCCGGCGGACCGGGGTGCGCCGGCAGGCAGGGGCACCCCGCCGGCCCGGGGATCCCCGACGCCCTCGCCGCCGCCTTCACGCAGCGGACAACGGCAACGGCGCGGCAACGGCAACGGCGGCCCCGGGCCGAGCGCCTACTCCCCCATCTCCACGACCCGCGCCGCGGACTCCGCGCCGGAGGCGGTGATCACCCGGATCTCCGTGGGGCCCGGTTCGATGTCGGCCGGTACGGGGACGGTCAGGGCGGCGTCCGCCGGGCTGCTGAAGCCGCCGGGGCCGGGCACCAGCGGCACCGGTACGTGCACCGTTCCGATGCGGACGACGATGCGGGAGAGCAGGTCCGGGGTGCGGGCGCCCGGCGGGACGAAGCCCGTGCCGCGGATCTCGATGTCGTCGCCCGGCCGGATCGGCGCGGGCAGATCGCCCGGCTCCCGGGCGCGGACCACCGACAGGATGACGGGCCGGCCGCCCTCGTCGCACTTGGCGGCCAGGTAGCCGGCGGCCGACACCACGACGAGCGCGGCCGCCACCCAGCCCGCCGACGGCCGGACGAGCCCGGGCGGCCCGATCACCACGGTCAGGGCGAGCGCCGCCACCACCGCGTTCACCAGCAGATACTGCGTGGCGGCGAGGTCGGCGCGGCCGCCGTCGTCGGCGAACAGGTCGACGGCTCGGGGGCGTTCGGCCGCCGGTTTCTGGAGCCGCCCGGCCCGCACCCGCGCGGCCACCACGGCGCGCGCCGCCACCGCCGTGCCGCACACCGTCAGCAGGACGAGCAGCATCGGCGGGGAGAGCGCGGCCCGCCCGGACAGCGCGCCGTCCGCGGCCACCGGTGACGGCACGGCCCCGCCGGGCAGTACGTTCCCGGCCACGGCCGTCAGCACCGCGAAGACCGCCACGCCGAACCAACCGGCCGCAACCGTACGGGAGGTGGAAAGCCGCTGGTCCTCGCCGGTGAGCGGCGCCAGCACACCGCCGTGCCCGCGGTGGCGCCACGCCGTCACGGTGCCGCCGAGCGCCAGGGCGACGGCGGCGGTCAGCGTGGCCGTACGGTGTGCGGTCCAGCCGCTGCCGACCGCGGTCAGCGCCTGCCCGAGGAGCAGCACGGCGGCCGCGCCCCACAGCGTCCGCAAGGTGCCGCGGTGCACGGAGTCGAGCCAGGCCGCGCGGGTGGCGGCGGCGTGTTCCGTCAAGTTGCGGGCGGAGAGGGTGAGTTCGTCGGAGATCCACTGGCGGGCGGCTCCGGCGGAGCGGGTCAGGCCGGCCGGTATGCCGCGCCCGGCGGCGTACTCCTCGCGCAGCGCCACGAACGCCGCGACCGCCTTCCGGTGCGCGGCGCGCGCCCCGTGTCCGCACCGTCCGCAGCGGCACCCCTCCCCTCCGGGGCCATCACCCACCCCCGAAGTCACACCCGCACCGGGCGCCCCCATCGCCCCGTCTGCCGCTTCCACCGCTACGTCACCGCCGCTCGCCATGACCCCGTGCCGCCCTTGGGCCGCGTCCGGCGTCAACTTCCTTCCCCTGCAAGGGATTACGTTCGAAGGAAGTGTGCCGCAGGTGCCGGGTGGTGCGGGAAAACGTCCAGATGGCGGCGGGTGAACACGCCGCGCCCGGGTTGACGCCCCGCCCTGCGCCCGAGACCGCCGGGCATCCGCCGGCGCACCGGCCCTTCATTACGGCGTTCCGGCTCTTCATTAGTCGGCTCGGGCGGCCGATACTGCCGCCCTGTCCCCGCACGGTGGAGGTGGCCGGTGCCGAAGGATCCCCTGATGTATCTCGCGCGGCGGGACGCGTACGCCGCGTTCCTCACCGCGAGCGACGCCGAGGGCGCGGTGATCTGGCGCCGGGTGGAGGGCCGTTACGACTCCCTCGATGCCGCCCTCGCGGCGACGCGGGAGAGCTACGCGGCGACCCAAGCCGCGTTCAATGTGCTCGATGTGGAGGGCGTGGGCCCGGTCGACCAGGCCCGGGAGCTGATGGACCGCCTCCGGGAGCTGCACCGCCTCAACGTGGTGCCCGACGACGCATGGGAGACGTACACGGCGGCGCGCGCCGCGTTCGTGACGGCGGCCCGGGGATTCCTCGCGCGCAACTGACCACGGCGACACCCCTCGTGACTTCGCCGGGCGGCGAAGCCGGGCCGGAACTCCGACGGCCCGGAGCCGGTCCCGGTCGGCCGTTCCCGGGGGGTACCCGCGCGGGCGCTCCCGTGCGGAGGCATGCACCGGCCGCCCCGGAGGCGCGCGCCGACCGTCCCGGCGTAAACCGCTTGACGCCCCGCGCCGCCCCGCGTTTCCTGCTGCGATGTCCCGTCTCCGTATCGTCCCGCCCGCCGACGACGCCGCCCTCCGGGACTGGCGCCATGTCCACAACACCGTCATCCCGACCCACGCACTGTCCCTGGACGATGCCCGGGAGCGGGCGGCGCGCCACCGGCTGGAGGTCGCCCACCTGGACGGCGCGCTGGTCGGCTGCTCGACGGTCCGGCCGCCGGTGGACGGCACGGCGACGGTGATCGCGCGAGTCCTCGCTCCGTACCGGGGCCGGGGTCACGGCACGGAGCTGTACGCCCGCGGGCTGGAGCGGGCGCGGCAGCTGGGCGCCGAGACCGTCGAGACGGTGGTCCTGGCGTCCAACGAGGACGGGTTGCGGTTCGCCCTCCGGAACGGCTTCGTCGAGACCGAGCGCTATCTGCTGCCGGGCGACACCATCCCCTGGATCGACCTGCGGCTGGCCTGAGGGGCAGGGCCGGACCGGGCCCCGCCCGACGCCCCCGGCCCACCCGACACAGCGCGGCCCCCACCTCCCCCGCTACCGCCCGCCCCCACCCCCGCTGAGCAGCTCAACCCCCCGCAGCAGGCCCGAGTGGTCGAGGCCGCCGTCCCCGCGGGCGACTGCCGAGGCGATCAGCTGGGCGGCGACCGTGCCCACCGGCAGCGGGACGCCCGCCGTCCGGGCCGCGTCCGTGACGATGCCCATGTCCTTGTGGTGGAGTTCCAGCTTGAAGCCGGGGGTGAAGTCGCGGTCGCGGAAGTTGGCCCGCTTCCGGGTCAGCACCGTGGAGCCGGCCAGGCCGCCGCCCAGCACCTCCAGGGCCGCGTCCAGATCCACGCCGGACTTCTCCAGGAAGACCACCGCCTCGGCGACGGCCTGGATGTTGACGGCGACGATCAGCTGGTTGGCGGCCTTGACCGTCTGTCCGGCGCCGTGCGGGCCGCAGTGGACCACCGTGGTGCCGACGGTGTCGAAAAACGGCCGGGCCGCCTCGAAGTCCTCCGCCGCGCCGCCCACCATGATCGACAGCACGCCCTCGACGGCTCCCGCCTCACCGCCGGAGACCGGCGCGTCCAGGACCCGTACGCCCTTGGCCGCGGCGGCGGCCGCGAGGTCGACCGAGGTCTGCGGGGTGATCGAGGAGTGGTCGATGAACAGGGTGCCGGGCGCCGCGTGCTCCAGGATTCCGTCCGGGCCGTAGGCGACCGCCTCGACCTGCGGGGACGCCGGGACCATGGTGATCACCACATCCGCCCCGCGCACCGCGTCGGCGATCGAGGCCGCCTCCTGCCCGCCGGCCGCCACCAGCGCGGCCGCCCGGCCGGGGCTGCGGTTCCAGCCGCGGACGGTGTGCCCGGCCCGGGCGAGGTTCACCGCCATCGGGCTGCCCATGATGCCGAGTCCGATGAATCCGATCGTGCTCATCGCGCGCCGCTCCTCACTGTTCCACCGGTACGCCACCGCCCCGCGGCCCGCACCATCAACAACCGTCCGGAACTTCCGCATCACGGACACTCGATACCGTGATACGAAATCTCCGCCGCCATGATGCGAGCTGACGCCGCCGACGTCAACGCCCTGCGACCGCCGACGTCAACGCCCTCCGGGAACGCGCCGCCCCCGGAACGCGCCGACGCCGCCGCTCACAAGGAGCGACGGCGTCGGCGTCGGGCGTGCGGGAGGACCGGCGGACCGGTCAGCGGGTCACTCCCACTCGATGGTGCCCGGGGGCTTGCTGGTGACGTCGAGGACGACGCGGTTGACGTCCGCGACCTCGTTGGTGATCCGGGTCGAGATCCTCGCCAGGACGTCGTACGGCATACGCGTCCAGTCCGCGGTCATGGCGTCCTCGGAGGAGACCGGGCGCAGCACGATCGGGTGGCCGTAGGTGCGGTGGTCACCCTGGACGCCGACCGAGCGGACGTCGGCGAGCAGCACGACCGGGCACTGCCAGATCTCGGTGTCGAGACCGGCCGCGGTCAGCTCCTGGCGGGCGATGGCGTCGGCCTCGCGGAGCAGGTCCAGCCGCTCCTTGGTGATCTCGCCGACGATGCGGATGCCCAGGCCCGGGCCGGGGAACGGCTGGCGCTGGACGATCTCGTCCGGCAGGCCCAGCTCGGAGCCGACCAGGCGGACCTCGTCCTTGAACAGCTGCCGCAGCGGCTCGACCAGCTCGAACTCGATGTCGTCGGGGAGACCGCCGACGTTGTGGTGCGACTTGATGTTCGCGGTGCCCTCGCCGCCGCCGGACTCGACGACGTCCGGGTAGAGGGTGCCCTGCACGAGGAAGGCGACCTCGGGGCCCTCCTCCTGGAGGATCTCCAGCTGGGCCTGCTCGAAGACCCGGATGAACTCCCGGCCGATGATCTTCCGCTTCTCCTCGGGGTCGGAGACCCCGGCGAGGGCGCCCAGGAAGCGCTCGGAGGCGTCGACGACCCGCAGCTGGACGCCGGTGGCGGCCACGAAGTCCTTCTCGACCTGTTCGGTCTCGCCCTTGCGCATCAGGCCGTGGTCGACATAGACGCAGGTCAGCTGGGAGCCGATGGCCTTCTGGACCAGGGCGCCGGCGACCGCGGAGTCCACGCCGCCGGAGAGCGCGCAGATGGCGCGCTTGTCGCCGACCTGGGCGCGGATGGCCGCGACCTGCTCCTCGACGATGTTGCCGGGCGTCCAGTTGGGCTCGATGCCCGCGCCGCGGTAGAGGAAGTGCTCCAGCACCTGCTGGCCGTGCGTGGAGTGCATGACCTCGGGGTGGTACTGGACGCCGTAGAGCTTCTTCTCGTCGTTCTCGAAGGCGGCGACCGGGACGACGTCCGTGGACGCGGTGACGGTGAAGCCCTCGGGCGCGGCGGAGCAGGCGTCGCCGTGCGACATCCACACGGACTGCTCGGCCGGGGTGCCCTCGAAGAGGGTGGAGCCGGGCTTGGAGACGGCCAGCGGGGTGCGGCCGTACTCACGGGCGCCGGTGTTGTCGACCGTGCCGCCCAGGGAGGTGGCCATGAGCTGGAAGCCGTAGCACATGCCGAAGACCGGGACACCGGCCTCGAACAGGGCGCGGTCGACGCTGGGGGCGCCGTCGGCGTAGACCGACGAGGGTCCGCCGGAGAGGATGATCGCCTTGGGGTTCTTCGCGAGCATCTCGGCCACCGGCATGGTGGACGGGACGACCTCGCTGTAGACCCGCGCCTCGCGGACGCGGCGGGCGATGAGCTGGGCGTACTGCGCGCCGAAGTCGACTACGAGGACGACGTCCGGGGCGGCGGCAGGGGGCGCTGATGGCACTTCGGCGGCCTTCCGGCGGTGTGGAGCAGGGGTTGGACTTTCGATTCTAACGGGCTCATACTGAGCGCCATGTCCAAGCAGCTGACCTTCGACTTTACCTATGGCACCGGCCCGGCCGGCTGCCATGGACGTGCTGCTTGATCATCTGACCAGCGACTTCCCAGGCGCCCCGGGCCGACAAGGCCCGGGGCGCCTGTGTCGTTCCCGGTCCGCCCGTCGGCTCCGGGGGCCACCGACCCCCAGGAGAGAACCGAACATGAGCAGCGACACCACCACCGCCCCCGCCGCGACCGCGCCCGCCGCCGACACCGGGGCGCGCACCCCGGAGGCGGTCGGGGCGATCACCGACGCGCGCGGCCGGATCGACGATCTGGACGGCCGGATCATCGGCCTCGTCCAGGAGCGGATGGCGGTCTCCGCCGTCATCCAGCGCGAGCGCATCGCGTCCGGCGGGCGCCGGGTGAACCTCTCGCGCGAGATGGAGATCCTCGACCACTACCGCGGGCAGCTCGGCCGGTCCGGGACCGCGCTGGCGATGACCCTGCTGGAGCTGTCCCGCGGCCGTGTCTGAGGGGCCGGACGTCGGATGCGGCCCGGCGCGCGGACGGGCCGCGCGCGCCGGGCGCAGCGGGCGGATCTGAGTTCGGTTGGCCTCTCACCCGTACGGCGCGTGACCAGCCGCGGAACCACTTCGTTGTGCCGTGTGCCGCGTCAGCCAGGCGCGGGAGGCAGGACTACGCGTAGACGCCGCCCCCGGGGCGGAACGCCGGAGGGATGAGACGCCGGCCGCTCGGCGGCCCGCGTCGTGGGACCTCGCTCCGGTGAGGTGACCGGTCAGCAGGGGACAGCAGCCCGGTCACGTCGATGGGTGGCCGGTCCTGGGGACGCCCGGGACCGGCCGCATCCGACACCACGCGTCCCGCCCGGCACTCCCGCCTCCCGGCGGCATTGCTGCTCAGCTTCTCCGTCCCGCTCCACCGATCCCGCGGCGCATCCCCCCCGGCGCCGCTCCCCGGTGCCCGCGCCGCCCTGACGCCGGCACCGGTGGCAAGGGCCCCGTAGCCGTCCGCCCTCCCCTCTTGCGGACGGCGCCGCGGGGCCCTTCGCGCGCCCGCGGGTCAGTCGCCGGCCGGCTCCGGGCCCGCGCCGCCGGTGCGCTTCGGCGGGACGACCGGGACGGCGAGCAGCGGCAGCTTCAGGGCGCCGAACGCCGACGGCGGGACGGCGGGGGCGACCGGCTCGACGGGGGTCAGGCGCCGGTACGCCTCGCCCGGGCCGGGCCGGGGGTCGTCCTCGCCGTTGTTGGGCCAGAACGCCATGGCCCGCTCGGCCTGCGCGGTGATCGTCAGGGACGGGTTGACGCCGAGGTTGGCGGAGACCGCGGCGCCGTCGACGACGGAGATGCCCGGGTGGCCGTAGAGGCGGTGGTACGGGTCGATGACGCCGTGGTCGGCGTCCTCGCCGATGGGGCAGCCGCCGAGGAAGTGCGCGGTCAGCGGGGTGCCCATCAGCTCGCCGACGTTGCTGCCGGGGAAGCCGTTGATCGCCTGCGCGAGGTGCCCGGCCGCCTCGTGCGCCTCGGGGATCTGCTCCGGGTTGGGGGCGCCGTGCCCCTGGCGGGCGGTGAGCAGGCCCTTTCCGGGGCCACGCGGTTTGCGGTACGTCGTCAGGGAGTTGTCCAGGGACTGCATGACGAGGCCGATGATGGTCTTCTCCGACCAGCGGCGGTTGGAGAGCGACTGCACGGTCTGGGCCGGGTGGCGCAGGCTGCGGGCCACCCAGGCCAGGGCGCGCCGGCCGCGGCGGGCGGCGAGCGGCACCTGCACGATGGAGAGCGACCCCATGGCGTTGGAGCCCTTGCCGTAGCGGACCGGTTCGATGTGGGTGTTCTCGTCCGGGTGGATGGACGAGGTGATCGCGACGCCGCGGGTGAAGTCGGGCCGGGTGCCGTACTTCTTGCGGTAGCGGCGGTCGCTGGTCTGCGAGCCGACCAGGGCCTCGGAGTTGGTGCGGGTCAGCTCGCCCAGCCGCGGCGAGATGCCGGGCAGCAGACCGCTGTCCTTCATCCGGTGCAGCAGCGTCTGGGTGCCGTAGGTGCCGGCGGCGAGGACGACGCGGCGGGCGGTGAGGATCCGGCCGCGGCCGCGGCGCCGGTCGTCGGTGGGCAGCGTGCCGAGGGCGTAGCCGCCGCGGGAGTCCTCGGTGACGGTGACGACGGTGGTCATCGGGTGGATGACGGCTCCGGCCCGTTCGGCGAGGTGGAGGTAGTTCTCGTTGAGGGTGTTCTTGGCGCCGTGGCGGCAGCCGGTCATGCACTCGCCGCATTCGGTGCAGGCGGTGCGGGCCGGGCCCTTGCCGCCGAAGTACGGGTCGGGGACCTGCCCGCCGGGCTCGGCGCGGCTCTCGCCGTCGGCGTCCTTGCCGTCGCCGAAGAAGACGCCGACGGGCGCGAGGTGGAAGGAGTCTCCGACGCCCATCCGCTCGGCGGCCTCCTTGAGGTGGACGTCGGACGGGGTGGTCGTCGGGTTGAGCCGGACGCCCAGCATCCGCTTGGCCTGGTCGTAGTAGGGCGCCAGCTCCTCCTGCCAGTCGGTGAGGTGGCCCCACTGCTGGTCGCGGAAGAACTGCGGCGGCGGGACGTAGAGGGTGTTGGCGTAGTTGAGGGAGCCGCCGCCGACGCCGGCGCCGGCCAGCACCATGACGTTGCCGAGCAGGTGGACGCGCTGGATGCCGTAGCAGCCGAGGGCCGGGGCCCACAGGTAGTTGCGCAGGTCCCAGGAGTTCTTGGGGAGCGAGTGGCGGCTGAAGCGGCGGCCGGCCTCCAGGACGCCGACGCGGTAGCCCTTCTCGGACAGCCGCAGGGCCGAGACCGCGCCGCCGAAGCCGGAGCCGACGACGAGCACGTCGTAGTCGTACGGGTCGCCGGCCTCCCGGCGCTGCCCGGGGAGCGGACGGTGGGCGGAGTTCTTCTGCGGCACGGGCTCTCCTGGGTGTGGGCGGGCGGGACCGCGGCGGGCCCCGCCCGACGCGTGTCAGCGCAGCCGGAACGCCTTCATCGCCTGGAGGCTGCGGGTCATCAGGTCGGCGTACTTCTCGTCGGTCAGGCCGAAGGACGGGCCGAGCGGCATGATCCGCTGCTGGGCGATGGTCTGCGCCTCGGTGTACTTCAAGACGCCCTCGGAGCCGTGGCGGCGGCCGAGACCGGAGTCGCCCATGCCGCCCATGGGCGAGCGGGCGCTGCCGTAGCCGGCGGCGTACGCCTCGTTGACGTTGACCGTGCCGGCGCGCAGCCGGGCGGCGACGGCGCGGCCGCGGCGGGAGTCCCGCGTCCAGACGCTGGCGTTGAGGCCGTACGGCGTGCCGTTGGCCTCGGCGATCGCCTCTTCCTCGTCCTCGAAGCGGTAGACCGAGACGACCGGGCCGAAGGTCTCCTCGGCGCAGACGGCCATCGCGTCGCCGACGCCGTCGAGGACGGTCGGCTCGTAGAAGTACGGGCCGATGTCGGGGCGGGCGCGGCCGCCGGCGACGACGCGGGCGCCCTTGGCGACGGCCTCGTCGACGTGGCGGCTGACGGCCGCCAGCTGGCGGGGACCGGCCAGCGAGCCCATGTCGGCGCCGTAGGCGAGCTGGGTGCCCAGCCGCATGGCGCGGGTGCGGGCGGCGAAGCTCTCCAGGAAGGCGTCGGCGACGGAGGCGTGGACGTAGAGCCGCTCGATGGAGATGCAGAGCTGGCCGGCGGAGGAGAAGCAGCCGCGGACGGCGCCGGCGGCGGCCTTCTCGACGTCGGCGTCGGCGAGCACCAGCATGGCGTTCTTGCCGCCGAGTTCGAGGGAGACGCCGACGAGGCGGGCCGCGGCGCCCTGGGCGACCTCGCGGCCGGTGCGGGTGGAGCCGGTGAAGGAGACGTAGTCGGCGTGGCGCACGACCTCCGGGCCGACGACCAGGCCCTCGCCGATGACGACCTGCCAGACGTCCTCGGGCAGCCCCGCCTCGATCATCTGCTGCCGGGCCCACAGGGCGGTCAGCGCGGTCTCCGTGTCCGGCTTCATGACGAGGGCGTTGCCCGCGACGAAGGCGGGCAGGGCGTCGCCGACGGACAGCTCCAGGGGGTAGTTCCAGGGGGCGATCTGGCCGACGACGCCGCGCGGCTGGCGCAACTCGCTGACCTTGGTCAGGACCGGGACGACGCCGGTGTGGCCCTTGGGGCGCAGATACGCGGGGCCCTTGCGGCCGTAGTGGCGGGCGGCGACGGCGACCGCCTGCACCTCTTCGTGGGCGTGCAGCCGGGCCTTGCCGGTCTCCAGCTGGATGAGGTCGAGGACCTCGGCCTGCCGCCGCAGCACCAGGTCGTGGAAGCGGAGCAGGACCGCGGCGCGCTGCTTGAGCGGGACCTGGGCCCAGCGCTCCTGGGCGGCGCGGGCGCGGTCGAAGGCTGCGGCGACGTCCTCGGGGGTGGACTCCGGCAGGTCGGCGAGCTTCTCACCGGTGAACGGCGTGTGGTTGGCGGTGCGGCCGCTGCCGCTGACGCCCCTGAGGAGCTGGGCGACGACCTCCGGGGTGACGACGCCGGCGGCGGTGCGCGCACCGGGCACGGTCGCGGCCACGGGGTTGCCGCCTTCGGGTGCGGCGGGCGCGGGCGCCTCGGGGGCGGGGGCGGGCGCCGCCACGGCGGGCGCTGCCGCCCCGTGGGCGGCGTCGAGCGTTCCGGTGTCCTGCGAGTCCGTCATGCGGGCGAGCGTAATGCGGCCGCGGCCGCTTTGTGTACCCGGCGGTAATACCTTTTCGGCGTCCTCACATCACGCCAGTGGTTGCTGGCTGCAACGCTGCTGTTCAGCGACGACGCACAAGGACGGGGCGGTCCGCGCTCCCGTCAGGCGCCGTCGATGCGCAGCCGGTCGCGGGCGCCCTCGAACACCGCGCGGCCGATGTGCTCGGCGGCCGGGGTCCGGGGCATCTCGACGTACAGGTCGTAGGAGCGGCCGCTCGCCGTGGTGGTCAGGAGCTGGAGCCGCCGGGTCCTGGTGGGGGTCTGCGGCGAGAAGGTGTACGTGGCGTCCAGGAGGAGCGCGGGACGGCCCCGGAAGCGGACCGGCTCGGTGTGCACCTCGGCGTCCGGCCAGTACCCCCGCAGCTGCGCCGCCTCCTGGGCGCCCCAGGCGGTGAGCGTCCGGGGGCGGTGGGCGTAGGTGGTGAGCCGCAGCCGGTTGCTGTCGTCGCCCGGGACGACGTACTCGACGATCCGGCTGCCACGGCGCCGGTACGAGGCGTCGCCGTCGTCGTGCACGACCGTGGCGTACGTGGTGGGGACGGCCGGCCAGGCGCGGAGCCTGCGCTCGTGGTGGACCTCCCAGTCGAGGACGACGGGGGCGGTGGGCGAGGGCGTGGGGACGGCGCGCGGCGGACGGGACACGCCGGGTGCGGCGCGGCGCGCGCCGTCCGTGCCGAACGGGTCCGCGGCGCTGACCAGCACCGCGGTGAGCGCCGCCGCGACACCCACGGCGAGCGCGCCCACGGCGATCCGGCCGCGCCGGGTGAGGCGGACGCCGCCGTGGTGCGCGGCCCGGCCGTCCGGTGCCTCCCCCGTTTCCGTCATGGCCGCATCATGCCAGCCCGCGGCGGGAGTTCGGCGGCCGCGGCGGCTGCTCACGCCGGGCCGCGGGAAGCGGCGACCGCGCCCCGACACGGCAGGGAACCTCCCCCGCCGCTCCTGCCGTCCTTGGCACAGTGAGGCTGCGGTACGGGACGGTCCGGTTATCGCGGCCGGCGGGCGGAGCGGGGGTCTGGGGCATGGCGATGCAGGACGACGGCGCGGTGGACATCCGCCCGGATCCCGATCCGGGCCGGGCCGACCCGGCGCACCGGGCCCGGTACCGCGCCGCGGGGGCGTGCCTGGGGCTGCTGGGGCTGGCATTGGCGGGCTGGACGGTGCGGGGCGTCGTCCAAGGGGGCGGCGGCGTCTGGGACTTCGTCGAGGAGCTGTTCCATCCGGCGCTCCCCGGGGCGGCGCCGCTGCTCGGGCCGTACGAGTGGGCGTTCGCGGTGGCGTTCCTGGGCGTGGCCGGTCCGGCGGTGGCCGGGCGGCGGGCGGCGCGGGCGGCGGCGCTGCTGCTCGGCTGGGTGCTGCTGGCGGCCGCGCTGCGGGAGGCCGTCGGCCTGTGCGACGAGGCCTACCTCGCCCGGTACGTGACCGCCCCTCAGTGGGGCTGGCTGCTGGCCACCCGGTGCCTGGGGCTGGTGACCGCCCTGGTGGTGCTGGGGGCGCTGCTGCCGGTCGGGAACGGGCACCGGGGGGCGCCCGGCGAACCGGACGCGCCGCCGGGCGCGTGGCGGCGCCGCTCCTCGCGGATCTGCGGGGTGCTGTTCCTGGTGATGGGCGTGGTCCAGCTGGGCTGGACGGCGCAGGGACCGCTGCTCGCCTCCGGGCACCCGGGGCGGTTCCTGCGGGCGGTCGTCGACGCGTCCGCGACGGGGACGGTGGGGCTCGCGGCGCCGCCGGAGTTCACCGCGGCGGGCGCGGCGCTGGTCCTGCTGGCCCTGGGGGCGCTGGCCTGGTGCGGCCGGTGCGAGGTGCGCAGCGCGCTGCTGGCGTACGGGGCGGTGCAGCTCTATCTGACGGTGCGGTCGGTGGTGCAGCTGGCCGTGACCGACTACTTCAACCGGTCGCTGGAGACGCCGCAGGGCGTGCTGTGGCTGGCGACGACGGCCTACGGCCTGGCGGCGATGACGTCGGTGGTGGTGCTCTCCTCGGGGCGGCCGGGCGGGCCGTACGGCCCGGCGCGCGGTGAGAGCCTGCGGACGGCGGCCGCGGGGCGCTGAGGCGCGGCGGCGGGCCCGCGCAGAGGCGGCCGCCGCGTGTGGGGGCCGCGGCGGCCGTCGCTGTGAGCTGCACCGCCTCCGGTGCCGGTGGCCCGGTCGGTGGTGCAGCATGAAAGGCACTCTGCCGGTGTACGCCCCGGTGAGGCATCGTCCCGAGGTCCCGGGCACACCCCCGCCGGTCGGCGGGGGTACGGGGCCACCGGAGGGCGGCCTCCCCGGGGTGGGCGCGCCCGGTGGGAACGCACGAGGAGAGAGGGGCGCCCGGTGATCCGTGTCGCTGTGGTGGACGACGAACGGCTCGTCAGGTCGGGGCTGCGGATGATTCTGGGCACCGCACCGGACATCGAGATGGTCGCCGACTGCGGCGGCGGCGAGGCGGTCAAGGCGGTGCTGGACAGCGGCGCCGAGGTCGTCCTGCTGGACATCCGGATGCCGGACGTCGACGGGCTGACGGTGCTGCGGCAGCTGCGCGCCGCCCCGAAGCCCCCGGTGGTCGCGATGCTGACCACCTTCGACGCCCAGGAGTACCTCACCGCGGCGCTGCGCGAGGGCGCCGCCGGTTTCCTGCTCAAGGACTCCGAACCGGAGCAACTGGTGCGCGCGGTGCGGACGCTGGCGGCGGGCGGCAGCGTGCTGGACCCCGGGGTGACCCGGGCGGTGATCGGCGGCTATCTGACCGCCGAGGACCAGGCCGCCGCGGCACGCGCCGTGGCGGGCCTGACGCCACGCGAGTCGGAGGTGCTGGCGCTGCTCGGCGAGGGGCTGGCCAACGCCCAGATCGCCGACCGCATCGGCCTCGCGCCCAGCACCGTCAAGGACCACGTCCGGGCGCTGCTGGGCAAGTTGGGCGGCCTCAACCGCATCCAGGCGGCGATCGTCGCCGACCGCGCGGGCCTGGTCGCCCGTATACCCCGCGGGACGTGCTGACGGTGGCGGACGCGAGGCAGGCGCCCGCTCCCGGGGAGGCGGCGGGCGCGCGCGAGGGCCACGGGGCGCCGCAAGAGCCCGGCGGCCGGCTTCCGGCGGTGCCCGCGGCGCGGGGGCACGAGCCGGAGCCGGGGGCGCGGGGCGCGGCCGTCGCGCCGGGGGCGCGCGGCGGGTGGGGGGCGCGGGTGCCGCGGTGGCTGCGCCGGGCCGCCCCGGTGGTCGTCCCGGCCCTGCTGGGGATCGCCGACGCGTTCCTCGTCAACGGGCTCCACATGCTCCTGGAGCTGACCGTGTCGCTGGTCGCGGCGGCCGCGCTGCTGCTGCGCCGCCGCTTCCCGCTGCTGGTCTTCCTGTTCACGCTGCCGGGGCTGTACATCGGCTACATCTGGTTCGCGCCGATGATCGCGCTCTACACGGTGGCGGCGCGCCGCCCGGGGCGGCTGCGGCTGGGGATCTGCGCGGCGCTGCTGATCGCCGCGCACTTCTTCCCGTATCCGCTCTCGGACCTGGAGCTGACCGCGTACCGGGAGAACACCCTGGTGCTGATCGACGCGTGCGTCACCTCGGCGGCGCCGATCACGCTGGGGCTGCTGGTGCGCACCCGGGGCGAGTTGGCCGCGCGGGTCGAGGAGCTGACCCGCAGCCTGCGCCGCGAGGACCGGCTGCTGGCCGACCGGGTCCAGGCCACCGAGCGCGCCCGCCTCGCCCGGGAGATGCACGACGTGGTCGCCCACCAGGTCAGCCTGATCAGCCTGCAGGCGGGCGCGGTGCAGGTCAGCACGGGCGACGAGGCGGCGCGGGACGGGGCGCGCACCATCCGGGAGCTGTCGGTGCGCACGCTGGAGGAGCTGCGGCACATGGTCGGCGTGCTGCGGGCGGCCGGCGGCCCGGAGGAGGCCCGCCGCCCGGCGCCGCAGCCGGACCTCGCGGAGCTGCCCCGGCTGATCGGGATGAGCGGCCTCGATGTGACGTACGAGCCGGGCGTGGTGGCGGGCGGGCGGGGCACGCAGACCGTGGAGCGGGCGGCGTTCCGTACCGTCCAGGAGGCGCTGACCAACGTCCGCAAGCACGCCCCGGGGGCGCGGGTCCTGGTCCGGATCGATCCGCTCCGGGCGCCGGACGCCGGGCGGACCACGGACGCGGCGGCCACCGGCGGGCTACGGGTGGAGATCCGCAACGGACCGCCGGACGCCACGGCGGCGGCTCCGGCGCTGCCGGGCGGCGGTCACGGGCTGGTGGGGCTGCGCGAGCGGGCGCAGAGCCTCGGCGGGACGCTGGAGACGCGGCACACCTCCGAGGGCGGCTTCCTCGTCTGCGCGCGGTTCCCGTACCGGGCGGAGCCCCCTTACGGGACGGACTCCCCGTACGGGTCGGGGTGACGGCCCCGGGGCGCGTCGCCCGGGGGCGGCGGGCTCAGGCCGACAGCGGGGCGGCGGTCTCGTCGACGGCGGTGTGCAGGTCGGGGTAGACCTCGAAGAGGCGGCGGACGCCGAGGGCGGCGAGGACGCGGTTGACGTGCGAGCCGTCGACGGCCCCCTGGGCGGGGAGGATCAGCCGGAGCCGGCCCTGGCAGGAGCGCATCAGCCGGCGGGCGGCGATGAGCACGCCGACGCCGCTGGAGTCGCAGAACCGCACCTCGGACAGGTCGAGGACGACGTTGCGCCGGCCGTCGGCCACCGCGTCGTGCACGTGCTGGCGGACCGCGGGCGAGGTCACCAGGTCCATCTCGCCGGACACCTGGAGGACGGCCCACCGGCCCTGTTCGTCTTCTGCCACCTTCAACGACACGCGCTCGAAGCCTTTCGCTCGCTTGCGGACGGGATGCTCCCGGACATATCCGGAACACACCCTTCCCCGGCTCGACTGCCCGGCCTCTCTCCCCTGAAACACTGCGGAATGCGTGGCGCACTGGGCAATTCCCGTACAAGGCTATGCCCAGCGCGCGGTCACTCTTTGCCGAATTTCGGTCACACCCCGGTAACGCATTCGCGGAATTGAGCGGGAGCGATCTTCTTCGAACCCGCCTGACCGGGCATTCCCACCCCAAAGTGACGACTCCTTTACCATCCGCACCCTTGTTCCGGGATGGTTTGCCGCAAAGAAGCGTGCACTGTCGGACCCCCCGACTACATTCGTTGGCGCGTGCCACCCACGGGCGGGACGCGGGCAAGGAGTTGACCGCACGACGGCGCGTCCGGCCGCGCCACGGGCGGTCCGTACGACGGGACGGGGCAGGGGCCGATGGCCAGGGACGCACCACCACGCTGGGACAGACGCATGCAGCAGCGGCTCGCCCGCGGTGAGGCCGCCGCGCTCGGCGAGCTGTACGACCGCTTCGCCTCGCTCGTGCACAGCCTCGCCCACCGCGTCCTCGGCGACGAGGACGCCGCCGACCGCGTCACCCGCGAGGTCTTCGGCTACATCTGGGAGAACCCGGACGCCTACGACCCGAGGCAGGGTTCGCTGCGCTCCTGGGTCGCCACCCTCACCCAGCGCCAGGCCGTCCACCGGCTGCGCCAGAGCGAGGCCGCCCTCGCCGGCGACGGGGCGGCGCCCGCCGAGATCGAGCGGAAGATCCGCGAGGCCTCCACCGCCGCCCGCGCCGACTACATCGTCACCTCCATGCCCGCCCCGCTGCGCGCCGCCCTGGAGCTGGCCTACTTCCAGCGCCGCGACTACCGCCAGACCGCCGCGGACCTCGGCGTCACCGCGGACGAGGCCCGCCGCCGGCTCCGCCTCGGCCTGCAGTTGCTGTCCACCGCCCACCACCGGACGCCGCCACCCGACGGGCCCGGCGAGGGAAACGGAGCGCCCCGGTGAACGGCCCGGAGGAATGGGAGGGGTACGACTGTGAGGGCCCGTACCCGCCGCACCACGGCGGGCCCGGCGAGCCGCCCGGCGCCGCCCCGGGCCCGCCCGCGGCCCGGCCCCGGATACCGTCCCCGCGCGCCTCGGCGGAGAACGACGGCCCGCTGCCCGGCGGTCCGGAGCGCCCCGCGCCGGAGCCGGGCCGCAGCAGACCCGCGTCCGCCGGCGGCCCTCCTCCGGGCGCCCCGGCGGCCCCCGGTGACGCGCGGCCCGGCGGCGGGCGGCCCGAGCTGCCGCACCGCGTGCTGACGTCGCTGCTCGGCGCCTGGGCGCTGGCGGCCTGCTCCGCCGAGGAGACCGCCGCCGTCGAGGCGCACCTCACCGACTGCGCCTCGTGCGCCGACGAGGCGCTGCGGCTGCGCGACGCCGTCGGCCTGCTCCACCCCGCCGACAGCCTCGACCTCGACCCGCTGCTGCGCTCCCGCGTCCTGGAGGGCTGCCTGGGCCGCCGCCCGGCCCGTATCCCGGTGCCCGAGTGGGCCGCGCCGTACGACGCGGAGACCGCCAAGCTGGACGCCCTGCTGCGCGACATGGGCGACGCCGAGTGGCGCGCCCCGGTACGGCTGCGGTGGTTCGACGGCGAGCGGCCGGTGCACCGCGAGACCACCGCCGCCGGGGTGCTCGGGCATCTGCTGGCGGTCGACGGGCTGGTCGCCACGGCCCTGGGCCTGCCCGATCCGCTCGGCGACGCCGCGCCCACCGCAAGAGCCGGGCCCGGCGCCCGTACCCGCGCCCTGTGGCGCGCCCTCGGCGAGGCGCCCCGGACACCAGCCCTCCACCGGCCCTGGCGCGAGCAGAGCCACACGCTGATCCGTACCGCCGCGTTCGCGGGCGGCGGGGTGGGCGACCTCACGGTGCCGTACGGCCCGGTCCAGCTGCCGCTGCGCGACGCCTTCCTCGACCGCGCCTTCGGCTGCTGGCTGCACGCCGGTGACATCGCCGAGGCGGTCGCCTATCCGCACGAGGGCCCGGCCGCCGATCACCTCCACAGCCTGGTGGACCTCGCCGCCCGGCTGCTGCCGCGGGCCCTCGCCCACCTGCGGCAGACCGGTCTCGCCGCGCCGCCGCGGCAGCTGGTGGCGGCCGGGTCCCCGGGCCGGACGCTCCATCTGGAGATCGAGGGCGACGGCGGCGGCCACTGGTACATAGCCCTGGACTCCCCGGCGGCGGTCGGCTCGCCGGAGCACACCGTGGCGCACATCGCGCTCGACGGCGAGGAGTTCTGCCAGCTGGCGGCCGGGCACATCGTCCCGGACGAGGCCGCCGCCGGTTCGGACGGCGAACGCGAGGCGATCCGCGACGTCCTCTACGCCACCGCCTCCCTCTCCCGTCTCTGAGCGGAGATCCGCAGGGACGGGAGGGGAGGCGGCGGGGTGCCGGTGGGGCCGGCGGTCAGGCGAAGACGACCGTCCGGGTGCCGTTGAGCAGCACCCGGCGCTCGCTGTGCCACTTCACCGCGCGGGCCAGCGCCTGGCACTCGACGTCCCGGCCGATGGCGACCAGCTGGTCGGGGGTGACGCCGTGGCCGACCCGCTCGACCTCCTGCTCGATGATCGGGCCCTCGTCGAGGTCGGCGGTGACGTAGTGGGCGGTGGCGCCGATGAGCTTCACCCCGCGGGCGTGCGCCTGGTGGTAGGGCCGGGCGCCCTTGAAGCTCGGGAGGAAGGAGTGGTGGATGTTGATGATGCGGCCGGACAGCGCGGTGCACAGGTCGTCGGAGAGCACCTGCATGTAGCGCGCCAGCACCACCAGCTCGACCTGCTCGGCCCGCACCAGCTCCAGCAGCTCCGCCTCGGCCTGCGCCTTGGTCGCCTTCGTCACCGGGATGTGGTGGAAGGGGACGCCGTACGAGGCGACCAGCTCGGCGAAGTCGGTGTGGTTGGAGACCACCGCGGCGATCTCGACCGGCAGCGCCCCGATCCGGGAGCGGAAGAGCAGGTCGTTGAGGCAGTGGCCGAACTTCGACACCATCAGGACGATGCGCATCTTCTCGTCGGCGCGGTGGATCTGCCAGTCCATCCGGAACGAGTCGCCGACCGCGGCGAAGCTGGCGCGCAGCTTCTCCACACTGTCCGGCGCGTCCGCGCTGAAGTGCACCCGCATGAAGAACAGTCCGGTGTCGCGGTCACCGAACTGCTGACTGTCCTCGATGTTGCAACCCGTCATGAACAGGAAGCTGGACACGGCGTGCACGATGCCCTGCTTGTCCGGGCAGGACAGCGTCAGGACGTACTGATCGGTGGGACGGCCCTGGTCGGAACCGCCGGTGGCGGACCCGTCGTTCGGCCCGGGCGTGGAGGACTGCGACTCGCTCATGACCTCATAGGGTCGCATACCCGGACACCGCCCGGACGCGGGGCTCGGTGGCGCGTCGGCTCAGGCGCCGGCCGCGACACCGCCGGTCAGCTGCGCCAACGCCGCCAGCGACAGCGGCGGCGCGTCCGGATCGTCGCCGTCCGCCCGGGCCAGCCAGACATGCGCCTCGCGCGCCGCCTGGACCGCCTCGGGCCAGCCGGGGTGCTCGACGTACGCGGTCACGGGTGAGTCCGCGCCGACCTGGTGCATGATCCGCAGCACCCGCAGCACGGTGGCGTCGACGAGCGCCGCCTCCTGGGTGTCGCGGAAGATCGTGCCGACGTATTTCTCCGCGGACCAGTTGTCCAGCCAGGTGTCCTCGACGAGCCGGTAGACGGCGTCGGTCACGTCTCCGTACCCGGGGCGGCCGGTCAGCCAGGTCTCCTGGTGGAATACGGGGTCGGAGAGCATGTGCAGCGCGGAGCGCACATTGCTGCGCCAGCGCCACCACGGCATGTCGTTGTGTGGCATGCCGTCCATGGTGGTCGAGCGGCGGCCGCGACGGGAAGACTTCTCCGAACCTTGCACAGTATTCGATCGTACGTTCCGCGTTCCCGATCACCTACCGCCCCCCGGAGTTCACCTCGCCGTCACCCTCCGCTGACCTGGAATCACTCATGTGTTTCGGGCGGGCCGCGAGGCTCACGGACCATGACCGGACGGCGCCGCCCCTCTCCCCGCCCCTCCCCGACCGCCTCCGCGACCGCCCGGTGGGCAGCCGGTACGGCGGTGCTGGCGTCGCTGCT
This sequence comes from Streptomyces sp. NPDC000404, assembly GCF_040300365.1. NCBI lineage: Bacteria > Bacillati > Actinomycetota > Actinomycetes > Kitasatosporales > Streptomycetaceae > Streptomyces > Streptomyces sp. NPDC000404. The sequence continues at coordinate 65,706 of NZ_JBEPDN010000009.1, read as the reverse complement.
CACCGGCTGCGGCTCCCTGCCGGGCACCGGGCCCGCGGAGAAGACCCCGATCACGGTGATGACCTGGGCCCCGGAGGGCACCGGCGCCACCAACATGCCCGGCATGCCGGCGATGGCGCAGACGTACGCGCGCTGGGTCAACGCCTCCGGTGGCCTCGCCGGTCATCCGCTCAAGGTCCTGACCTGCAACGATCACAACGACTCGGTGGGCGCGACCCGCTGCGCGCAGCGCGCGGTCGACGAGGGCGCGGTCGCGGTCGTCGGCGCGTACAGCCAGTTCGGCCGGTCGTTCATGTCGCCGCTGGAGGTCAAGGGCGTGCCGTACATAGGCGGCTACGGCGCCTCCGACGAGGAGTTCGAGAGCCCGCTGTCGTACCCGGTGAACGGCGGGCAGGCGTCGCTGCTGGCCGGGAACGGCCGCCAGCTGGCGCGCGAGTGCGACCGGGTCGCCCTGGTGCGGCCCGACACCATCCAGGGCGACCAGATGCCCTCGTTCCTCGACTCCGGTCTCCAGCAGGGCCACCGGGCGCCGGTCACCGACGTCCGGGCGCCCGAGGACGGCACGGACTACTCCGCCGCGGTGCACCGCGCGCTGGACGCCGTCGGCGCCGATCCGGCGCGCTACGGGGTGGCGGCGTACGGGGGTGAGGCGCCGGGCTCCTGTGTGGCGGCGTCGCTGGGCGATCACACCGACGCCTTCTTCGACTCCTTCCGGCGCCTGCAGCAGCAGAGCCCGAAGGTGCATGTCGCCTCGGTGCTGGGCAGCGTCGGGCAGGCGCTGGTCAACCGCACCGGCGGCCGGTCCGGGCCGCTGGAGGGCGCGCTGGTCACCGGCTGGTACCCGGCGGCGGGCGATCCGCGGTGGAACCCGATGCGCCGGGTCATCAACGAGCACGCCTTCGGCGACAACCGCGTCGACCCGGCCGATCAGGGCGTGCAGACGACGTGGATCGCCTACACGGTGCTGCGCGCGATGGTGGAGCAGCTCGACGCGGACGGGGTGGACGAGATCACTCCGTACGCGCTCCAGAAGGTGCTGGACCAGGGCAAGCACCCGGTGGACACCGGCGGGCTGACGCCGAAGCTGCGGTGGCGCGCGGAGGACATGCTCGCCGTGCAGGACTTCCCGCGGATCGTCAACGGGATGGTGATGTACCAGACGGTCGCGGACGGCCAGGTCCTCGCCGCGTCGGACGGTTTCGTGAACGTCGCCAGGACGCTGGAGCGGCGGCGCGCGGACCGGTAGGGGCGCGCCCGCGGCGGCGGGCGCCGGGGGCGTACGAAGACGGGCGCGGGGCGCCGGCGGGCGCTCCCGGGAGGCCGCGGCCGGGCGGCGCCCACCGGGAGCGCCGAAGCGCCCGGCGGGCCGCCCGGCCGGTGGCTCAGAGGTCGCCGGCCTGGTGCGCCCGCAGGCCGTACTTCTGGGCGATCGGGTTCCAGAGACCGGCCGCCTTCTCCTTGGCCTTGGTGGCCGTGCCGCTGGCCGCGGTGGCCTGGGCGACCTGGCCGGTGTTGCGGGCGTGGCCCTTGTGGCAGCCGTGCTTTCCGGCGACCTGACCGGCCCAGGCGGCGTAGTGGTTGTCGGCGGCGGCCGACGACTTCCACGCGGTGGTCAGGGCGGCGGTCAGCTCGGCGTGCTGCGGGAGCTTGTCGAGCGGCAGCCCCTGGAGGCGGCTGACCAGCTGGTTGCGCTGGTTGGCGGCGTCCTTGAGGTCCTTCGCGGCGCCCGGGAGGTTGTCGCAGTTGCGGATGGACCCGACGGCGTTGACCACGGCGGACCGGCTGTTGTTGCTGTCGCCGAGCAGCGCGTCCAGCTTCTTGGCCTGCTCCTCGACCGGGTCGGCGGTCGGCGACGGCGGCGCGGAGTCCTTGGGCGCCGACCCGGCCGCATTGGCCTTCGGCGCCTCCTTCTTCGTGTCGTCGCCACCGCTGAGCGCCCAGCCCAGACCGAGCCCGGCGCCCGCGAGCGCCACCACGACGGCGCCGATGATCACCACCGGGCTCAGACGGCGGCGACCGGCCGGCGCGTCGTCGTAACCCTGGTGCGGCTGGTGGCCACCGGAGGCGAAGCCCGGCCGGCCGCCCCCGGGGCCGTACGGCGGCGGGGCCTGGTCGTCGAAGCGCGGCAGCTGGGCGGTGGCGTCGGGGGCCGGGGGCGGAACGGCACCGGAGTCGGCGCGGAACAGGCCCTCGAACTCGGCCGGGGTGGGCCGCTCCGCGCCGCCGGGCTGCGCGCCGAACGGCGCACCACCGGGCTGCGGCGCGGGCGCCCCGGCGCCGACCGGCGGGAGGTACTGGGTCGCCTCGGAGTCCCCGGGGGCGGCGGGGGCGGCGGGCGGCGCGGCCGCGCGGTTACGGGGCGGCTTGATGCTGCGGAGCATCTGGGTCGACTCGCCGGGCGTCTCGGGGCGCCCCGAGGTCTCGGGCGGCAGCGGCGCGGCCCCGGGCTGCGCGCCGACCGGCGGCAGCACGGTGGTGGCGTCCGCGGCGCCCGCGACGGGCGGCAGCGGCGCGGCCGGCTGCGGGGCGGACTTCACCAGCTGCCCGGTCGGCGGGGTGGCCGCGGCGCCCTCGGGCGGCAGCGCGCCCGGCGCGGTGAAGGGCGGGATCAGCGCCGTCTCCTCGGCGTCCGGCACCGCGGGCGGCAGCTGGCCGGAGCCCTGCGGGGGCGCGGCGGGCGGCACCGGCGGCTGCGGCGGGGCCGGGAACGCCGGGGCCTGCTGGGGCTCGCCGTACGGCTGGGGCTGGGCGTACGGCTGCGGCGCCTGGCCCGGTCCGTAGCCCTGGGGCTGCCCGCCCTGCTGCGGCGGCAGGCCCTGACCGTGCGTCGGGGTCTGACCCTGACCGTAGCCCTGGGACGCACCCGGGTACTGCCCGGATATCTGTCCCTGAGGCTGCTCGGGGGGCTGTCCGTACGTCTGCGGGTTCTGCTGGTCGGGGCCCCAGGGCTGCCCCCAGGGCTGGCCGGCCGGGGGCGCGGCCTGCTGGGCGGGCGCCCATGACTCGCCGCCCGCGGGCAGCACCACACCCTCTCGCGCGGGACCGGCCGCAGAATTCTGCGGGTCGTGACCCTGTCCGCTCTGCGTCACCGGGACTCCTACCTCTGCAGACCTACGGAATCGTCGGCTCACGCTACCGGGTCGCCGAGGCGTTCGACCACGTCCCCCGGTCAGGCCCGCCGCCCGCCCCGGGGACGGCGGCCGGAGCGGCGCCTTCGGGGAACGCACCGCACGCCCCGGGGCAGCACACCCTCGAATCCGCACATTCGCCGCATTCCTCCGGCCTGTTGACGCCCGTACGGAACGGGCCCGCGGCGGCGCGCACCAGGCGCGGCGCCACGGGCCCGTCGCGGGACCGGCGTTCTCACACCGCGACGCGCAACTCCAGCCGCGCGCCGAACTCCCGTACCACCGGCTCGTCCCGGTACGGCTCGACGCGCTGCCGGAAGTCGTCGAGGTACTCCACGCCGCGGTGCGAGCGGAGTTCGCCGAGCAGCTCCGCGGCCTCGGTGGCGGTGTGGCAGCCCTGTTCGACCTCGCGCTGCTGCACCTGCGCCCCGGCCAGCAGCACCATGCCGATCGCGCGGCGGCGCACCTTGCCGCGCGGCAGGCCCTGGAGCGCCAGCCGGGCCTGCTCCTCGGCGGCGGCCGCCTGCCCCAGATCGCGGTGGCAGTGGGCGAGTTCGTCGGCCAGATAGGCCCGGTCGAAGTGGCCGATCCAGTCCGGGTCGTCGCCCGCGTCGCCCTCCGCCTCGGCGCGTTCCATCGCGGTCAGCGCGCGGGCGGCGACCGACTGGAAGGCCCGGCCGTCCCCCATGAGCGCATGGCCGCGCGCCTCCGCGGCGCAGAACATCGCCTCGGCGCGCGGCGTGATCCGGCCCCGCGCCCCCTCCTGCGCGGCCCGTGCGAGTTGGGCGATCTCGCGGGGAGTGCCCAGTTCGGCGGCGAGATGGCTCATGCTCGCGGCGAGGACGTAGCCGCCGTACGCGCGGTCGTCGGCGGCCTGCGCGAGGCGGAGCGCCTGGATGTAGTAGCGCTGCGCGAGGCCGGGCTGACCGGTGTCGACGGCCATGTAGCCGCCGAGTTCGGTCAACCGCGCGACGGCGGCGAAGAGTTCCCGCCCCACCGACTCCCGGTAGGAGCCGGCGAGCAGTCCGGAGACGACGCTGTTGAGGTAGTGCACGACGACCGGCCGGACGTGGCCGCCGCCGAAGCGGTGGTCGAGGTCGCCGAGCGCCGTGGTCATGGCGCGCACCGCCTCCACGTCGGCGCGCCCCACCCGGGCGCCCGCGCTGCGCGCCACCTGGGGGTCGGCTCCGGTGATCAGCCAGTCGCGGCTGGGCTCGACCAGCGCGGAGGCGGCGACGGAGGAGCCGTTGAGGAAGTCCCGCCGCCCGACGTCGCTCCGCCACAACTCGCTGACCTGCTCGATCGCGCCGAGCACGGTCGGGGAGAACTGCAGCCCGACACCGGACGCGAGGTTCTTGCCGTCCGCCATGCCGATCTCGTCGATGGTGACCGTGCGGCCGAGCTTGCGTCCCAGGGACTCCGCGATGATGGCGGGCGCCCGGCCGCGTGGCTGTTGTCCGCGCAGCCACCGGGCCACCGAGGTCTTGTCGTAGCGCAGGTCGAGACCGTGCTCGGCGCCGCACATGTTGACGCGGCGGGCCAGACCCGCGTTGGAGCAGGCGGCTTCCTGGATCAGCGCCTGGAGACGCTCGTTGGGCTGACGAGCGACGAGTGGCCTTGCGGCCATGTTGGTACCCCCTGTTGCGGCTGTGTGCGTTCACCGGTGAACGCCGTTCGGAGCGATTGGTTGCGATCAATTCCCCGTGTATTCCCGGATATCCGGGAGATTCCGGATATCGGCGATACGAGTGAGGTGTGCCTGCGGCGGGTGCGTCGGTACGCGGGGACCGGGTGACGGCGGTGTCCGCACGGGGCGCCGCGGCGCCGGGTGCGTCCCGGTGCTTCCACGGCCCTTCGCCCCCACGGTCCGTATGCCGCGATCCTGCTTGCCCGGGAGGGCGGGTCGCTACCCCGCACCCGGCTCACCACCGCTACGCGCCCCCGCCGATGCCTCGATGCGCCCCACGTGCCGGTAGGTGCGCCCGGGACACGCGTTTTCGCCGTCCCTCTTTCCGGTCCCTCCGGGCGGTATGGGTCGCCCCGGGGCCGTCCCTGGGGCAGGGGGCGGCGCGGTTCGTCGCCGCGGGCGGGCGGGCCCGGCCCGCTGTCGGTGCCGGTCCGTATCGTGAAGGAGACGGGGGCGATCCGGCCCCTGCGGGGACGTCGAAGGGCAGGACCGGTGGCGAACGGAACGGGGAAGAGCGGGGAGCCGGCCGAGCGGGTCGGCGGGGAGCCGGTGGCCGCGCCACCGCGGAGCGGGGCGCCCGAGGGCGGGGTGGCGGTGCAGATCCGCGGGCTGACCAAGCGTTTCGGGGAGCAGACCGCGGTGGCCGGCATCGATCTGACGCTGCCCGCGGGCCGCTTCATCGGGCTGGTGGGGCCGAACGGCGCGGGCAAGACCACCACGCTGTCGATGGTCACCGGGCTGCTGCGGCCCGATTCCGGCGAGGTCCTCATCGGCGGGCACGACGTGTGGCGCGACCCGGTGGCCGTCAAGGCGCGGATCGGGGTGCTGCCCGAGGGGCTGCGGCTCTTCGAGCGCCTGTCGGGCCGCGAACTCCTCGGCTACATGGGCCGGTTGCGGGGCCTGGGCGGCGCCGAGACCGACAAGCGCGCCGATCAGCTGCTGGACGTCCTCGGTCTCTCCGGCGCGCAGCACAAGCTGGTCGTCGACTACTCCACCGGTATGCGCAAGAAGATCGGCCTGGCCGCGGCGCTGCTGCACAACCCCGAAATCCTCTTCCTGGACGAGCCGTTCGAGGGCGTCGACCCGGTGTCGGCGCAGACCATCCGCGGCGTCCTGGAGCGGTACACCTCCTCCGGGGCGACGGTGATCTTCTCCAGTCATGTGATGGAGCTGGTCGAATCGCTCTGCGACTGGGTCGCGGTGATCGCCGCCGGGCGGATCCGGGCGGACGGCCCGCTCGCCGAGGTGCGGGGCGATGCGCCGTCGCTCCAGGAGGCGTTCCTGGAGCTGGTCGGCGCCGGCAGCCGCGCCCGCGCCGGGCAGAGCCTCGACTGGCTGGGGGGCGGCTCCCGATGAGTGCCGGATTCGCGCCGGGCGCCCCCGGGCAGCCGGCCCCGCCCGCGCTGACCCCGCTGTTCGTCCGCCTGAAGCTCTCCCTGCTCCGCAACGGACTGCGCCGCTCGCCCGGCCGCGCCGCCGCCTACGTCGCCTCGCTCCTCTTCGGCGTGGTGTGCGCCGCGGGGGCGACCACCGGGCTGGTGCTGCTGCGCGGGGCGGCGCACATCGACGCGCTGGTGGTGCTGCTGACCGGGCTGCTCACGCTGGGCTGGGCGGTGATGCCGCTGTTCTTCCCGTCCGGCGACGAGACGCTGGACCCGACGCGGCTGGTGATGCTGCCGCTGCGGCCCCGTCCGCTGATCACGGCGCTGCTGACGGCGTCGCTGGTGGGCATCGGCCCGCTCGTCACCCTCGCGCTGACCACCGGCGCGGCCGTCGCGGTCGCCGACGGTCCGGCCGCCACGGTGGTCGCGGTGTGCGCGGTGCCCCTGACGGTGCTGGTCTGCGTGGCGCTGGCGCGGGCCGTCGCCACCGCGTCGATACGGCTGCTGACGAGCCGCCGGGGCCGCGATCTGGCGGTGCTCGGCGGTCTGTTCGTCGCCCTCGGCGGACAGCTCGTCAACATCGCCGCACAGAAGCTGGGCCGGCCCGACGGGCTGGCCGTCCTGGAGCCGGTCGGCGAGGTGCTGCGCTGGGTGCCGCCGGCGTCGGCGATGAGCGCCGTGGCGGACGCGGGCCGGGGCGCCTGGGGCCCGGCCGCCGCCGGGCTGGCGCTGACGGCGTTGGCCCTGGTGCTGCTGCTGTGGTGGTGGCAGCGGATGCTGACCACCCTGATGACGTCGCCCGACAGCTCGACGCTCCAGCCGGCGGAGAAGGACGGCGGGCGCGCGGCGAAGGGCGGTGCGCGGGGCCTGGCCCGGCTGCTGCCGGACGGCCGCACGGGCGCGGTCGTGCTGCGCACGCTCCGCTACGCCTGGCGCGACCCGAAGTCGAAGATGAGCTGGGCGACGTCGCTGGGCGTGGGCCTGCTGATCCCGATCGTCTACGCGGCGCAGGGCAATGGCACGGTCTACACCGCGTTCGTCGGCCCCGCGCTGATCGGCATGCAGATGTACAACCAGTTCGGCCAGGACACCTCGGCGTTCTGGATGGTCGCCTCGACCCTCGCCACGCCCCGGGACGCCTACCGCGAACTGCGGGCCCGCGCCCTGGCGCTCTGCCTGGTGGCGGTGCCGTACGTCACGCTGGTGGTGGTCGGCACCGTCGCGTTCCTCGACGCCTGGTCGTCGCTGGTGGAGGTCTACGGGCTGTCGCTGGCGCTGCTCGGCGCGCTGGTGGCGACGGGCGCGCTCACCTCGACGCTGTTCCCCTACTCCGTCCCGTCCGACGGCAACAAGAACATCGCGCCGGGCCAGGCGTCCATCGCCTGGTTCAGCCTCTTCGGCGGCCTGCTGGTGGGCCTGGTCCTGAGCGCGCCGCTGGTGGGCCTGACCCTTTGGCTGCACCTGGCGGGCCATCACGACCTGCTGTGGACGCTCCTGCCCGCCGGGGTGGTCTACGGCACGGCGATGGCCCAGCTCGGCCTGCGGGTCGCGGCGCCGCTGGTGGTGCGCCGGGTGCCGGAGATCCTGGCGGCGGTGCGCAAGGGGTGAGGCGCGGGCGGGGCGCCGGGCGAGCGGGCCGGTGCCCCGCCCGGCGCCCCCGCCCGGCCTCCCGTCCCCGACGCCGCCCCTCGCCGCCGCTTCCGGTCCGTACGCCCGCCGACACACCCCGCCGACGCCCTCGCGCCGTCGTGCACGGATAGTTGTCCACAGGCTCCGACGGCGTCCGCGCGCGGGAGGTAGCGTCGGGGCGTCATGCGGAACGAGGGGGTGGGGGCGGTGCGTCGAGGCGCGCTGATGCTGGTCACGGGGTGGTTGGCGGTGCTGCTGAGCGGCGCCCCGGCGATGGCGCAGCCGTCGCCCCCGCCGCCCGGGCAGCCGGCCTCCGGCCGACCGGTCGCCGGGCCCTCCGCCCCGGGACGCGCGGCCGAGGCGCTCGCCGCCAAGGCCCCCGCGGCCACCCCATCTGTCCCATCCGGCCCGTCCGGCCCGGACGTCGACCGCAGCGGGCAGGCGTTCCTCGCCGAGCAGCTGCGCCGCGATCCCGTGTACATCAGCGACCAGGTGCCGCGCGAGGCCCCCCGCTCCAGCGCCCCGGTCTTCGCCGCGCAGGCCGCGCGGCTCCGGGTGCCCGTCTACGTCATGGTCCTGCCCGACACCGCGCTGGGCGCCGACGGCGCCGGGTTCCTCGCCGGTGTCCACGACCGGCTCGGCCGTGACGGTCTGTACGTGGCGCTGAGCGGGCCCGGTATGCCCGATGTGCAGGCGTACGGCGTGGCGGTGCCCGGCGCCCGGGACGCGGCCCGCGCCACGCTCTACGAGCTGCCGTACGACGCGACGGCCCGCGAGATCTTCCAGCACTTCGTCGACGTCCTCGTCTCCGGGCGGGCCCACGAACGGGCCGAGGCGGGCCGGATCGCGTCCGAGCACGGCGCCGTGGTGCCGAGGCTGCACCCCGACACCACCGAGCGGGAGAACCAGAGCTTCGTCACGGGCATCGCGGTCGCCGGAATCCCGCTCTCCGTCGTGCTGGTGGGCCTCTACGTACGCCGCCGGCTCCGGCTGCGCCGGGCGCGCGGCGGGGCGCCGGTCCCGGGCCCGCGCACCGCCCGCGGCCCCGCCGCGCCCTCCCTCCGCAAGCCCGGCGACGCACCGGACGAGAAGCACGGAGGCCGGACGCCGGGGCGCGCCCCGCAGGGCGGCGGCAAGCGGACGGACACCACGGCCGCCACCAGGCGCTTCGCCGGACTGCGGCGTCCGCCCCGGGCCGTGGCGGTGCTGCTGATCGTGGCGGTGGCCCTCGGGGGCGGGCTCGCCCTCACCGCCGCGCGCCTCTTCGACGACCGCTCCTACGCCGCCGACGCCGTCCCGACCCCGGCCGACATGCGCGCCCGCATCGAGCGGGTGACCGCCGGTCTGCGCCACGACCCCCTCTACACCGATCCGGAGAGCGAGCCGGTCCTCACCGCCGCCGAGCGCACCCGGCTGCACGAGCGCCTCACCGCGCTCGACGTCCCGGTGCTGGTCGTCGCGGTCCCCAGCCTCACCGACGACGAATCCGGCGGCGACGAGGAGATATTCGTCCACACGCTCCGCCAACGCCTCGGCCGCGACGCGCTGTTCGTCCTCGCCGACCCACTGACGGACACCCTCTCCGTCGTCAACGACGGCGCGCCCGTCAATGCGTACGCCCTGCCGGACAGCCACTTCCGGCTCCCCGAACGGGGCGACACCCGCACGCTCGGCGACCGGATCGACGCGGTGCTCCGCGATGTCGCCCGCGCCCCGCGGGACACGACGGCCACCCGGCCGTACGACCCCGGGACCGCGGACGATCCGGTCGCGGAGAAGGTGCTGCCCAGCGTGTTCGCGGCGGATTTCGCCCCGGGGCTGATGATCGGCGCGTTCCTCGCGGGACTGCTGCTCGGGCTGGTGGCCGCGGTGCGGGCACTGGTCGGTGCGGCGTGGCGGCGCCGCACGGCCGGCGGCCGGGCCCCCGGTGGCGTCCCGGTCGCGGCCGAGGCGCCGGCCGAGCCGTCCCTCGCGTGGTTGCGGCGCACCGCCCGGCAGGAGGCCGACGCCCTCACCGCCGCGCTGGACGCCCACGACGCCCTGCCGGAGCCGGCGCACCGCCGGGCCTGGGAGTGTCTGGACGCCGCCGCCCTGCTCATCGACGGCGACGGCGACGGCCGGGTCGACGCGGACGCCACCCCCTCGTCCCTGGCCTGCGCCGTCGCGTTGGCCCGCGCGGGCCGGACGGCCGTCGCGGAGTCCGCCGCGCCGGAGCGGCTGTGCCACCGCAATCCGCTGCACGGCGCGGCGCAGGGCACCCGCCGTATCTCCCCGCTGAGCGGCGGGCGCCCCCGGCCGCTGCCGGTCTGCGGGCGGTGCCGTGCCGTCCCGGCGCCGGTGCTGCGGCTGGGTCCGGCGGCGGACAGCGGCCGGGCCCAGCGCGTGCCGTACCCCGAGCTGCCCGGGCCGCTGGCCTCGCTCGCCACCGGCACCCGGATCGATCAACTCACCCGCGACGTACGGGAGTACTTCGGTGTTCACTGACCTTCGTCTCCGCCGCCCGCGCCGCGCCGGGGCGCGCCGCCGGATGCCCGCCGTGGCCGGTGCCGTCGTCTCGGCGCTCGCCCTGGTGTGGTGCACCGCGTCGCCGGGGGCCGCCGCCGGGAGCCCGGGGCAGAAGATCGCCGATGCGCTGCGCCGCTCCCCCGTCTACGTCGATCCGTCGCTGGACTCGGCGGTCGGCGCGGCGGACCAGAAGCGGCTGGTCGCGCAGATCCGGGGGACGCAGCTGCCGATCCGGGTGGTGCTGGTGCCGCTGGTCGAGGGCGACAGCTGGGGCGGCGATCCGGCGCAGCTCGCGGAGGTGGTGCACGACCGGCTGGGCAGCGATCCGTCGATCATCATCACGCTCGGCGAGTTCCACGACGACATCGCCGCCCGGGAATGGCCGACGGACGCGCATCAGGCACAGCGGGCCGCGGCGGCCGTCTTCCACCAGGACGACATGGAGGGCGCGGGGACGGCCCGCCGGATCGAGCGGGCCATCGACATCATCGCGGCGGGCGACGGCGAGAAGGAGTACGAGAAGGCCACCGCCGACCCCAACTCCCCCGCACCGTCCGCGCGGGCCGGTGATCCGGCCGCCGCGGAGCCGTCGGATGCCGCGAAGTCCGCCGGCTCTCCCGTGGTCCGGGCGCTCACGCTGGTGGCCGGGCCGCTGCTGCTGCTCGGCGCGGTGGGGCTGCTGTGGCGGCGACGTGCCCGCGTGCGGGATCTGGCCACGCCGTTCGCGCTGCCGCGGTCCGTGTTCGCCGCCGCCCGGCGGGCCGACGAGGCGGAGCTGCGCGACCGCGCTGCGGAGGAAGTGGTGCGGCTGGGCGAGGAGGCGCGCGCCGCGCAGGGCGATCCGCGGGCCGTCGGGCGGGCCCTGGACGCGTACGCCGCGGCCGGTTCGGTGCTGGACCGCGCGCGGGGCGTGCCGGATCTGGCGGGCGTGTTCGCGCTGATCGCCGAGGGCCGCACGGCGCTCGGCCCCGCCGAGGCCCCGCTTCCGCTGTGCTTCTTCCACCCGCTGCACGGACCGGCCGCCCGCGTCCTGCCGTGGCGTCCGCTCGGCCGCCGCGAGGAGTTGCGGGTGGCGGCCTGTGAGTCCTGCATCCGCGCGATACGGTCCCGCCGCGCCCCCGAGGTCCTCACCGACCGGGTGGACGACCGCCCGGTCCCGTACTTCGAGGTGGACGCCGCGCACAGCCTCTGGGCCGCCACCGGTTACGGCTCCCTGATATCCGGCGAGCCCGGCGACTCCCTCACCGCCCGCGTCCAACGCGGCGACTTCACCCGCACGTTGGACGCCTCCTAGGGCACGGGCCCCGTTCCGGGCGCACGCCCCGGGGGCCGAGGGCGTGCGCCCGGCCCGCTCGTCAGGCGGCGTGGAGGGCGGCGGTGGCGTACTCCCAGAGCCGGTCGGCCACCTCCGGGTCGAGGGCGTGGGCGGCCACGCCGCCGGGCCGCTCCTCGTCGCCCTGGACGACGCGGGCCTCCTGGTTGTCCTCGAAGTAGCGGCCGGTGACGCCCTGGACGAGCGGGGAGGCGGCCAGCAGGACGGAGGTGGCGGCTCCCTCGGCGGGGCTCTTGTAGTACGGCAGCGGCGTCTTGTTCCCCTCGCCGTCCAGCACGCCGAACGCGCGCAGGGTGTCGTCGTCGAGGTGGCGCTGGAGGCGGGTGAGGATGAAGCCCGGGTTCAGCGCGTTGGCGGTGATCCCGTCGGCCGCCCAGCGGCGGGCGCCCACCGCGAGCAGCACCTCGGCGGACTTGGACTGCCCGTAGGCCGCCCAGGGGTCGTACGGCCGCCGGGCGAAGTGCGGGTCGCCGAAGTCGAAGGGCGCGCTCCGGTGGGCGCCGGAGCTGACGAGAACGACACGGGCCGAGCCGGCGTCCCGCAGGGCCGGGTACAGGCCGGTGGCGAGGGCGAAGTGGCCGAGGTGGTTGGTGGCGAGCTGCATCTCCCAGCCCCCCGCGGCCAGGACCCGCTCGGGCAGCGCCATGATCCCGGCGTTGGCCACGAGGATGTCGAGCGGCCCGCGCCAGGCCCGTACGAAGGCGTCGACCGAGGTCAGGTCGGACAGCTCCAGCGCCTCCGCGTGCACCGGGCCGGCGCCGGGGCGGCCGGCGAGTTCGCGGATCAGCGGCGCGGCGGACTCCGGGCGGCGGGTGGCGATCGTGACCTCGGCACCGGCGGCGGCCAGCGCCCGGACGGTCTCGGCGCCGAGGCCCGAGCTACCGCCGGTGACCACGGCGCGCCGTCCGGTGAGGTCGACGCCGTCGATGACCTCCGCCGCACCGGCGCGGGCGGGGAAGGGGGTGGTGAGGAGGCGGGCGGGGTCGTGCGGGGTGGGTCCGGTGGGACGGGAGTTCCTGGTCATACCGTCACGCTACGGCGAGCAAGACGGACGGACTATGATTAGAAGTCCCAGATTCTTTAGCAAGAGTCCAATACGAGGAGGTGATCGCGGATCGATCCTCTGGAAGACGTGCTGACCCTGCTGGAGACCCGCAGTCAGCTGTCCGCGAGCCTGACCGCGGGCGGGCGGTGGGCCGTACGGTTCGACGCTCCCCGGGGAGTGAAGTTCAACGCCGTCCGGCGCGGCTCCTGCCTGCTGGAGGTGGACGGGGCCGGCGCGCCGATCGAGCTGGCGGAGGGCGACTGCTACCTCCTCACCCGCCCGCGCGCCTTCACGCTCCGCAGCGATCCGGACGCCTCCCCCCTCCCGGCGGGCCCGCTGTTCGCGGCGGCCGAGGGCGGCACCGCGCGGGCCGGTCGGGGCGACGACGTGCTGCTCATCGGCGGCCGCTTCTCCTTCGGGCCCCGCGCCCAGGAGTGGCTGCTCGACCGGCTGCCCCCGGTCGTCCATCTGCCGTCCGGCACCCGGCGCGCGGAGACGGTCCGCTGGGCGCTGACCGAGATCGACCGGGAGCTGTCGCACCCGCAGCCCGCGTCGTCGCTGGTGGCGGAGCATCTCGCGGTCGTCATGCTCGTGCATGTGCTGCGGCTGCACCTCGCCCGCGCCCCGCACGCGGTGTCGGGTTGGCTCGCCGGGCTCGCCGACCCCGTGGTCGCCACCGCGCTGACCGCCCTGCACGGCGATCCGGCCCGCCCCTGGACCGTGGCCGAACTGGCGCGCACCGCCGCGGTGTCCCGCTCCGCGCTGGCCGCCCGCTTCAAGGCGTCGGTCGGCCAGGGCCCCCTGGAGTACCTCACCCGGTGGCGCATCGAGCTGGCCGCCCGGCAGCTGCGGGAGGGCGGCACGACCCTCGCCGCCGTCGCGCGCTCCGTGGGGTACGGCTCCGAGAGCGCCCTCAGCGTCGCCTTCAAACGGGTCCTGGGCACCTCCCCCGGCGAGTACCGCAGGCGGGCGGCGACGCCGTGACGACGCCGCGCGCCCGCCGGGCCCGGCGCCGCGGCCGCCCGGGTCAGACCGCGGGCAGCGCGTAGATCTCGTCGCCGTGGGTGGCCAGCAGGCGGCGGCCGGCGGCGGCGACGTGCCACTGGTTCAGGCTTCCGGTGTTGTCGTTGTAGTGCCAGCGGGCCTTGCCGGTCGCCGGGTCGAGGGCGAAGATGCCGCCGGCGTCGTCGTAGGACGCGCCGTAGAGCGTGCCGCGGACGGCGAGGAACTCGGTCGGCGCCCGGCGCGCGCCCGGGTCCTCGCAGAGCCACAGCTTCCGGCCGCGCACCGCGTCCACCGCCCAGACGCCCCCGCTGTGATCGGCGGCGTACACCACGCCGCCGACGACCATCGGCTGGTAGAAGCTGAGCCGCCCGGCGGAGGAGAGCGACCAGTCCTGCTCGCCGGTCTCCAGATGGACGGCGCGCAGCCGGGGGCCGCCGAGGAAGATCCGCCGGGCGGACACGGCGGGCCGCCAGGCGATGTCGTCGCCGAGCTTGCGGCTCCACAGCTGACGGCCGTCGGCGATGTCGCGCACCGTGACGTTGCTCCGGCCGTCGGTGTAGACGAGCCGGTTCCCGGAGACGGTGCCTTCGAGGTCGAAGTCCATCGTCCCCTCGTCGCGGGGCTTGCTCCAATCCGTCCGGCCGGTACGGATGTTGATCGCCGCGACGGCGGTCAGCCGCTGGGTGGTGTCCTCGGTGCGGACCGACGCGACGACGTAGAGGCGCTCCGCATCGGCCGCGAGGATGCGCTGGACGGTGAGGCCCCCGCCGAGGCGGCTGCGCCACGCCTCCTTGCCGGTGTCCGGGTCGAGGCCGATGACGTCGCCGTTGTACTCGGTGCTGACGAGGAAGAGCTTGCGGTCGGCGAGGATCAGCGGGGCACCGGCGGCGGCGACGCCCTTCCGGCTCCAGACGGTGGCGCCGGTCGTCGCGCGGCGGGCGACCAGCGGATCGCCGCTGATCAGCAGCAGACCGTTGTGGACGGCGAGCGGCCGGTCGCTGTTGAGGCTGTCGGTCTCGGCGGTGCGGTGCCAGAGAACGGCGGGCGCGGTGCCGGGCGGCGGGGTGGTGAAGCCGTCGGTCTCCGGGGTGGCGCCGCCGTCCCCGCCGCCGTCGGTCGCGCCGCCCGCCCGGCCGTTCATCACCCAGACCCCGGCCCCACCGAGGGCGGCCACGCCCGCCACACCCCCGGCGACCAGCCCGAGAAACCGCCGCCGGGACGGTGCCGGGGCGTCACCGGACTGGAGGGGGGCGGTCGTTCCGGCCGGGGCGGGCGCCCCGGCCGGCGCAGGTGTCCCGGTCGGCGCGGGCGATCCGATCGGCGCGGGTGTCCCGGGACCGGCCGGTGCGTACGGTGCGCCGGCACCGGGCCCGGCGGGCACGGGGACGCCGCCGGGTGTGCCGGGGTGATCGGCGCCGGGTATTCCGGGTTGCTCGGCGCCGGATGTGACGTCCCGCCCGGTGCCGAGCAGATACGTCGGCGCCGTACCGAACCCCTGCGCCGCGCCCGGCCCTTGGGGGGCGACGGGCCCTTGGGACGCGGCGGGGCCCGGCGGGGTCGGGCCCGGGGTCGCGGGGTTGCCCACGGGCGGCGTACCGGTGGCGGGCCGCGGCGGGTCGGCGGGGGTTTCCAGGTCGAGGAGGCGGGCGGCGTGGGTGGCGATGGTCGAGGCGACGGCGCCGGGCAACCAGTTGGCGAAGGCGGTGCCGGTGCCCTCCGGGGCGAGCGCGGCCAGCACCTCGGCGGGGGCGGGCCGCCGGTCCGGATCGCGGTGCAGACAGGCGGTGACCAGCCCGAGCAGCGTGCCGGGCACCCCGTCGAGGTCCGGTTCGCCGTGCACGACCTGGTAGAGCACGGCGGCGGGCGTGGCGTCGGTGTACGCGCCGTGCCCGGTGGCGGCGTAGGTGAGGACCGCGCCGAGCGCGAAGACGTCCCCCGCCGTGCCGACGCGCCGGCCGAGCACCTGCTCGGGCGGGATGTAGCCGGGCGAGCCGACGACCACGCCGGTCTGGGTCATGCGGTTCCCGTCGACGGCGCGCGCGATGCCGAAGTCGATGACGCGGGGGCCGTCGGCGGCGAGCAGGACGTTGGACGGCTTGAGGTCGCGGTGGACCAGCCCGGCGGAGTGGATGTCGGTCAGCGCCGCGGCCAGCCCGGCGCCCAGCGCGCGGACGCTGTGCCCGGGCAGCGGGCCGTGCTCCTCGACGACCTCGGTCAGCGACGGCCCAAGGACGAAGGCGGTCGCGAGCCAGGGCAGCGACGCCTCGGTGTCCGCGTCGACGACCGGTGCGGTGTACCGCCCGGAGACGGCGCGGGCTATCTCGACCTCCTGCCGGAACCGCCCCCGGAACCCGGTGTCCTGCGCCAGATCCGGCCGCACCACCTTCACCGCGACGGTGCGTCCGCCCGCGGACCGCGCGAGATAGACCCGGCCCATCCCGCCGGCGCCGATCCGGCCCAACAGGCGGTAGGGCCCGAGGGCTTGCGGGTCGTCCGGAAGCAAGGGGTCCATCGCGGGCCTTCCACGTCTGTCGGGAGATACGGGGAACGGGCCACGCGGGCGCCACCCGCGAGTTCCCCACGCGGACGACGGCCGACGCGGCACGGCAGTGCATCGTAGCGTTGGCCGAAATCCGGCACCTCCCGATGCGTCCGACGCCCCAGTTCCGGCCCCCGACCCCGGCCCCCGGCCCGGGCACGCACCTCCCCACCCGGCCTCGGCCGGCCCGTACGCGCCCCTTCCGGCGACCGCCTGCCCGACGACCACGGGCACCCTTCCGCCTCCCGCCGGGGCTTCCGGATCCCAACTTCCGCCCCTCGTCGCCAGTGCTCCCGACTTCCGGTCACCAACCCCCGGCGTCAGGCACCACGCAACGAGCGCCGGGACACGGGGCACCGGGGTGCCAGGGCAGGCACCATCGCCGCGGTCGCCCGCAACAAACGACCCCCGGGCCTCCGGTCACAGCTCATCAGCCCCCAGCGGCACACGCGGCCCCACCCGAGCGGCGAAACCGAGGGGCCGTCACCCGGCGTCCCTCACCCCGGTATCGCGGCCCGCAGGAACGGCTCGACGGCGCGCTGCCAGGCGTCGGGGTGTTCCCAGGGCAGCAAATGACCCGCGTCGGGTATCTCGGCGTAGCTGCCGCCCGGGAGGACGCGGACCATCTCCTGCGCCTCGGCGCGGCCCAACTCGCCGTCCTGCCCCCGGACGACGAGGGCGGGGCAGCGGACCTCGGCCAGCTCCTCCCAGTGGGCGTCGGTCACCCAGGTCTCGCGGGCGGTGAGCATCTGGCGGCGGGAGAAGACCGGGCGCCAGCCGTCGGCGCGCTCGGCCATCACCTCGGCGAAGAACGCGCCGCGCGCCGGGCGGGGGCGCTCCAGCGACGGGTCCTCCTCGCCGAACCAGCGGCGGACGTCCGCGAGCGTGGCGAAGGGCAGCGGCCAGGTGGCGAACCACTCGGCCCATTCGCGCTGCGAGGCGGCGCCCAGCGCGGACGCCCGCATGTCGCAGATGACCAGCGCGCCGACCAGATCCGGCCGCCGGGCGGCGAGCTGCCAGGCCGTCAGCGCGCCCATGGCGTGACCGATGACGGTCACGGGGGCGAGGCCGAGCTGCTCGACGGCGGCGATCGCGTCCTCGACGTAGGCGGCGCGGTCGAACGGGCCGTCGGCGGGCTTCTCGCTGCGGCCGTGACCCCGCTGGTCGAGGGCGACGGCGCGATACCGCGCGCCGAGCCAGCGGGCGGTGTCGGCCCAGTGGGACGCCCGCCCCATCAGCCCGTGGAGCAGCAGGACGCCGGGGCGCCGCTCACCGCCCTCCGGCCCGCCGTCGCCCTTGGGCGGGTCGGTGAACTCCCAGGCCGCGAGCCGTACCCCGCCGGCCCCCGTCACCTCGATGCGCCGCACCATGTGCCCTGGCACCCCCACTCGTCCCTTGACCCACTCCACACTATCGAATCTGTATTCGAATTCGGCGGCCCCGTGCGGAAGTCCCCTCGTTCGGGTGACAGTGCGTAGGGATAGCCGGGGATCCGCACGGGGAGACAGCTACCGGGGGACGGACCCGGCCGGACAGGGGGTCCGTAGCGCGGGACCTTGAGAGCTCGGGGCTCCAGGTCCTGACGGGGGAGCTGGGGGAGGCGGGGCCCCGGATGCTCGCAGCGCCGGGGCCCCGAGACATCACAGGGCCGGTGCCGGGTCGCCGGGCGCCGTCGTGCGCAGGCTCCGCGCCGCGCCGCCGGGCGCCACGCTCGGTCCGGTTCCGCTGCCCCCACCGCGCCTCCTCCCCCGGAAGCCGTCAGCCCGCGGCTCCCCCGTACCGCTCCCCACCGGGCCGCCGCAGCCCGGAACGGGCCCGTCCGCATGCCGGTCGGCACCACAGCGAGCATCCGTGTGGGCGCCAAGGGTGACACGTCCCCGGCCGTTCCGCACCGGTTCGCGCAATTCCTCATCCCGCACCCGCCCCGCCGAGGCGCCGTCACCACGTATGGATCCCCGTCTCCGCGCAGGTCAGGGCGGTGAGGCGGCCGACGAAACGGCCACGAGGGGAGAACGGCGGAGGAAACAGGGCCCGGCCGGACGGCGGCGCGCCACCGCGACGGTCGGGCGCCGGGCGGCCGCGCACCGGCGTCCGCACACACCGACGCCCCGTGCTCAACGACACGGGGCGTGGGGCGGCCGCCGGACGCGGCGGTGGATCCGCGGGCCGGGCGCGGTGGGTCAGCGCTTCGCGACGAAGACGTGCGCGGCGATCTCCGACTCCAGCTCCGCCGCCTCGCCGCTGCTGCCGACGAGGACGCCGGCGGGCGCCTCGGTCACGCTGACGACCGCGCCCGGCTGGACCCCGGCGCGCCGCAGCGTGTACATCAGCTGGGCGTCCGCCTGGATGGGCTCGCCGATGCGGCGGACCACGACGGTCTTGCCGTCCGGACCGGCGTCCAGCTCGGTGAGGCTGACCATGCCGGTGTCCAGGAACGGATCGGCCTCCGCCTTCTCGCCCAGCTCCTCCAGGCCCGGGATCGGGTTGCCGTACGGCGACTCCGTCGGGTGGCGCAGCAGCTCGACGACGCGGCGCTCGACCGCCTCGCTCATCACGTGCTCCCAGCGGCACGCCTCGGCGTGCACCTGCTCCCACTCCAGCCCGATGACGTCGACGAGCAGGCACTCGGCGAGGCGGTGCTTGCGCATCACGCGCGTCGCCAGCCGGCGGCCCTCCTCCGTCAGCTCCAGATGGCGGTCGCCCGCGACGGACAGCAGGCCGTCCCGCTCCATGCGGGCGACGGTCTGGCTGACCGTGGGGCCGCTCTGTTCGAGCCGCTCCGCGATCCGGGCGCGCATCGGGACCACACCTTCCTCTTCGAGTTCGAGGATGGTGCGGAGATACATCTCCGTGGTGTCGATCAGTCCGGACATGCGTGCCCCTAGCTGTGTCGTGCGGGTGGCCCTGGATTCAATTCTGACGCATCCCACCGACAACGGCGCCGCCTCGGCCCGGGGCGGCTGCCGCCCGGGGCCGCACACAAGCCGTCCGGGGGCTGTCCTGTCGGCCGTATTGACAGCGCGCTGGTCCAGACCGCAACGTGATCCGCGCCACGGACGCCCGCCGTCCGGTGCGCCGCATCCGAACCGGGGCGGGGGAAACCATGAGCTGCGACGAGGGAGACCGCGGGAATGGCTGAGAGCGACCGGCTTGCCGGGGAGTACTTCGATGCCGCGATCGAGCTGCTGCGGCAGGCGCGCGACGAGGGAGGTCCCGCCGTCGCCGCCGCCGGACGGCTGATCGCCGACACCGTCGAGGCGGGCGGCCGGGTCTTCTCCTTCGGCGCCGGGCACTCCTCGCTGCCCGCGCAGGACACCGTCTACCGGGCGGGCGGCCTCGCGATCATGAACCTGCTGTCCGTACCGGGGGTGGTGGGCGTGGACGTCCGGCCCGCGACGCTCGGCAGCGCGCTGGAGCGGGTCGACGGGCTGGCCGCCGCGGTGCTGGACACCAGCCCGCTGCGGGCTGGTGACGTGCTGGTGATCATCTCGCTCTCCGGCCGGAACGCGCTGCCCGTCGAGATGGCGATGAACGCGCGGGCGCTCGGCATCAAGGTCATCGGCCTGACGTCGGTCGCCTACGCGGACGCCACCTCCTCCCGGCACGTCTCGGGCACCTTCCTGAAGGACCACTGCGACCTGGTGCTCGACAGCCGGATCGCGGTGGGCGACGCGGAGCTGCGGCTCCCGGGGATCGACGCGCCGTTCGCCCCCGCCTCCACGGTCGTCACCAGCGCGATCATGCAGGCGGTGGTGGCGACGGCCGCCGGTGCGCTCGCCGAGCGGGGCGTCGAACCGCCGCTGCTGCGGTCGGGCAACGTCGACGGCGGCCACGAGTGGAACGGCCGGGTGATGCGGGAGTACGCGGACCGGATCTTCTACCGGCAGTGAGCCGGGCGCGCCGCCTTCCCGGCGGCCCGCCGCCGGGTGCAGGAACCGTTCAGCCGCCGGCGGACGACGCCAGGTCCAGGGCCGCGGCGATCCGGACGGCGACCTCCTCCGCGTAGGCGGCGTCGGCGCGGTCGAAGGGGCGCCGGGCCGGGGTGCGCAGGAAGGTGGCGACGCCGAGGGTGCGGGCGCGGCTGCGCAGCACCACGCACAGCGCGTGGACCGTGCCGTCCGGCCACCGCCGGGCCGCCGCCCAGCCGTCGTCGCCGGACGGCCCCACGCTCGCCCGCACCGAGCCGCCGCGCGCGTACGCCTGGAGCGCCGGGTGTCCGGCGGCGTACGCGACGGGGACGGCGGACGGCTGCGGCGACGCGCACGGGCCGGGCGAACCGGCGGGGGAGGCCAGGGCCCGCCGCAGCCGGGCCGGGGCGCCGTCGCCGTCCGCTCCGGCGTCGTCGCCGCCCCGGGCGGGCGCGACGAGGTCGACGAGGGCGTGGTCGGCGAAGCCCGCCAGCGCGTAGTCGAGGTGGACGGCGGCCGCCTCGCGCGGGTCGGGGCAGTCGGCTGCGGCGCGGCTCGCGCGGTGCAGCTGCTGGGTGCGGAAGCGGAGCAGGGCGCCGTCCTGTTCGGCCTGTTTGGCGTCGGTGACGTCCTGGAAGAGCCAGGCGACGCCGAGCGGCGCCGGTTCCTCGGAGAGCGGCGAGGCGAGGCGGACGAAGCCGCTGCGCCAGCAGCGGCGGGGGCGTTCGGCGTCGGGGGCGCGCAGCGTCACCCACAGATCGCTCAGCCCGGGCGGCTCGCCCTCCGCCAGGACGTGCTGGAGCACCGCCTCCAGCTCCTCGGCGCCCTGGTCGAGCAGTTCGCCGAGCGGGCGGCCGAGGAGGGCGTCGCGGCCGGATTCCAGCGCCCGGGCGGCGGGGGTGTTGACGACGGCGGGCCGCAGGTCGGCGTCGACGAGGAGGACGCCCCAGGGCGCGTCGTCGCAGAGCGCCTCGCTCAGGGCGAGGGAGCGCTCCAGGCCGATCTGGGCGTGCACGGCGGTGAAGACGCAGTAGACGCCGGCGGCCCGGCCGTCGGCGTCGCGGACGGCACAGGTCTGGCCGCGCACCAGGACGCGGCGGCCGTCCTTGGTGAGCAGGGCGTAGTCGTTCACCTGCCGGCCGGGGGCGCGGAGCGCGGCGAGGAGGGCGGACTCGGTGGCGCCCGCGTCCTCGCCGCGGACTGCCCAGCCGGTCAGCCCGCGGCGGCCGACGGCCTCGGCGGCGGGCCAGCCCAGGAGCTGTTCGGCCTCGTGGTTCCAGTGGGTGACCGTGCCGTCCGCGGCGAGGGCGAGGAGCGCGGTGTCCATGCCGTCGAGGAGGGCGGCGAGCAGCCCGGTGTCGTCGGCGGGCCCGACCGGGCCGGGCGGCGCGGCGGCCGTGTCCGGGGTGCGTTCCGCCGAGGAACCGTACGAAGCGGAGCCGTACGAAGCGGTCACTTGAACCCCCTACGGACGCGGTGGCGCGTGCTGGACCTGGGAACATTCAACTCGAACGTGACGCAGCACACACCCCCTTCGCCGAAATCCCGGGCCCGTTCGCGCGGTCGGGGCGCCCCGGCCGACGCGGGCGCCCCGGGGGCCGCAGCCGCCCCGTCCGTCGCGGGAAATTAATTCGCTTGTGCGGGTCCGGGGCCGTTTCTAGGCTGGTGCGCACACGAGAAGGGAGGTGGTTCGGCCAATGATTTCTCACCGGACGCGTGAGGTGGCTGCGGCCTAGGGCCGTCGCTTCACACCCAGTGCAGCGCCGGTCCGCGCATACTGCAGATGCGTCGCCGGCCAATCCCAGCAGTCACCCGACCCGTGGGCCCCGGTCCGTCCGACCGGCCGCCGCGCCACCCGGCGCGGCGGAAGCGGCCCACGGGTCGTCTGCGTTTTCCGGGCCCCGGGCCCGGACCGCGGCCCGTGCGGGGCCGCTCCCCGATCCCCGGGCCCTTCGCTTCGCAAGGGCCCGTTCGTCGTTTCCGGGCGCCGCCCGGGGATCAGGGCGTCCGGCTCACGGCGCGAGGCGCTCCACGGTCCAGCCGGAGGCGGCGCGGACGTAGCGGAGGCGGTCGTGGAGGCGGTTCTCGCGGCCCTGCCAGAACTCGACGGTCTCGGCGGTGACGCGGTAGCCGCCCCAGTGCGGCGGCGCGGGGACCTGCTCGCCCTCGGGGTAGCGGGCCGCCAACGCCGCGTAGGAGTCCTCCAGTTCGGCGCGGGAGGCGAGCGGGGTGGACTGGTCGCTGGCCCAGGCGCCGAGTTGGGAGCCGTGCGGGCGGGAGCGGAAGTAGGCGGCTGTCTCGTCGCGGCCGATGCGGGCGGCGGTGCCGGTGACGATGACCTGACGGGCCAGCGGATGCCAGGGGAAGAGCAGCGAGAGGTGCGGGTTCTCGGCGAGCTCGCGGCCCTTGCGGCTGGTGTAGTTGGTGAAGAACACGAAGCCGCGGTCGTCGAACGCCTTCAGCAGCACCGTCCGTGAGCTGGGGCGGCCCGCGGCGTCGGCGGTCGAGACGACCATGGCGTTGGGCTCGTGGATGCCGGACGCGGCGGCTTCCTTGAACCAGCGCGCGAACTGTGCGTACGGCTCGGCCGCCAGCTCGGGCTCGGTCAGCCCCTCGGCGCGGTAATGGGCGCGCATCGACGAGGGATCGAGGGTTTCGTGGGCATCGGAGGAAGGCGCGTCGGCGGAGTGCACGGCCTCATCTTGCAGCATCGCCGCGCGTGGGGGCAGGGCGCGGGCCGGGAAGTCTGCCCGTCGTCGCCCGGACGTAACCCTCTCGTAGGCGAATCGACCAGTGTGCCGGACGTCACGCTTCCTTGCAGGTGGGGAAAGCGCCAAACTTGCGGGTCGGTGCTGTGTGGACTTCGTACATCGGCGACCATCGATTCCGGACCGGCGGGCCTCCGCCGTCCCTCGCCGGGGCCGCGCGTCCCGTGGACCACCCAGCACACCCCAGCCGCGCCCGAGGGCCGTCCACCCCGGGCAGAAAATCGCGTCACCATGCCTTAGCGAGGCATCCGGTGACCGGCGCGGACCGCGAGCTGCCGGGCGCAGCCGCGGAACCGTTCCGGCGCCGCACACCGAGCCGATCGCACGGCAACCGGTCACCGACCGTGGGCCGTCCGTACCTTGAGGAGTCGCCAGATGTCCGCATTCGTACCAGGACTTGAGGGTGTCGTCGCGTTCGAGACGGAGATCGCCGAACCGGACAAGGAGGGCGGTGCGCTGCGCTACCGCGGTGTCGACATCGAGGACCTCGTCGGCAGCGTGTCGTTCGGCAAGGTGTGGGGGCTGCTGGTGGACGGGGCGTTCGACCCCGGGCTGCCGCCGGCCGAGCCGTTCCCGATCCCGGTGCACTCCGGCGACATCCGCGTCGACGTGCAGTCGGCGCTGGCGATGCTGGCGCCGGTGTGGGGCCTCAAACCGCTGCTGGACATCGACGAGCGGACGGCGCGCGACGATCTGGCGCGCGCCGCCGTGATGGCGCTGTCGTACGTGGCGCAGTCGGCGCGCGGGCAGGGGCTGCCGATGGTGCCGCAGCGGGAGATCGACAAGGCGGAGACCGTCGTGGAGCGCTTCATGCGGCGCTGGCGCGGGGAGCCGGACCCCAAGCATGTCGCGGCGGTCGACGCGTACTGGACGTCGGCGGCGGAGCACGGCATGAACGCGTCGACGTTCACCGCCCGGGTCATCGCGTCGACCGGCGCGGACGTGGCGGCGGCGCTGTCCGGGGCGGTCGGTGCGATGTCGGGGCCGCTGCACGGCGGGGCGCCGTCGCGGGTGCTCGGCATGATCGAGGAGATCGAGCGGACCGGCGACGCGGCGGCGTACGTCCGTAAGACCCTGGACAAGGGCGAGCGGCTGATGGGCTTCGGGCACCGGGTCTACCGGGCCGAGGACCCGCGGGCGCGGGTGCTGCGGCGGACCGCGAAGGAGCTGGGCGCGCCCCGTTTCGAGGTGGCCGAGGCGCTGGAGAAGGCGGCGCTGGAGGAGCTGCACAACCGGCGCCCGGACCGGGTGCTGGCGACGAACGTGGAGTTCTGGGCGGCGATCACGCTGGACTTCGCGGAGGTCCCGGCGCACATGTTCACCTCGATGTTCACCTGTGCCCGCACGGCCGGGTGGAGCGCGCACATCCTGGAGCAGAAGCGGACCGGGCGGCTGGTGCGGCCGTCCGCGCGGTACGTGGGGCCGGCGGCGCGCGACCCGCGGGAGATCTCCGGGTTCGACACCGCCGCGCACTGACGCGGCGGCCGGGCGGAGCGCGCGGACGGGCGCGGCTTCGCGGTGGGCCGCACGCCGGGACGGCTCCCGGTGTGCGGCCCGCCGCGCGGTGCCGGCGCGCTACGCCGCCCGCGATGGCTCCGCCGCGTGACGCCGCACCGTGGCGGCGTCTCAGCCCAGCGCCTCGTCCAGCAGCCCGGCCCACTGGTCGACGACGCGCTCGCGCCGGACCGTGTCGTCGCTGAGCAAGGTGGCCAGGCCCAGGCCGCGGGCCATGTCCAGCAGGCCCTGGACGGTTTCGCGGACGCCGGGCACGGACTCGTCGACGCCGAGCAGGTCGACGGCGGTGCGGTGGCACTCCCGGCCGACCCGCGCCTCCAGTTCGGTGACGCGGGTGCGCAGCTGGTCCTCGTACGAAGCGGCGACCCACAGGTGGAGGGCGGCGCGGAAGAGCGGGCCGGTGTAGAGGTCGACGACGGCGGTGACGACGGCCCGGCGGTCGGTGGCGGCGCCGGCGGTCGCCGGGAAGAGGTCGCGCAGCGCCTGCGAGCGTTCCTCCGCGACGTGCTCGACGGCGGCGGTGAACAGGTCCTCGCGGGTGGGGAAGTGGTGCTGGGCGGCGCCGCGGGAGACCCCGGCGCGTTCGGCGACGACGGCGACGGTGGAGCCCGCCCAGCCGTGTTCGGCCAGGCAGGCCACCGCCGCCTCCAGCAGCCCGCGGCGGGTGGCCCGGCTGCGTTCCTGCTGGGGCGCCTTGGCGGCGCGGGTGGAGTTCAGCGCGCCCATCGCGGGGCCCTTCGCTCCAGGAAGGCGGTCATGCCCTCGCGCGCCTCGGCGGAGGCGAACAGCCGCGCGGACTCGGCGGCGAGCCGCTCGGTGTCGCGGTCGAAGGTGCGCAGCACCTCGGCGGTGACCAGCGCCTTCGAGGCGGCGAGGCCCTGCGGGGAGCCCTGGCGCAGCCCGTCGAGTATCGGGGCGAGGGCGGCGTCGACGTCGTCGGCGGCGACGGTGACCAGGCCGATGCGGGCGGCCTCGGCGGCGTCGAACCGTTCGCCGGTGAGGTAGTAGCGGCCGGCGGCGCGGGCGTCGAGGCGGGGCAGCAGCGGCATCGAGATGACGGCCGGGGCGAGTCCGAGGCGCGCCTCGGTGAAGGCGAAGGTGGCGCCGGGCCCGGCCACCGCTATGTCGCAGGCGCCGAGCAGCCCGGTGCCCCCGGCGCGGACGTGCCCGGTGACGCGGGCGACGACCGGCTTGGGCAGCTCCACCACCGCGCGCAGCAGCCGGGTCAGCCCCAGTGGCGCGTCGGTCGGGGCGCCGCCGGTCGCCTCGGTGAGGTCGGCGCCGGCGCAGAAGGTGGTGCCGGTGTGGGTGAGGACGACGGCGCGGACGGCGTCGTCGGCGGCGGCCGCGGCGAGGGCGGCGTGCAGTTCGCCGACGAGGCGGGTGGAGAGCGCGTTGCGGTTGTGCGGGGAGTCCAGGGTGAGGGTGGTGACGCCCTGGTCGTGGGCGGTGCGGACGAGCGGGGCGGCGCCGTCCGTGGCGGTGCCTGACGCGGTGTCAGTGCCTGGCGTGGTGTCGGTCATCGGGTCGTGGAACTCCTTTCCCTGGCGCGCAGTTCGCGTCGCAGGATCTTGCCGGTCACCGCGCGCGGCACCGTGTCGGTGAACTCCACGCGGCGCACCCGCTTGTACGGGGCGACCCGTCCGGCAACGTACGTGAGGACGTCGTCGGCGGCGAGGGCGGCCCCCGGGCGGCGGACGACGTACGCCTTCGGGATCTCGTTGCCGTCGGTGTCGGTGACGCCGATGACTGCGGCGTCGGCGATGTCGTCGTGGGTGAGCAGCAGCGCCTCCAGATCGGCGGGGGCGACCTGGTAACCCTTGTACTTGATCAGCTCCTTGACGCGGTCGACGACGTAGAGCCAGCCGTCGGCGTCGATCCGGCCGATGTCGCCGGTGTGCAGCCAGCCGTCCGCGTCGATCAGCGCGTCGGTGTCCTCGGGGCGGCCGAGGTAGCCCTTCATCACCTGCGGGCCGCGCAGCACGATCTCGCCGTCGGCGCCGGGCGGCAGGTCCTCGCCGGTGGTGAGCGACACCAGCCGCATCTCGGTGCCGGGCAGCAGCCGGCCGACGGTGCCGGGCGGGGCGTCGGCGTCCGGCGGCACGAGGTGGCTGGCGGGCGAGAGTTCGGTCATGCCGTACGCCTGGAGGACGGACGTCAGGCCCAGGCGGCGGGCGCAGGCGTCGGCGAGCCCGGCGTCCAGCGGCGCGGCGGCGCAGACCAGGTACTTCAGCGAGGAGAGGTCGTAGTCGTCCACCGAGGGGTGTTTGGCGAGGGCGAGGACCATCGGGGGCGCGGCGTAGACGGCGGTGATGCGGTGGCGCTGGAGCGCGTCGAGGAACTGCTCCAGGTCGAAGCGGGGCAGCACGACGACGGTGGCGCCGGAGCGCAGCGGGGCGTTCATCAGGGCGGTGAGGCCGTACATGTGGAAGAACGGCAGCACCGCGAGGATGCGGTCGTCGGGTCCGCCGGTGAGGAACGCGTCGAGTTGGGCGAGGTTGGTGGCGACGGAGCGGTGGGTGAGCATCACGCCCTTGGGGGAGCCGGTGGTGCCGGAGGAGTACGGCAGGACGGCGAGGTCGGCGGCGGGGTCGAGGGCGACGTCCGGTTCCGGCGCGGTGGTCTCGGCCAGGTCGAGGACCGAGCGGTGACCGGCGGCGCGGTCGCAGAGCAGGATCTCGACGACGTGGCCGGCCCGGCGGGCGGCGTCCCGGGCGGTGGCGAGGAGGGCGGCGGTGGTGACGATGCGGCGCGCCCCGGAGTCGGCGAGCTGACCGGCGAACTCCTCGGCGGTGGCGAGCGGGTGGACGGTGGTGACGGCCGCGCCGCAGCGCCAGGCGGCGTAGCAGACGACGGGGAAGAGCACGCTGTTCGGGCTGTGCAGGGCGAGGACGTCGCCCTTGGCGAGCCCGGCGGCGGCGAGTCCGGCGGCGAGGCGGCGGCTGAGGTGGTCGAGGCGGGCGTAGCCGAGGGTGGTGCCGTCGGTGGCGTCGATCAGGGCGGGGTGGTCGCCGCGGGCGGCGGCGCCGGCCAGGACGTAGGAGTGGACCGGCTCGTTGACGGGCGCGAGCGGGGGGTGGTCGCTGTGGAACAGGTGGGTTGCCATGCCGGGGTTCCTTCCGTGGCGGAGCGCGGCGCGGACGCGTGGCGGTGCGCACGCGCCTGCGCCGCGCTCGGGGAGGTGGTCCTGCGAGTCCCCCGATCCCGCTGCCCGGGGTGTCTTTCCGGTCGGGAGGACACCCTCAGTACGACTTGGGGAGGCCCAGCGTCCGGTGGGAGACGTAGTTGAGGATCATCTCCCGGCTGACGGGGGCGATCCGTGCGACGCGGGCGGCGGTGACGAGGGAGGCGAGGCCGTATTCGTGGGTGAGGCCGTTGCCGCCGAGGGTGTGGACGGCCTGGTCGACTGCGCGGACGGCGGCCTCCCCGGCGGCGTACTTCGCCATGTTGGCAGCTTCGCCGGCCCCGGCGTCGTCGCCCGCGTCGTAGAGGTGGGCGGCCTTCTGCATCATCAGGCGGGCGCATTCCAGGTCGATGTGGGCCTGGGCGAGCGGGTGGGCGATGGCCTGGTGGGCGCCGATGGGGTCCTTCCAGACCTGCCGGGTGCGGGCGTAGTCGACGGCGCGGGCGAGGGCGTAGCGGCCCAGGCCCAGGGCGAACGCGGCGGTCATGATGCGTTCGGGGTTGAGCCCGGCGAAGAGTTGGAGGAGTCCGGCGTCCTCGTCGCCGACGAGCGCGTCGGCGGGCAGCCGGACGTCGTCCATGGTCAGCTCGAACTGCTTCTCCGGGGCGGCGAGTTCCATCGGTATGGGGCTGCGGCCGAAGCCGGGGGCGTCGCGCGGGACGAGGAAGAGGCAGGGCTTGAGGCGGCCGGTGCGGGCGTCCTCGGTGCGGCCGACGATGAGCGTGACCTCGGCGATGTCCACGCCGGAGACGAAGACCTTGCGGCCGGTGAGGACCCAGTCCGCGCCGTCGCGGCGGGCGGTGGTGGTGATCCGGTGGGAGTTGGAGCCGGCGTCCGGTTCGGTGATGCCGAAGGCCATGGTGCGGCTGCCGTCGGCGAGCCCCGGCAGCCAGGCGCGCTTCTGCTCCTCGGTGCCGAAGCGGGCGATGACGGTACCGCAGATGGCCGGGGAGACCACCATCATCAGCAGCGGGCAGCCCGCGGCGCCCAACTCTTCGAGTACGAGGGAGAGTTCGACGATTCCGCCGCCTCCGCCGCCGTACTCCTCGGGGAGGTTGACGCCGAGGTAGCCGAGCCCGGCGGCCTCCGCCCAGAGTTCGTCGGTGTGGCGGCCCTCGGCGACGACGCGGGTGAAGTACTCCCGGCCGTACCGCTTGCCGAGCGCCGCGACGGCGGCGCGCAGATCACGCTGTTCCTCGGTCTCGATCACGAAGTTGCGCAGGGCGGTGCTCATGACGGCTCCCTCTGTGCGGTGGGTGAGGTGCTGGAGACGTGCGGGAGGAGTGGGGTGTCGGGAGGAGTGGGTGTACGGGGGCGGGGCCCGGGGCCGCGCGGGGGCGGGGCCGGGCGGGCGCGGGTCGGCGGGCGTCCGGCGCAGGCAGGCGTCGGGCACGGTCCGGCGGACGTCGGGCACGGACGGGCGTCCGGCGCGGGCGGGCGTCCGGCGCGGGCGGGTGTCAGGCGCTCACCACCGCCAGCAGCGCGCCGACCTCCACCTGTGTGCCGACGCGCACCGGCAGGCTGGTCAGCGTGCCGGCGGCGGGGGCGGTGACGGTGTGCTCCATCTTCATCGCCTCCAGCCAGAGCAGCGGCGCCCCGGCCTCGACCCGGTCGCCCTCGGCGAGCCCGGGGGCCAGGCGGACGACGGTGCCGGGCATCGGGGCGAGCAGCGAGCCGGGTTCGGTGCGGTCGGCGGGGTCGGGGAAGCGGGGCAGCGCGGTGAGGGCGTGGCCGCCGGTGGCGGTGTCGACATGGACCCGGTCGCCGTAGCGCGCCACCGCGAACTCCCGGCGCAGCCCGTCGACGTCGAGGACGACCGAGTCCGCCGCCTGCGCCAGCAGCCGTACGCCCGGGAAGTCCTCGGCGTGCAGCGCGCCGCGCACCAGCCGGTAGCGGATCTCGTAGGTCTCGCCACCGGCCTCGTACCTCTTGACCTGCGGCTGGGAGGGGAGGTTGCGGAAGCCGCCGAAGCGGGAGCGGCCGTGGGCGTCGGCGAGGGCGGCGGCCAGTGCGGCGAGCCGGGCGCGGGCCTCGTGCGCCGGGTCGTGGCCGGTCAGGTCGGCGAGATGGCGGTCGTAGAAACCGGTGTCGAGGCCGTCGGTGGTGGTGAAGGCGGGGTGACGCAGGGAGCGGACCAGCAGGTCGCGGTTGGTGACCGGGCCGTGGATGCGGGCGCGTTCGAGGGCGTGGGCGAGGCGGCGGACGGCCTCGGCGCGGGTCGGGGCCCAGGCGATGACCTTGGCGAGCATCGGGTCGTAGTGCGCGGTGATCACCGAGCCGTCCCGGACGCCGGAGTCGAGGCGGACGGCGCCGGGGACGGCGAGGCGGTGCAGCTTCCCGGTGCCGGGCCGCCAGCCGGCCGCCGGGTCCTCGGCGTACAGGCGCGCCTCGACGGCGTGGCCGCGCGGCAGCGGCGGGGCGGCGTCGAGCGGGCGGCCCTCGGCGACGGAGAGTTGGAGGGCGACGAGGTCGAGGCGGTAGATCTCCTCGGTGACGGGGTGTTCGACCTGGAGGCGGGTGTTCATCTCCAGGAAGAAGGCGCGGCCGTCGGCGGAGACCAGGAATTCGACGGTGCCGGCGCCGCGGTAGCCGATGGCGCGGGCGGCGCGGGCGGCGGCCTCGTGCAGCGTGGTGCGCAGCCCGTCGGGGAGCCCGGGCGCGGGCGCCTCCTCGATGACCTTCTGGTGGCGGCGCTGGAGGGAGCAGTCGCGGGTGCCGAGCGTCCAGACGCCGCCGTGCGCGTCGGCGAGGATCTGCACCTCGATGTGGCGGCCGCCGGTGACGTACGGCTCGGCGAAGACCTCGCCGTCCCCGAACGCGGCGGCGGCCTCGGCCCGCGCGGCCGTCAACTCGCCGTCCAGTGCGGAGAGTTCCCGGACGATCCGCATTCCGCGACCGCCGCCGCCGGATGCGGCCTTGACCAGCAGCGGAAGGTCGGCGGCGGTCGCGGTGGCCGGGTCGACGGCGTCGAGCAGCGGGACCCCGGCCGCCGCCATCAGCTCCTTGGCGCGGGTCTTGGACGCCATCGCCTCGATCGCCGCGGGCGGCGGACCGATCCAGGTCAGCCCGGCGTCGGTGACGGCGGCGGCGAACGCCGCGTTCTCGGAGAGGAAGCCGTAGCCGGGGTGGATCGCGTCGGCGCCGGCGGCGAGGGCGGCCTTCACGATCAGGTCGCCGCGGAGGTAGGTGTCGGCGGGGGCGTCACCGGGCAGCCGGACGGCGGTGTCGGCCTCGCGGACGTGCGGGGCGTCGGCGTCCGCGTCGGAGTGCACGGCGACGGTGGCGAGGCCCAGCTCCCGGCAGGTGCGGAAGACCCGGCGGGCGATCTCCCCGCGGTTGGCGACAAGAACACTCGAAAGAGTGAGGGGGGAAGGGGGCGTTGGGGTCCGATCGGTCATTGCTGCCTCACATCCGGAAGACGCCGAAGCCGCCGCGCGCGCCCTCGACGGGGGCGGTGTGCACGGCGGACAGGCACAGGCCGAGAACGGTGCGGGTGTCGCGGGGGTCGATGACGCCGTCGTCGTAGAGCCGCCCGGAGAGGAAGAGCGGCAGCGATTCCGACTCGATCTGCTGCTCGACCATCGCCCGCAGCCCGGCGTCCGCCTCCTCGTCGTACGGCTGCCCCTTCGCGGCGGCGGAGGCGCGGGCGACGATCGACAGGACCCCGGCCAGTTGCTGCGGGCCCATCACGGCGGATTTGGCGGTCGGCCAGCTGAAGAGGAAGCGGGGGTCGTAGGCGCGGCCGCACATGCCGTAGTGGCCGGCGCCGTAGGACGCGCCCATCAGGACGGAGAGGTGCGGGACCTTCGAGTTGGCGACGGCGTTGATCATCATCGCGCCGTGCTTGATGATGCCGCCCTGCTCGTACTCCCTGCCGACCATGTAGCCGGTGGTGTTGTGCAGGAAGAGCAGCGGGATGTCCCGCTGGTTCGCCAGCTGGATGAACTGCGCGGCCTTCTGCGACTCCTCGCTGAACAGCACCCCGCGGGCGTTGGCGAGGATGCCGACGGGATAGCCGTGCAGCGCCGCCCAGCCGCAGGTCAGGCTGGTGCCGTAGAGCGGTTTGAAGGCGTCGAAGTCGGAGCCGTCGACGATCCGGGCGATCACCTCGCCGGGGTCGAAGGGCGCCTTGAGGTCGCCGGGCACGATGCCGAGCAGCTCCTCGGCGTCGTACCTCGGCGGCGGTGCGGGCGCCGGATCGGGGTGCGCCTTGCGCCGGTTGAGGCGGGCGACGACCCGGCGGGCCTGGCGCAGCGCGTCCGGTTCGTCGAGCGCGAGGTGGTCGGCGAGCCCGGAGGTGCGGGCGTGCATCTCGGCGCCGCCCAGCGATTCGTCGTCGCTCTCCTCGCCGGTGGCCATCTTCACCAGCGGCGGTCCGCCGAGGAAGACCTTGGCGCGCTCCTTGACCATGATCACGTGGTCGGACATGCCGGGGACGTACGCGCCGCCGGCGGTGGAGTTGCCGAAGACCACGGCGACGGTCGGGATCCCGGCGGCGGAGAGCCGGGTGAGGTCCCGGAAGAGCGCCCCGCCCGGGATGAAGATCTCCTTCTGGCTCGGCAGATCGGCGCCGCCGGACTCGACGAGCGAGATCACCGGCAGCCGGTTGGCGTACGCGATCTCGTTGGCCCGCAGCGCCTTCTTCAGCGTCCAGGGGTTGGAGGCGCCGCCGCGCACCGTCGGATCGTTGGCGGTGATCAGACACTCCACGCCCTCGACCACGCCGATACCGGTGACCAGCGCGGCGCCGACCGCGTAATCGCTGCCCCAGGCTGCCAGCGGCGACAGTTCCAGGAACGGCGTGTCCGGGTCGATCAGCAGCTCGATGCGCTCCCGGGCGGGCAGCTTGCCGCGCTTGCGGTGCCGGGCGAGGTACTTCTCGCCGCCGCCCGCCAGCGCCTGCCCGTGCGCCTCCTCGACCTCCGCGAGCTTCGCCAGCATCTCCGCACGCCGCTGTGCGTACGCCTCGTCCGCGGTGTCGAGCGCGGTCGCCAGGACGGTCACAGCAATACCTCCGGTATCTCCAGGTGCCGGGAGCGCAGCCACTCCCCCACCGCCTTGGCCTGCGGATCGAAGCGCGCCTGCGCGGCGACGCCCTCCCCCAGCAGCCCCTCGACCACGAAATTCAGCGACCGGAGTTCGGGAAGCAGATGCCGGTCGATCGTCAACTCCCGTGTCTCCGGCAGGAGTTGACGGAACTTCTCGACGGTCAGGGTGTGTGCGAGCCAGCGCCACGCCGCATCCGTCCTCGCCCACACCCCGACGTTGGCGCAGCCGCCCTTGTCGCCGCTGCGGGCGCCGCAGACCGCGCCGAGCGGGGCGCGGCGGACCGGCAGCCCGGCGGCAGGCGGCTCCGGCAGCTCCGGGTCGGGCAGCCGCACCAGTTCCCGGGTGGCGGCGGGCGGCGCCACCGCGCGGCGGGTGCCGTCGGGCAGCACCGCCGTGTGCGCCACCTCCGTGCGCGCCACCGCCACCGCCTCGAAGACGCCGTACGGGGCGCCCTTGCCGGGGGGTGCGGTGACGTGGAAGCCGGGGTAGCTGCCCAGCGCCAGTTCGACGGCGGCGCCGCTGACCGCCCGGCCGACGGCCGCCTCGTCCCGGTCGCGGACGACGAGCCGCAGCAGCGCGCTCGCCTCCTCCTGGACCGCCGCGTCGGGGTGATCGGTGCGCGCCTGCGTCCACCGCACCTCGGCCGGGCGGGCGCCCGCCGCCTCGAACGCCGCCTCGATCTGCGCCCGGACCAGCGCCGCCTTGGCCTCGACGTCCAGCCCGGTCAGCACGAACGTGACCTCGTTGCGCCAGCCGCCGAGCCGGGTCAGCCCCGCCTTCAGCGCGCGCGGCGGCGCCTCGCCGCGCACCCCGTCGATCCGCACCCGGTCGGGCGCCTCCTGGTGCAGCCGTACGGTGTCGAGCCGGGCGGTGACGTCCGGTCCGGCGTAGCGGGCGCCGTCGGTCTCGTAGAGGAGCTGGGCGGTGACGGTGCCGGTGGTGACGGCGCCGCCGGTGCCGGGGTGCTTGGTGATCACGGCGCTGCCGTCGGCGGCGATCTCGGCGAGCGGGAAGCCGGGGCGGCGCACGTCCAGCTCGCCGAAGAAGCTGTAGTTGCCGCCGGTGGCCTGGGTGCCGCACTCCAGGACGTGCCCGGCGACGACCGCCCCGGCCAGCGCGTCGAGGTCGTCCGGTCCCCAGCCGAAGTGGGCCGCCGCGGCGCCGCTGACCAGCGCGGCGTCGGTGACCCGCCCGGTGACCACCACATCGGCGCCGCCCCGCAGACACGCCGCGATGCCGTCGCCGCCGAGGTAGGCGTTGGCGGTGAGCACGCCGTCGCCCCAGCGGGTGCGGTCCCCGGTGGCGAGCAGGTCGTCGCCCTCGACGTGGGCGACCCGTACGGGCACGCCGGCCTTGTCCGCCAGCTCCCGCACGGCGTCGGCGAGTCCGGCCGGGTTGAGCCCGCCGGCGTTGGTGACGATCTTGACGCCGCGCTCGGCGGCGAGCCCGAGGCCGTCCTCCAGCTGCCGCAGGAAGGTCTTCGCGTAGCCGCGCCTCGGGTCCTTGAGACGATCGCGGCCGAGGATCAGCATGGTCAGCTCGGCGAGATAGTCGCCGGTCAGGACGTCCAGCGGCCCGCCGGTGAGCATCTCCCGCAGCGCGTCGAAGCGGTCGCCGTAGAAGCCGGAGGCGTTGCCGATCCGCAGCACGTCCCGGTCCTGCCGGGCCTGCCCGCTCGTCCGCCCGCTCATCCGGCCGCTCCCCCGCCCCTGCCGGACGGCGCCCGGCCCGGCCCCGGCGGGCCCGCGAAGGCCTGGGCGATGTCCAGCCAGCGGTCGGCGTCGGCGCCCTCGGCGCGCAGCGACGGCAGGTCGTCGCGGTGCGCGCGCTGCGTCACCAGCAGGCAGAACTCCAGCGCGTCGCCGGTGATCCGCTGCCCGGCGCCCGGCGGCCCGTACGCCCACACCGTCCCGTCGGGCGCCCGCAGCTCGACGCGGAACTCCTCGTCCGGTGGCGTCAGGCCGCGTGCGGTGTAGGCGAAGTTGCGGGCCCGGACGCCGATCCGGGCGACGTGGTGCAGCCGGGCGGTGGGCGTGCGGACGACGCCGAGCGCGTCGGCGACGTCCTGGCCGTGCGCCCAGGTCTCCATCAGCCGCCCGGTGGCCATCGACGCGACGCTCATCGGCGGGCCGAACCACGGCAGCTTCACCCCGTCCGGCACCGCCCGCAACGCGGTGAGCAGCGCCGCGCGTCCGGCCCGCCAGCCGGCGAGCAGCGCGGCGGGCTCCTGCCACGCGTCCTCCTCGGCGCCCTCGTCGACGAAGGTGTCCGGCGCCGCGAGGGCGTGCTCGACGGCGCGCGCGAAGGCGCGTGGGTCGCTCGCGGCGGCGAGCGCCTGCCGGTCGGTCCAGGCGAGGTGGGCGATCTGGTGCGCGATGCACCATCCGGGCGCGGGTGTCGGCTCCGCCCACCGCCCGGCCGGCAACGCGGCCACCAGCGCGTCCAGCTCCTCGCTCTCGTCCCTGAGATCCGCCAGTACGGCGCCGGGATCGGCCACGCGACACTCCCTCCCCGGCCCGCCGTGGACGGACCCGGATCAGCTGCCCTGCCTGCGTTCTGCGTGCGACGTGCTGCTTGCTGATGCCGAGGTGCTCGGCGTACGCACCCGGGGAGCGCCCGCGTCCGCCCGGTCGCGGCGGCGGGCCCGGGGTGCGGTCCGAGCGTGGCAGCACCCGGAGAAACAATCAAGCATGCCTGCATGGTTTTTGGCCGGACGGGCGGGCGCCCGGAAGCGCGCAGCGGGGCCGGGTACGGAAACGGGGCGCGAGCCGTCCGGCCCGCGCCCCGCGCGTCGTACGGGGACCGGCTCAGCCGTGCCCGCCCCGCGCGCTCCGTACCGCGCCCACGCTCGCGACGACGACCAGGCCGATGGCGACGATCTCCGCCCAGCCCAGCGCCTGGCCGAGGACGAGGAACCCGGCGGTGGCCGCGGCGGCCGGCTCCAGGCTCATCATCACGGCGAAGCCGGAGGCCGGGAGCTTGCGCAGGGCGAGGAGTTCGAGGGTGTACGGCGCCACCGACGACATCAGGGCGACGGCGGCGCCCAGCCCGATGGTGACGGGGTCGAGCAGCGCGCGCCCGGCGGTGGCGATGCCCAGCGGCAGGGTGAGCAGCGCCGCGACGGTCATCGCCAGCGCCAGCCCGTCGGCCTGCGGGAAGCGCTGCCCGGCCCGCGCCGACAGCAGGATGTACGCGGCCCACAGCCCGCCGGCGGCCAGCGCGCAGGCGGCGCCGGCGAGGTTCAGCCCGTCGAAGCCCTCCCGCCCCAGCAGCACCACGCCGCCCAGGGCCAGCGCCGCCCACAGCAGGCTCAGCGCCCGCCGGGAGGTGGCGACCGAGAGGATCAGCGGGCCCAGGAACTCCAAGGTGACCGCCGCGCCCAGCGGGATGCGGTCGATCGCCAGGTAGAAGAGGGAGTTCATGCCGGCCAGGGCGAAGCCGAAGCCGACGACGGTGGCCCAGTCGCCGCGCCCGTAGCCGCGCAGCTTCGGGCGGCAGGCGATCAGCAGCACCAGGGACGCCGCCACCAGACGCAGCGTGACGACGCCCAGTGCCCCGGCGCGCGGGAAGAGCAGCACCGCGACCGACGAGCCGAACTGCAGCGAGACGATCCCGCCGATCACCAGCGCCGCCGACACCAACCGGCCGCGCGCCGCGCCCGCACCGTCCGCCGCCTCGGCCGCGGCGACCTCCGGCGAGGGCGGAACGGCATGCTCAAGGCCCGCCGGGTCCGGGGCCGCCGGACCGGGGCGCGGTGCGGCGGCGGACGAGGCGGAGGCGGGCGCGCGGGCGCCGTCGGGACGGGGGGACGAGGAATTCACGCCACCACGCTAAGGCCCGCCGATCCGGTCCGTGAAATGCCGTTTTTCCTGTTGTTATGCTCCGCGCGTATGAGCATCGAGCTGCGTCACTTCCGCTGCTTTCTCGCCATCGCCGACACCTTGAGCGTCACCCGCGCCGCCGAGCGGCTGCATCTGACGCAGCCCGCCGTCTCGCGCACCCTGCGCCAGCTGGAGCAGGAGGTGGGCGTCCGGCTCGTCGACCGCTCCACCCACCATCTGGCGCTCACCCCCGAGGGGCTGCGCTTCCGCGATCAGGCGGCGCTCGCGACCGCCGCCTTCGACCGGGCGCTCCGCCTCGCCCGCGGCGCCGCCTGGCCGCTGCGGCTGGGCCACGCCTGGTCGGCGGCGGGCCCGTACACCCCGCGGCTGCTGCGCCGCTGGCACCGCGAGCACCCGGAGACGCCGCTGGAGCTGCTGCGGATCGACGACCGTACGGCGGGGCTGGCGCGCGGGGACGTGGACGCGGCGCTGCTGCGCGGCGAGGTCCGCACGCCGGGGCTCGTCACCGAACAGCTGCTCACCGAGGAACGGGTGGCGGGCCTCGCCGCCGATGACCCGCTCGCCGCCCGCCCGCACCTCTCCCTCACCGACCTCGCGGACCGCACCCTCGCCCTGAACACCGTCTCCGGCACCACCACCCTCGACCTGTGGCCCCCGCACGCCCGGCCCGCCTCCACGGTGACCATCGGCAACACCGACGACTGGCTGGCCGCGATCACCGGCGGCCGGGCGGTCGGCGTCACCACCACCGCGACCGCCCGGATGCATCCGCTGCCGGCCATGGCGTACGTCCCGCTGACCGACGCCCCGCCGGTCCCGGTCGTCCTCGCCTGGCGCGACGAGCCGGGGCATCCGGTGCTGGCGGATCTGCGGCGCCTGGCGCGGAAGGTGCTGGGCGCGCCGGAGAGCCGCTGAGAGCGCGCCCTCGCGCTCCCCGTGCGCCGGGTCAAGTCCCGTACGGATCCGGCCCGCCACCGGGTTCCTGCTTCAGGCCGTGCCGATCTGACGGCGACCGCCGAGCAGATCCTCGGCGACGGCCCGCCCCGGCCCTGACCCGCCCGGGGCCCGTCTCCCGGGCCCCGGCCCCGCCTCAGCCGCCCGCCGTGCCCCGCTCCGCCGCGTCCAGCCCCTCGGCCAGCACCTCCGCCAGATGCCGCCCGGGGCGCGGCCCGAGCTGGTCGAGCTGGGTGCGGCAGGAGAACCCGTCGGCGACGACCTCCGCGCCGTCCGGTGCGTCCCGTACGGCGGGCAGCAGTTGCTCCTCGGCGCAGGCGACGGAGACGTCCCAGTGGCCGTCCTCGAAGCCGAAGTTGCCGGCCAGCCCGCAGCAGCCGCCGCTGAGCGTCCCGGTCAGGCCCGCCTTCTCGCGCAGCCGCCGGTCGGCCGCGTCACCGAGGACGGCGTGCTGGTGGCAGTGGGTCTGGCCGACGACCGGCCGGTCCAGCCGCGGCGGCCGCCAGTCGGGGGCGCGCTCCTCCAGCGCCTCGGCGAAGGTCCGTACGGACGCGGCGAGCGCGGCGGCCCGCGGATCGTCGGGCAGCAGCTCCGGCAGATCGGTGCGGAGGGTGGCCGCACAGCTCGGTTCGAGGACGACGAGCGGATGGCCGGCCGCGCGTTCCATCCGGTCCAGGGTGCGGCGCATGACCGTGCGCGCGGCATCGAGCTGCCCGGTGGAGACGTACGTCAGCCCGCAGCAGACGCCGGGCCCCGGCATCGCGATCTGCTGCCCGGCGTCCTCCAGCACCCGGACGGCGGCCCGGCCGACCTGCGGCGCGAGGTAGGTGGTGAAGGTGTCGGGCCAGAGCACGACGGTCCGCGCGGCGTCGAGCGGCGCCGTCCGCCCCCGGGAGCGCCGGGCGAACCACCGGGTGAACGGTTCCGCCGCCAGCTCCGGGATCCGGCGCTGCGGCGCGATGCCGCCGAGCCGCTTGCCGAGGGCGGCGAGCGGGGTGCGCGCCGCGGCGTTGAACAGCGGCGCGAGCGGCGCGGCCGCCCGCAGCCAGCCCGGCAGCCGCCCCATGCTGTAGTGCGCGGCGGGCCGCCTGCGCCCCGCGTAGTGGTGGTGCAGGAACTCCGCCTTGTACGTGGCCATGTCCACGCCGACCGGGCAGTCGCTGCGGCACCCCTTGCACGCCAGGCACAGATCGAGCGCCTCGCGCACCTCCGGCGACCGCCAGCCGTCCGTGACGACCTCCCCGGCCAGCATCTCGTGCAGCAGCCGCGCCCGCCCCCGCGTGGAGTGCTTCTCCTCCCGGGTGGCCCGGAACGACGGGCACATCACCTCCGACGAGCCCGGCGCGACCTGCTCCGTACGGCACCGGGCCACGCCCACGCAGCGGCGTACGGCGGCGGAGAAGTCCCCGCCGTCGTGCGGGTACCCGAACGCCACCGGCACCGGTCCGCGCGGCAACGCCGCGAACCGCAGGTTCTCGTCGAGCCGCGCGGGCCGCACCAACATCCCCGGGTTGAGCCCTTCCGCCGGATCCCACAGGGCCTTGAACTCCTCGAAGACGCCGATGAGTTCGCGCCCGTACATCCGCGGCAGCAGCTCGGCCCGCGCCTGTCCGTCGCCGTGCTCCCCGGACAGCGACCCGCCGTGCGCGACGACGAGGTCCGCGAGATCGACGGAGAACTCCCGAAAGCGCCGCACGCCCGCCGCGCTCAGCAGATCGAAATCGATCCGGACGTGGATGCAGCCGTCCCCGAAGTGCCCGTACGGGGTGCCGCGCAGCCCGTGCTGGGCCAGGAGCGCCCGGAATTCCCGCAGATACGGCCCGAGCCGGGCGGGCGGCACCGCGCAGTCCTCCCACCCGGGCCACGCCTCACTGCCGTCGGGCATGCGCGTCGCCGTACCCGACGCGTCCTCCCGCATCCGCCACAGCGCCCGCTGCCCCGCCGGATCGGCGACCACGGTGTGCCCGGTGGTCTCCCCGCCCGCCGCCCGGCAGATCTCCTCGGCCCGCGCGAGGGCCTCCGCCGGGCTCCCCCCGCCGGTCTCCACGAACAGCCAGGCCCCGCCCCTGGGCAGCCCGGTGGCGTCCCGCACCAGGTCGGCGGCCATCCCCTCGACGGTCAGCGGCCCGTACGGCAACAGCGTGTGGGCGGCCTCCGCGGCCCCGGACTCGTCCGCGTACCCGAGCACCGCCAGCGCCCGCGCGGCCGGCGCCTCGACCAGCCGCACCGTCGCCTCGGTCAGCACCCCGAGCGTGCCCTCGCTGCCGGTCAGCGCCCGGGCCAGATCGCTTCCGTTCTCGGGCAGCAGCGCATCGAGCGCATAGCCGGAGATCCGCCGCGGCAGCTCGGGGTACCCGGTCCGCAGCAGGGCCAATTCCCGCCCGACGAGCGTCCGTACGCCGTCCGCGAGGCGCGGCGGCAGCCCGGTCGGCGCGCCCGCCGCATCGGTGCCGCGCCCGGCCCGCACCGCTTCCCCGCCGTACGTCAGCAGCGACAGCTCCACCACGTTGTCGGCCGTGGTGCCCCAGGCGACCGAATGCGATCCGCAGGAGTTGTTCCCGATCATGCCGCCGACGGTGCAGCGGCTGTGGGTGGACGGGTCGGGTCCGAACGTCAGCCCGTGCCGGGCGGCGGCGGCCCGCAGGTCGTCGCAGATCACGCCCGGCTCGACGGTGGCGGTCCGCGTCTGCGGGTCGAGGTCCGCGATGCCCCGCAGATGCCGGGTGAAGTCGAGGACGACGCCGACCCCGGTGGCCTGCCCGGCGATGCTCGTCCCGCCCCCGCGCGGCACCACCGGCACCCCCCGCTCCCGGCAGACCCGCAACACCTCCGCCACGTCCCCCGCATCCCGCGGCGCCACCACCGCCTCCGGAACCCGCCGGTAGTTCGACGCGTCCATCGTCACCAGCGCCCGCTCACCCGGGTCCCCGGAGACCTCCCCCCGCACCACCCCCGCCAACTCCCGGACCAGGTCCTGCCGCTGCTTCTCGGTACGTTCACCCATGCAGGCAGCCTGCCCACGGGACACCCGATTCCCGCGTTACGGCGTGGCCGGGTGGGGCGGATGGGGGGGGCGGACGGCGTAGTGGGGTGGGTGGCGGGTCGTCGTAGAACTCGGACCGGCTCACTGCCCCGTCGACCCTGACGGAGGCTCCGGCCCCGACGGCGGCGCGGCCCCCGGCTGCGGCCCGGCACCCGGCGGCTCCCCCCGGAGCGTGGCCAGCCGGCGGCGGTACTCCTCCTCGTCGATCTCGCCGCGGGCGTAGCGCTCGGCGAGGATCTGTTCGGCGCCGGGCGCGTGGCCAGGAGTGCCGGGAGCGCCGGATGCGGGCGGGGTGCCCCAGGTGGGGTGTCCGCCGGCGGGTGGGCCGGGGCGGCGGGTGACGGCGCGGAAGAGCAGGACGGCGACGATGACGATCACTGCCCAGAACAGGAGGTGGCCGACCAGCATCCACGGCCACAGCCATCCGCCGCCGTTCCCGTACCAGAACATCATCACGGCTCACTTCCCCACGTCAGCGGCTGCTTCACGGCGGGCGCCCGCAGGTGTCCTCCTTCCATGGTCCCTCCCGGGCACGGGTCCGGAAAGCGGCGGCGGGGGACGAGGGCGGTCGGACCGGGTGACCGCGAGGCCGGGGGCCAACCGGTCGGCCCCGGCAGCTCTGCTGGGCGTGGCGGCGCTCGACGCCCCGGG
The DNA here is from genome assembly GCF_040300365.1 of Streptomyces sp. NPDC000404. Classification (NCBI taxonomy): domain Bacteria; kingdom Bacillati; phylum Actinomycetota; class Actinomycetes; order Kitasatosporales; family Streptomycetaceae; genus Streptomyces; species Streptomyces sp. NPDC000404. The sequence continues at coordinate 24,539 of NZ_JBEPDN010000009.1, read as the reverse complement.
CATCCGGTCGAGGCCGAAGCCATCGCGGTCCTGGACCGACCGGATCCCCCGGCGCCACCACGGCCACGCTCGGAGCCGCAGGTCAGCCCCGCTTCGCCGCCTCCCGACGCGACGGCCGGTCGTCGTGGTCCGCGTCCCCTTCGGGGTCGTCGCCCCCGGTGGCCGCGCTCTCGTGGCGCGGCGGGGTGTCCTCCTCCTCGTCCTCGTCCTCCGAGCGGGGATCGTCGTGCGGCACCGTCTTCTGTTTGACGCCCTCTCCGTTCTCCACCCGCTGGTCGATCGCGCCGCCGCCCCCGTCGTGGTCGCTGCCCGCCGTGCCCTTGCTCAGCGGGGCCAGGATGTTGAGGGTGCGGTCGACCTCCAGCCAGGAGTCGGCGTTGGAGTTGTCGATCCAGAGCAGCGCCGGGCCGTGGTGCGTCTCCATCCCGCCGTCGGGGGCGTCGGCGGCGGCCGGGGCGGCGCCCCACGGCACCCCACAGCAGGCGCCGACCGCCACGGCCACGGCCGCCCCCGCCTTCCGGATCGGCCCTGTTCCCGGTGGCTTCCGCCGCCTGCGGCCCGTCGCTCCCGCCACTTGTGTTCTCCGTCCGCTCATGTCGTTCCTCTCCTCTGCCCTCTCTCCGGCCACGGCCCGGGGGCGCGGCGCGGACCACGGCCACCGGGTCCGGCGCCCCGCAGGCCGTCAGACGCGGGCCGTCGCCCGTTGCGGAGCGCGATGCCGGCTGAGGTTCTTCTCCAGCAATTCCGTGGAGCGCTGGACGCCGATCGCCCCGGCTCCGGAGAATTCCGGCAACCGGCCGTCGGAATGCTGAATGTCTTCGAGGGCGACATCGATCGCACGGTGCGCGGCGAAAAGGCAGGGCGTGCTGTAGATGGCGACCTGACAGCCCAGATCGGCGAGTTCGGAGAGGGAGAGGCGGGGGGATTTTCCGCCGGCGATCTGATTGAAGAGCAGCGGTTTGTCGCCGATGACCTTACGGATACGGCGGATCCATTCGACGCTGCGGACGCCGTCGACGAGAACCACGTCCGCGTCGGTCTCGGCGAGTGCCGCGGCGCGGCGCAGGATGTCGGATTCCTCCGTCGCGTCGGTGCGGGCGACGACCACCATGTCCTGTCTGCTCGCCAGCACCAGGTTCAGCTTTTCCAGATAGGTGTCGAGCGGCAGGACCAGCTTGCCGTCGGCGTGCCCGCAGCGGCGCGGGCGCATCTGGTCCTCCAGGATGACGCCCGAGGCGCCGCCGCGCTCCAGGCGCTGCACCACGTGGCAGGCGACCTCGGGGTCCACGTAGCCGTCGTCGATGTCGACCAGCAGATGGTGGTCCGGAAAGGCCAGCCGCAGCCTTTCGACGAAGGCGGCCATGTCGGGCCAGGCGATGAAACCGATGTCGGGCAGCCCGTAATGCGAGGCGGCGAAGCCGAATCCGGAGACGAAGAAACCGTTGTACCGACTCGCCGCGATGGATGCCGAGTACATGTCGTAGACGCCGATGAGCGGGGTCGTTCCGGGAGATCGGATTTCCTCGCGCAGCGCGTTTCCGTACGTCATGGGGTCCTCATTTCGGGTAGGCGGGAATATCACCCCTCCCCGTCGGCACCCGGCGTTTGGCGGGCACGCCGAAGGGAGGCGTCATATCGAAAGGAAGGGGAGTCCTCGCTCGTTGCGGGGCCGTAGAGAACTTTGCAAATTTTGCCCGTTGATTGCCTTGCGACACGCAAGCCGATCCGTCGTTCCGCCCTCCTGGACGAAGCGATTTCCCCCAGGTCAACACGGGTACGCACGGTCACCCTCACGAGGGATGGCGCGCCGTCCGCCCGCGCCGTGAAACCGGGGGCCGGCAGAAATCCTTGTCGTCCTTTTACCTGCTCATTACCGATGGCCCCCGTCGTGCCCACCCACACGCAGGACGGCCCATCTCACCCGGTGGACGGGGCGTCGGGCCCGGATCGGGGACGGATTAGGCTGCCTGCGTGGCTGATATCCAGATTCCCGCTGACATCAAGCCCGCCGACGGACGCTTCGGCGCGGGCCCCTCCAAGGTGCGGACGGAGGCGCTGGCCGCGCTGGCCGCCACCGGCTCCTCCCTGCTCGGTACCTCCCACCGCCAGGCCCCGGTCAAGAACCTGGTCGGTTCGGTGCGCGACGGCGTACGCGATCTGTTCCAGCTCCCCGAGGGCTACGAGGTGATCCTCGGCAACGGCGGCTCCACCGCCTTCTGGGACATCGCGACCCACGGCCTGATCGAGAACAAGTCGCAGCACCTCACCTTCGGCGAGTTCTCCTCGAAGTTCGCCAAGGCGGCCAAGCTGGCGCCGTGGCTCGCCGAGCCCACCGTCGTCGCGTCCGACCCCGGTACCCACCCCGAGCCGCGGGCCGAGGCGGGCACCGACGTCTACGCCCTGACCCACAACGAGACCTCCACCGGTGTCGCCGCCCCGATCAAGCGGGTCGCGGGCGCCGACGAGGGCGCGTTGGTGCTGGTCGACGCCACCTCCGGCGCGGGCGGTCTGCCCGTCGACATCACCGAGAGCGACGTCTACTACTTCGCCCCGCAGAAGTCGTTCGCCTCCGACGGCGGCCTGTGGCTCGCGGCCTTCTCCCCCGCCGCGCTGGAGCGCGCCCGCGCCGTGCACGCCTCGGGCCGGCACATCCCGGAGTTCTTCTCGCTGCCGACGGCGATCGACAACTCCCTGAAGAACCAGACGTACAACACCCCGGCGCTGGCCACCCTCTTCCTGCTCGACGAGCAGTTGAAGTGGATCAACGGCCAGGGCGGTCTGGAGTGGTCCACGGGCCGCACCGCCGCCTCCGCCGCCGCCCTGTACGGCTGGGCCGAGAAGTCGTCGTACGCCACCCCGTTCGTCACCGACCCGGCGAAGCGTTCGCAGGTCATCGGCACCATCGACTTCGACGACTCGGTCGACGCCGCCGCGGTCGCGAAGGCGCTGCGCGCCAACGGCATCGTCGACACCGAGCCGTACCGCAAGCTCGGCCGCAACCAGCTGCGCATCGCGATGTTCCCGGCCATCGACCCGGCGGACGTCGAGGCGCTGACGGTCTGCATCGACCACGTCATCGGCAAGCTCTGACCCTCCCGGGGCACGGCCGTCCGGCGGCCGGCCCCGGAGCGGTACGGCACCGCGGCCCCCGGATCCCGCCCGGATCCGGGGGCCGCGCCGCGTCCGTGCCCGGGGGCGGCCGTCCGCCCGAACGGCCCCGCCCCCACGGGCCGAACGCCGCCGCCTGTGCCTCCATGGGAGGTATGAGCACTCCACCCACCGACCCCGACCTCGCCTCCTTCGTACGCCAGGGCGCGGTGCTGCTCACCACCTTCAAACGGGACGGCACCGGTGTCGGCACCCCGGTCAACCTCTCCGTCGACGGGGACCACGCGTACTTCCGTACGTACGGCAAGGCGGCGAAGGTCAAGCGGATGCGGAACTTCCCCGAGGTGGAGATCTGCTGCTCCACCTGGCGCGGCCGCCCCACCGGCCCCACCTACCGGGCGCGGGTGCGGCTGCTCGATCCGGCGACCCGCGAGTACCGCCGCGCCGGCCGCAGCCTGACCCGCAAGTACCCGCTGCTGCACGGCCTGTTCGTCCCGATCGCCCACCGCATCATGCGCGACACCACGCTCCACTACGAACTGCGCCTGACCGGCCTGAAGGAGCCCGAGGCCAGGGACGCCGACGCGGCGGCGGAGAAACGCTGGGACAACGAGGGCGGGGCGCTGTAGCGGCCGGCGCCGCGGCCCGGGCACCCGGCATCCGTACGGCGGTGAACGCACCGGAGGCCGGCACCGACGGGGGGCGGTGCCGGCATCCGGCAGGGTTGGCCCCGGTCGCCACCCGGCGCCGGACCGTGCGGGGGAGGTCCGGTGCCGGCGCCGGGTGACCCGGGGCCGTGGGTCGGCTCAAGGGGGCAGGCACTCCCTTGAGCCGGGTTCGTGGGCCCGGGCGCGACGGCCCGGGCGCGAAGGGCCCGCAGCGGGCCCGGGGTCAGCTGCCGCTGCCCGAGGCGAGGGCGGAGACCAGGAACTCGTTGCCGCAGACCCGCAGGCCGTCGGCGGCGCGGGCGGTCATCTTGGTCTTCGAGCCCGGCGCGTACACCTGGACCAGCGCGGCGTCCTTCCAGCAACCACCGTCCTTGAGCCCCTCGTTGATGGTGTGCAGCACGGTGTGCGCGGAGCCGCCCGGGGCGAGGGTCACGGCGCCGTCCACGGAGCCCTCGCGGTCGGCCGGGTGCCCGATGGCCGAGCCGTCCTTGGCGAGCAGGGCGATGCCGGGGTAGCCGCGCAGGGTGCAGGTCTTCTTGCCGGTGTTGGTGAACGACAGCGGGTAGCGGATGTTGCCGGCGCCCGTGTCGCTCTGCCCCAGCTCCAGCCGCAGGACGTCGGCCTCGCAGCGGTCGCTCGCGTTGTCCTGCGAGGCGGCCGCCGCCGCTTCCCGCGCGGTCGCCGCACCGGCGCCGGAGCCACCGGTCGAACCGCCGGACGAGCCGCCGGAGGTCCCCGAGCCGCCGGAGGTCCCGGCGGCGCCCGGCTTCGCGTCGTCGGACGCCTGACCGCCGCTCGACGCCTGACCGCCCGAGGCACCGGACGCCGAGGCTGCGGAGGACTTGCCGGCCGCGTCCGCGCCGCCGTCCGAGTTGTCGCACGCGGTCAGGCCGAAGGCGGCGGCCGCGGCGAGCGCGAGAGCTGCGGTGGTACGGACCGGACGGAGAAGGGTGCGGTGCGACATGAGGGTGCGTTCCTTTGCCATGGGGGGAGCGGCCTGCCCGGAGCGCCGGGCCGTGAGGTTCGACCCCTCCAAGGTGCGCCCTCGCGCTGGCGTCCCGCTAACGCGCGGCTAACACCTCCCGAAACCCCTGCCGGACCCCTGCCGGACCCCTGCCGGCCCCATGCCGATGATCACCCGGAAGCCCCGGACCTGCACTTTCGCCCCCACCGCCCGCCTTCACCCGTTCCGTCACACCAGCCACCACAGCCACCACCACGGCCACGATCACGGCCACGGCCAAACGGCCACCCGCCGACCACCAACTGCCGCCACCGGCACGCGAGTTGCCACACCCACACTCCAATCCCCCACCACCGTCCCCCGTCAACGACCAGCACATACGATCGACCGCATGGCACTGCGACTGGTGAACGTGAACTTCAAGGCGCGCGATGACGCGGCGCTCGGCCGCTTCTGGGCGGCGGCCCTCGGCTGGGGCCTGTCCAGCGAGGGCCCCGGGGTGACCAACGTGGAGCCCCATGACTTCCGCTGGCCCGCCCCCGAGGCGGTCTGCGTCGACGTCGTCAAGGTCCCGGACCCCGAAACGGTGCGGTACCGCGTGCACGTCGACCTCGCCACCACCTCCGCGGACCACCAGAAGGAGCTGGTCGCACACCTGCTGGAACTCGGCGCCACCCCCGCCGACGTGGGTCAGGGCGACGTGCCGTGGACGGTCCTCGCCGATCCCGAAGGCAATGTTTTCTGCGTGCTGGAGCCGCGCGAGATCTACCGGGACACCGGCCCGATCGCCGCGCTGGTCGTCGACTGCGCGGACCCGCGCGCCCTGGCCCGGTTCTGGGACGAGGCGCTGGACTGGACCCTGCACGAAGTGACCGACGACCGCGCGGTGTTGCGCTCCGCCCAGGGCGTCGGCCCCTACCTGGAACTCATCCGCCGCACCGGCCCGACGTCCGCGCCGAGCCGCGCCCATCTCGACGTGATGCCGTACCGCGGCGACGACCAGGAGACCGAGGCCGCCCGCCTGCAGGCCCTGGGCGCCACCACCGCCGACGTCGGCCAGGGCGACACCCCTTGGAAGGTCCTGGCCGACCCGGAAGGCAACCAGTTCTGCATCCTCGGCACACCGCGCTGAGCCGGAGCCGCTTCCGCTCGGGGCCGTGAGGGGGCTCGCCGGCGGGGGCATTGGCCTCGTGCCGCAGGGGCGGGGCCAACGCCCTCGCCTGACGACCGCCCTCGCCGGACAGCGGGATGACGCTGGTTCACACCGGGATGCCGGACAACTTGGACAGTCGTAGCAGCTCCGGATTGCTGCGGCGGTGCAGGGCGGACAGGACGCGGAAGACCTCCATCGCCATGGGGTGGATCCGGGCCATCTGCGGAGCGGCCTCCCACGCGTCCGACAAGGACTCCAGAGCCCCGTCGCGGTCCCCCACGTCCAGCCGGGCCCTGGCGAGGTTCATCCGGGACGGCGCGACACGGGTGGCGGGCAGGCCCGCCAGGGCCGCATCCAGGTTTTCCGCCACCTTCAGCGCCTCGCGGGGCCTCCCCAGGTCGAGCCGGGTGGCCAGAACGTGCGTGGTCGTGTTCCGGGGCCCGAAGATCATGCTGTGCCGGTTCCGGTCCCGCTGGAACCATGCGGAGGCCTCCCAGGCCGAAGCGATGTGGCGCTCCGCCTCCTTCTTTCCTTCCTTCTTTCCTTCTTTCCTTCCTTCTTGTCCTTGAGACGTCCGGCCAAGGTCATCCCCCGAAGGTTCAGAAGTCCGACCGCGAAGGCCCTTTCCTGCCCCGACAGACCGGCCTGCGCCTGACCGATGGCCCGGTCCACCACCATGAGGCCGCCCTCGAAGTCGCCGCCGTTCAGATAGGCCCCGGCCCTGTCCCTAGCGGCAATGGCCCTGCCCAGCGGGGTGGCCTTCTGCTCGACGGCCCAGCTCTGACGCGTCACGGCCGGCTCGGCCATGTCCATCCAACGATGCCGGGCGGCCAGCCAGTAGACGCTGCTGTAGACCTCGGACAGCGCCATCCAGCCCTCCGTCGTGTGGGCCGCATACGCATACGTCGTCGCGTTCCGCAGAAGCCCGGGGAGCAGCGCCAGCAGCCGGTCCACCTCCGCCTTGTCCCGGTGGCGTCCGGCGGCACGTACGGAAGCCCGGAGAGCGTCTCCCTCGACTGCCTGACACCCGGGCAGATCGTAATCCCGGACCGCCGACCGGAGGCCCGCCAGACGCGCTTCATCCCCCTGGGGCACCGAGGCTTGGCCCAGCACCTCGGCCATGCTCACTCCCATGGCCCTGCCCAGATCGGCAGCGATGGCCGGGGTCAGGGTGCGGTCCCCCACTTCGATCTTGGAGAGCAAAGAAACGCTGACATTGGCCAGCCTCGCCAGCCGTCTCTGGGTGAGCCCGCGTTCCTTCCTCAGCCCGGCAAGGTTCACGCCCGGCGCCAGTTCGGTGCTCTTGCCCATGTGATCAGCCCTATCCAGGAAGACAGTCGCCGCAGCCATCGTCGCGGGCAGGGCGAACAACTGCCGCGGCCAGAAGGTGCGCCCCCTCGACCAGGGAACAGCCCCTCACCCCTTCCGTCTGAACACCCTCCGCAGCCCCGTCACCACCACCGTCGCCAGGACGAGCACCAGGCCCGCCTTGATCAGTCCGGGGCTGAGGGTCGTGTCGTCCCCGGAGCTGCCGGAGCCGTTCTTGCCGTTGTCCGGGCCCTGGCCCGCTGCCGACTCGGGTAGCTGATTGCCGCTCAGGCCGACCGGCTCCACGGGGCTGTTCGCGCCCTCGGAGCCGAACATCAGGGTGCGGCCGTCGGGGGTGAAGCTCACCGATTCGCCCTGTTGCTGGACCGGGACCCCGACGCTGCCGAGGTCCTTGGGGCGGTTGTCCTGCCAGGCGTACATGCGGGCGCCGAAGTAGCTGCGGAGGATCAGCCGGGTGCCGTCGGGGGAGAACGAGCCGTCGGTGACCCACAGGTCGATCGGTGCGACCTTGCGGAAGACGTTCGTTCGGGACGTCGACAGCTGCTCGGGGGCGGCGTAGAGCGCACCGCCGCCGCCCTGCTTCTTGCTGGCTATGTAGACCCGGCCGGTCTTCGGGTGGACCATCAGCGCCTCGGCGTCGCGCGGGCCGTCGGCGTACTTCACGTCGAACTGGGTGGCGGTGACCGTCTGGTCGCGCAGCTGCTTCGGCTCCGGGAAGCGGTAGATCCAGACGTGGTCCCAGGTGCCGTCGAGGTTGTCGCCGATGTCGCCGACGTAGATGTTGCCGTCGGGGCCGATGGAGATCGCCTCGACGTCGCGGGGGTCGCCTATGCCGCGCAGGGTGACGGTGGCGACGGTGCGGCCGGTGCGGGAGTCGACGGCGTAGACGTACGGGCCGTCGTCGCTGTCGTTGTGGGTCCAGTAGACGCCGGGGTGCGTGCGGCTGGCGATCAGGCCGCTGGACTCGGTGATCCGGTGGTCGCTGATCCGGAAGCCGTCCGGCTCGTCGGCGGCCGCGGGCGCGACGGCCCCACTCATCAAAAGCCCCGCGGCACCGGCCGCGCACAGAAGCGAACGCATGGGCTCAGGGTGCCATCCCGCGGTCCGGCAGGGGACAGCCTGTGGACAACCCCGGGAGGAGCGGGCGCGGGGCGCGCGGCGCCGCCCGCGCCCGGTGCGCCGCCCGCACCCGATATGCGACCCGCGTGGGCAGGGTCACGTACCGCCCGGTAACGGCGTCGGAGATCATGGCGGGATGAGGATCATGCCCGTCGGTGACTCGATGACCATCGGCAGCTGCGGTGACTTCACCTGGCGTTACCGCCTGTGGCAGCACCTGCGCGCCACCCACGACGGGCCGTTTTCGCTGGTCGGGCCGCGCGCGGGGCTGCACGACACCGCCGCCGACGCCGCCACCTCGCAGCGCTACGCCGACCCGGCCTTCCCGCCGGAGGCCCGTCGCCACCTCGCCGGGTGGGGCGAGGGCTGGCTGCACATGGCGCCGCTGATCGGCGACGCCGTACGCGCCCACCGCGCCGGCACCCTGCTGGTCTCGCTCGGCCTGATAGACCTCGGCTTCTACACCAACGCGGCCCAGACCGCGGCGAACGTACGGGCGTTCCTGACCGCGGCCCGCCGCGCCGACCCGCGCATCCGGGCCGTGCTGCTGCCCGTCCTCGCCAACTCCCGCGCCGCCGACGACCCGGAGTTCGCCGCCGAGTGCGCCCGCTTCAACACTCTCCTCGCCGAGACCGCCGCCGACCTCACCACCCCCGCCTCCCCCTTCCTCCTCGCCCCGGCCCCCAGCCCCTGGGACCTCGCCCACCACACCTACGACGGCACCCATCCCTCCCCCGCCGGTGAGCACGCCCTCGCCGCGGCGTTCGCGGAAACGCTGCACGCGGCATGGGGCATCGGCGGCCCGTACGCGGCGGCGCCCGGCGCCCGGACCCCCGAGTACGCGGCGGGCTGAGCCGCCACACCCCGCCCCTCCTTGCTTCGAGCGCGCTCGAAGGCGTTGGCTGCCTGCATGGAGTACACGCAGCTCGGACGCACCGGACTCAAGGTCAGCCGTCTCGTTCTCGGCACGATGAACTTCGGCCCGCAGACCGACGAGGCCGGCAGCCACGCCCTCATGGACGCCGCCCTGGACGCCGGGATCAACTTCTTCGACACCGCCAACGTCTACGGCTGGGGCGAGAACAAGGGCCGTACGGAGGAGATCATCGGCTCGTGGTTCGCCCGGGGCGGCGGGCGCCGGGACAAGGTGGTGCTGGCCACCAAGGTCTACGCGAACATGGCCCCCGACGGCGCGCCCGCCTGGCCCAACCACGACAGGCTCTCCGCCGTGAACATCCGCCGCGCGGTCGACGCCTCGCTGCGCCGCCTGGGCACCGACCACATCGATCTGTACCAGTTCCACCACGTCGACCGCGCGACGCCGTGGGACGAGATCTGGCAGGCCATCGACGTCCTCGTCCAGCAGGGCAAGATCCTCTACGCCGGGTCCTCCAACCACGCCGGCTGGCATCTCGCACAAGCCAACGAGACCGCCCGCCGCCGCGGCTCGTACGGGCTGGTCAGCGAGCAGTGCCTGTACAACCTCGCGGAGCGGCGGGCCGAGATGGAGGTGATCCCGGCGGCCGAGAGCTACGGCCTCGGCGTCATCCCGTGGTCGCCGCTGCACGGCGGGCTGCTGGGCGGCGCGCTGCGCAAGGAGCGGGAGGGCGGCGCGGCGCGCACCACCTCCGGCCGGGCGGCCGACGCGCTCGCCGATCCCGTGGTGCGCGCACAGCTGACGCGGTACGAGGATCTGCTGGCCGAGCACGGTCTGGAGCCCGGTGAGGTGGCGCTGGCCTGGCTGCTGACCCGCCCCGGCGTGACCGGCCCGATCACCGGCCCGCGCACCCCGGAACACCTCGCCTCGGCGCTCCGCGCCGTCGCCCTGGAGCTGCCGCCGGAGCTGCTGACGGCCCTGGACGAGATCTTCCCGGGACCGGGTGCCTCCCCGGAGGCGTTCGCCTGGTGACCGTGCCGCCGCCCGGTGACCGCGCGGCCCTGATGCGGCGGTCCGTCCTCCCGGGGGCGGGCCGCCGGGTGCGGGATACGGATCAGCGCAGGGCGGCCGCCACGATGACGACGACGAGCAGCAGCGCGAGCAGGCCGGACATGATCCGGTTCCGGGTTTTCGGGTCCACCCTGTGAGCGTACCGGGCCCGTTCCGAACGTTTCAGCGACCGGGGTGGCCCAGCGGCCACGCCTCCACCGTCTCGTAGCGGGGGTGGGCGCCCGCGACGCCCGGGGCGGGCGGGTGGCTGCGGACGAGGGCGAGCGAGGCGGCGGTCCAGGGGCTGCCGTCGAAGGGTTCCAGCGCGGCGGCGAACGGTGCGAGGTCCACCCGCGGGTCGCGGTTGCGGGCCAGGGTGAGGTGCGGGGTGTAGCCGTGGCGCCCGTTGACGATGAGGCCGGTGCGGCGGCCGGCGGCCGCGGCGGTGCCGGCCAGCTTCCGCATCGCCGCCAGATCGCCGTCCGCGCCCGCCCACAGCACCCGGTCGTCGAACCGTCCGCCGCCGGTGATCCGCAGCCCGTACGGGGCGTGCCGACGGGCGCCGCGGGCCAGGCGTTCGCGCAGCTCGGGCAGGGTTTCGTCGGGGACCTCGCCGTAGAAGGCGAGGGTGAAGTGCCAGCCGTCGCGCCCGGCCCAGCGCAGCCGCCCGGCGCCCGGCAGCGTGCGTAGCGCCTCGACCTGCCGGGCCAGCTCGGCGACGGCTGATCCGGGCGGCAGCACCGCGGCGAAGAGTCTCATCCGGCCAGTGTCGCGCGGGCGCCGCCGCACGGAAACGGCTTTGGCCGCGGCCCCGGAAAGCCGCCGGCCCCCGCCTCGGGAGGCGGGGGCCGGCGAGCGGGCGGCCGGGGTCAGGCGACCGGCAGCGGTTTGTCCCGGGAGGCGGCCGGCTCCGCGCCGTCCTCCGGGAGGGCGACACGGGGCACGAAGGCGACGTGTTGGTGGCCGCGGCGGAGGTCTATCTTCAGCCGCAGTCCACCCGTACGGGCCAGGATCAGTCCGATGAGGACGGCGGCGAGCAGCGAGACCAGACCGCCGGAGAGGAAGCCGATCCGCGGGCCGAAGGTGTCGGTGATCCAGCCGACGAGCGGCGCGCCCAGCGGCGTACCGCCGACGAAGACCATCATGAACAGCGCCATCACCCGGCCGCGCATCAGCGGGTCGGTGGCCAGCTGGACGCTGGAGTTGGCGGTGACGTTGATCGTCAGGCCGACCACGCCGATCGGCGCGAGCAGCACCGCGAAGATCCAGAACGACGGGGCGAGCGCGGCGGCCATCTCCAGGACGCCGAAGAGCACGGCGGCGCCGACCAGCAGCCGCAGCCGGGACGACGCACGCCGCGCGGCCAGCAGCGCACCGACCAGCGAACCGGCCGCCATCAGCGAGTTGAACAGCGCGTAGGTGCCCGGACCCTGGTGGTAGACGTGGTAGGTGAAGGCGGTCAGCCAGATCGGGAAGTTGAAGCCGAAGGTGCCGATGAAGCCGACGAGGACGATCGTCCAGATCAGCTCGGGCCGCCCGGAGACGTACCGCAGCCCCTCGCGCAGCTGCCCCTTGCTGCGCGGCACCCGCTCGACCTTGTGCAGCTCGGCGGTGCGCATCATCAGCAGTCCGGCGATCGGCGCGGCGAACGACAGGCCGTTGAGCAGGAACGCCCAGCCGCTGCCGAAGGCGGTGATCAGCGCACCGGCGACGGCCGGGCCGATGAGGCGGGCGGACTGGAAGTTGGCGGAGTTGAGGCTGACGGCGTTGCGCAGGTCCTCCTTGCCGACCATCTCGACGACGAACGCCTGCCGCGAGGGGTTGTCGACGACGGTGACGAGCCCGAGCAGGAACGCGGTCAGATAGACGTGCCAGACCTGGACGGAGCCGGTGAGGGTCAGCGCGGCCAGCGCCAGCCCGGTGCCGCCCATCGCGGACTGGGTGACCAGCAGGAGCTTCCGCTTGGAGAAACGGTCGGTGAGCACGCCGCCGTACAGCCCGAACAGGAGCATCGGCAGGAACTGCAGGGCGGTGGTGATGCCGACGGCGGCGGAGGAGCCGGTGAGGCTGAGCACCAGCCAGTCCTGGGCGATGCGCTGCATCCAGGTGCCGGTGTTGGAGACCACCTGGCCGGTGGCGAAGAGGCGGTAGTTGCGTACGCGCAGCGAGCTGAACATGCCCTTGCGCGGGGCGGCCGCGGGTGCGCTCGGGGGCGCCCCGCGCCCGGTGGCCTCGGGCGAGGTGCCGGGGGCCGTCTCGTGCGGGGTGTACGGTGCGGGGACGGAGTCTGATCCGGATCCCGTACTCAACGTCGGTTCGCCTCCTCGGCTCGGTGTCGCTACAGCTGGGCGAGCTTCTCCAGGACCGGCGCGGCGGCGCGCAGCTTCGCCCACTCGTCGTCGTCCAGCCCGGTGGCCAGCTCGGCGAGCCAGGCGTCGCGTTTGTGGCGGCTCTCGGCGAGCATCGCCTCGGCCTGCTCGGTCTGGGTGACGACCTTCTGCCGGCGGTCGTCGGGGTGCGGCTCCAGCCGGACGAGCCCCTTGGCCTCCAGCATGGCCACGATGCGCGTCATCGACGGCGGTTGCACATGCTCCTTGCGGGCCAGCTCCCCGGGGGTCGCGTGGCCGCAGCGGGCGAGGGTGCCGAGCACCGACATCTCGGTAGGGCTCAGCGACTCGTCGACCCTCTGGTGCTTGAGGCGGCGGGAGAGGCGCATCACGGCGCCCCGCAGGGCGCTCACGGCGGCAGCGTCGTCGCCGCGGGACAGGTCCGGCATGTTTGTTAGCGTAACTCATTACCCTTTCTAAGGAAAGCCATGGGAGACGGACGCATCCGCATCACCCGTACGAGTGAGGACGCGCGGGAAAACGACGCACCTGACGGGTGTCTGCGGAGACGGTGTCCTCATGGGATCGCGAGTGCTCAGCCTGCGTCTGGACGACGAACTGCTGGAGCGCATCCGGCAGCACGCGGCGAAACGCGGTATGAGCGTCCAGGACTACGTCGTCCGGACGCTCGTCCGCGAGGATTTCGACGAACGCTTCCAGTCCTCCGTCGACGCGACGGAACGCCTCGGCGGCTGGGGCGACACGGCGGCGGAGGCGGAGGCGGCCGACGGATCTCCGGCGGCGCACGGTTGACGGTCCCGGGCGGGCCGCCCGCGGCACGTGGTTGACGACTCCGGGCGGGCCGCCCGTGGTGCGCGGTTGACGACTCCGGGCGGGTCGCCCGTGGTGCGCGGTTGATTGCTCCGGGTGCCTCACCCCGGTGACCGCGGCGGGCCGCCGCCCGGCCGCCGCGCCGCTCCCCGTCAATCCGTTTGCTCCGGCGGCCGCGGCCCGCTAGCTTCGGCCGGTCGCGCGCGAGGTGCGGCCGCAGGGCGAGGAGAGCGCGGGCGTGACGGGGTCCAGGGAGCCGCTCGGGCGGCGGTTCAACCGGCTGTGGGCGGCGTACACCGTCAGCGCCTTCGGCACCCGGCTGGCGTTCAACGCGCTGCCGCTGACCGCCCTGCTCCTGCTGCACGCCGGGCCCACGCAGGTGGCGGCGTTGTCAGCGGTGGGCGCCGCGGTCGGGGCGGTCGCCGCCGTCCCGCTCGGGCCCTGGGTGGAGCGGCGCCGCAAACGGCCCGTGATGATCGCGACGGACCTGGTGCGGTGCGCGGCGATGCTGAGCATCCCCGCGGCGTACGCGCTGGGCCTCCTGGGATTCGTACAGCTCCTGGTGGTCTCCGTCGTGGTCGGCGCCGCCGACATCGCCTTCGCCGCGGCGAGCGGCGCGTTCCTCAAGTCGCTGCTGCCGCCGGAGCGCCTGCTACGCGCCAACGGCCGGCTGGAGGCCACCACCTGGACCACCACCATGCTCGGCCCGCCGCTCGGCGGCGCCGCGGTCGGCGTGCTGGGCCCGATGCTGACGGTGACGGTGGACGCTGTCAGCTATCTGCTGTCCGCGCTGGGGCTGCGTGCGGTCGGGGGCGGTGAGCCCCGGCCGGGCGGTGTCCCGGGGCCGCGCACGGAGAGCGCGCCCGGCGGGGACACGGACGCGGGGCGGCGGGCACCGGACGGCGCGGAGGCGGGCGGGCCCGGGGCAGGCGGCGCGGAGGCCGACGGCTCCGGACCGGGCGCCCCGGAGCCCGGCGAGGCCGCGGCCCGTCCCCGTACCCGCGCCGCCGATCTGCTCACCGGCTGGCGGTTCCTGCTGGGCGACCCGGCGCTGCGGCCGCTGTTCCTCAACACCATGCTGGTCAACGGCCTGATCATGGCGACCGAGCCGCTGCTGACCGTGCTGCTCGTCGAGCGCCTGGGCTTCGCGCCCTGGGCGTACGGGCTGGCCTTCGCGCTGCCCTGCGCGGGCGGGCTGCTCGGCTCCCGGCTGGCCCGGCCCCTGGTGGCGCGCTACGGCCGCCGGGCGGTGCTGCTCACCGCGGGGACGCTGCGGGTGTGCTGGCTGCCGTGGCTGGCGCTGACCGGGCCGGGGGTGGGCGGCTTCGCGCTGGTCGTCGCCGTCGAGCTGGCCATGATCTGCTGCATCGGGGTCTACAACCCGGTGCTCGTGACGTACCGGCTCGAACGGATTCCGGCGGACCGGGTGGCGCGGGTGCTGGCGGCGTGGTCGGTGACGTCCCGGGCGTCGATCGCGGCACTGACCGCGCTGGGCGGTCTGCTCGCCGCCGTCGCCGGGCCGCGGACCGCGCTACTCACCGCCGGGCTCCTGGCCCTCACCACCCCGCTGCTGCTGATCGGCGCCGCCCGCACGGTGCGCGACGCGGCCCCGGAAACACCGGAGGTGCCGGCCCGCTGACGCGGCGCCGGCACCTCCCGGGAAGCGGTTACTTGCCGAGCAGCTGCTCGATCGGGTTGAGCAGGAAGTACACCAGGAAGCACAGGCCCACGGCGTTGAGCAGCCAGGGGATCTCCTTGAAGCGGCCGGTGGCGGTGCGCAGCAGGATGAAGGCGAGCACGCCGATGCCGATGCCGTTGGTGATGCTGTAGGTGAACGGCATCGCGATCATGGTGAGGAACGCCGGGATGGCGACGGTGAAGTCGCCCCAGTCGATGTCCCGGACGTTGGACGCCATGATCAGGAAGCCGACGACGATCAGCGCGGGCGTCGCCGCCTGCGCGGGCACCACGGTCGCCAGCGGCGTGAAGACCAGCGCGAGCAGGAAGAGCCCGCCGGTGACGACGTTCGCCAGGCCCGTACGGGCACCCTCGCCGACACCGGCGGTGGACTCGACGAAGCAGGTGTTGGCGGAGGCGGAGCCGACGCCGCCCGCCGCGACGGCGATGCCGTCGACCATCAGGATGCGGCCCATGCCGGGCAGGTTGCCGTTCTCGTCGGTCAGCCCCGCCTCCTCGCCGACGCCGATGATGGTGCCCATCGCGTCGAAGAAGCCGGAGAGCAGCACGGTGAAGACGAAGAGGCAGCCGGTCAGCCAGCCGACCTCCTTGAAGCCGCCGAAGAGGCTGATGTGGCCGATGAGCCCGAAGTCCGGCGTGTCGACGATCTTGTCGGGGACGTTCGGGACGGCGAGGCCCCAGGCGGCGTCCGGGATGGTGGCGATGGCGTTGATGATGATCGCGACGACGGCCATGACGACCATGCCGATGAGGATCGCGCCCTTGGTCTTGCGGACCACCAGCATGAACATCAGCACCAGGCCCAGCACGAAGACCAGCACCGGCCAGCCCTTGAGCTGACCGCCCTGGCCCAGGCCCATCGGCACGGTGGTGTGCGCGGCGTCCGGGTTGCGGCTGACGAACCCGGCGTCGACCAGGCCGATCAGCGAGATGAACATGCCGATGCCGATCGCGATGGCGCGCCGCAGCCCCGGCGGGATGGCGTCCATGACGCGCTGCCGCAGACCGGAGGCGACGAGGATCATCAGCACCAGACCGGCGAGGACGACCATGCCCATCGCGTCCGGCCAGCTCATCTTGGGGGCAAGCTGGAGGGAGACGACGGCGTTGATGCCCAGGCCCGCGGCGATGGCGATCGGGACGTTGCCGATGACGCCCATCAGGACGGTGCTCAGACCGGCCATCAGGGCGGTGGCGGTGACCAGCTGCCCGTTGTCGAGCTGGTGGCCGTATTTGTCCACACCAGCGCCGAGGATGATCGGGTTCAGCACGATGATGTAGGCCATCGCGAAGAAGGTCGCCAGGCCACCGCGGAGTTCGCGGCCCACCGTCGAGCCCCGCTGGGAGATCTTGAAGAAGCGGTCGAGCCCGTTCTTGGGCGGGTGACCTGGGCTCCGAAGAGCATTTTCGACCGGTGTGGTGGCCGAGGACGACATGGGCGGGACCTTTGTGGGACGGGCCTGGGTCAGGCGCGGGGGCTCGGCCCGGGTGGATCCCGGGACGGGTGCACGGACAGCTAGTTTCCCGATCAGTTTGGAGCAATCAACGATTCAAACCAGTCAGATCCGGAAGAGTTCAGTATGAATAAACAATTCGTTGATCGCTATCTTCGCGCGTAGACCCCGGCGCCGCACGACCGCCCCCGGGCCGCGGGAACCGGCCACGGCCGGGCGCGGGTCCGCCGGACGGCCCCCGTAAGCTGGGGCCCATGTGGAAGAAGTCCGAACTGCGCGCGGCTCCGGCGCCGCTTGAGGGGCCGGTCGTCGGCACGATCACCGGCGGCACCATCATCTGGTTCGTCCTCTTCCTCGGCCAGTTGCCCTTCTATCCGCTGTTCGCCCGCGCCGGCCACGCCTGGTGGGTGTGGACCTGCCTGGCCGGCGGCGGGCTCGGCTGCCTCGGGATCTGGTACGTCCGCAAGCGGGACGCCGCCATCAAGCGCGCCGCCGAGGCTGCCGCCGAGAGCGCACCCGACGCCGCCTGATCCACCGCGCCACCCGCCCAGCGGGTGCGCCAGGCCCCGTCCCCGTACCGTCGAACCATGACGCAGTGGGCGAAACCCGGCGGTGGCCCGGCGCCGGACGACAGCGGCTCCGCGGGGCCGGACGGCGGCAGCGCCCGCACGGCGCCCGGGCGCGGCGGCGGGCCGCCCGCGCATCCGGGGCTGACCGCCGCCGAGGTCGCCGAGCGGGTCGCCCGCGGCGAGGTCAACGACGTGCCGGTGCGCTCCTCGCGCTCGGTGCCGGACATCGTGCGGGCCAACGTCTTCACCCGCTTCAACGCCATCATCGGCGTCCTCTTCGTGATCATCCTGATCGTCGGCCCGATCCAGGACGGGCTGTTCGGCTTCGTCATCCTCGCCAACACCGGCATCGGCATCTTCCAGGAGCTGCGCGCCAAGCGGACGCTCGACAGCCTCGCGGTCGTCGGGGAGGCGAAGCCGACCGTCCGGCGCGACGGGCGGGCCACCGCGCTCTCCACCTCCGCGGTGGTCCTCGGCGACGTCATCGAGCTGGGGCCCGGCGACAAGGTCGTCGTGGACGGCACCGTCCTGGAGGCGGACGGCATGGAGATCGACGAATCGCTGCTGACCGGCGAGGCGGATCCGGTGCTGAAGAAACCCGGAGAGCCGGTGATGTCGGGCAGCTTCGTGGTCGCCGGCGGCGGCGCGTTCACCGCGACGCGGGTCGGCCGCGAGGCGTACGCGGCGCAGCTCGCCGAGGAGGCCAGCCGCTTCACGCTCGTCCACTCCGAGCTGCGCTCCGGCATCAGCACGATCCTGCGCTACGTGACGTGGATGATGGTCCCGACCGCGCTCGGGCTGATCCTCAGCCACCTGTTCACCCTGCACATGGCGGGCGACGACGCGGTGCGGCGGATGGTCGCCGGGATCGTGCCGATGGTGCCCGAGGGGCTGGTGCTGCTGACGTCGGTGGCGTTCGCGATCGGGGTGATCCGGCTGGGACGCAAGCAGTGCCTGGTGCAGGAGCTGCCGGCGATCGAGGGGCTGGCCCGGGTCGACGTGGTCTGCCTGGACAAGACCGGGACGCTCACCGAGGGCGGCATGGACGTCAGCGCGCTGCGGCCGCTGAACGGCGCCGACGAGGCGCGGCTGCGGCAGATCCTCGGCGCGCTCGGCGGCGCCGACCCGCGGCCGAACGCCTCCCTGCTGGCCATCATCGCGGCCTTCCCCGAACAGGACGGCTGGCGGTGCGCCGCCGCGCTGCCGTTCTCGTCCGCCCGCAAATACAGCGGCGCCGTCCTCGACGACCCCGCGGGCGGCCGCGCGACCTGGCTGCTGGGCGCGCCCGACGTGCTGCTGCCGCCCGGCGATCCGGCGCTCGCCGAGACCGAGGAGCTGAACGCCGAGGGGCTGCGGGTGCTGCTGCTGGCCCGCAGCGCGCGGGCGCTGGACGATCCGGCGCTCGCCCGGGACGTGGAGGCGGCGGCGCTGGTGGCGCTGGAGCAGCGGCTGCGGCCGGACGCCGGGGCGACGCTGGCGTACTTCGCCGAGCAGGACGTGGCCGCGAAGGTCATCTCGGGCGACAACGCGGTGTCGGTGGGCGCGGTCGCCGGGCGGCTGGGGCTGCCGGGGGCGGCGGCGCCGGTGGACGCGCGGCAGCTGCCCGACGCGCCGGAGTCGATGGCCGCGACGGTCGAGGACGGCACGGTCTTCGGCCGGGTCACGCCGCGGCAGAAGCGGGACATGGTCACCGCCCTCCAGTCGCGCGGCCACCATGTCGCGATGACCGGCGACGGCGTCAACGACGTGCTGGCGCTGAAGGACGCGGACATCGGCGTCGCGATGGGCTCCGGTTCCGAGGCGACGCGGGCGGTCGCGCAGATCGTGCTGCTCGACAACAGCTTCGCCACGCTGCCGTCGGTGGTCGCCGAGGGCCGCCGGGTGATCGGCAACATCACCCGCGTCGCCACCCTCTTCCTGACGAAGACGGTCTACTCGGTGCTGCTGGCGCTGCTGGTGGCCTGCTGGCAGATCCCGTACCCGTATCTGCCGCGCCATCTGACGCTGCTGTCGACGCTGACCATCGGCGTCCCGGCGTTCTTCCTGGCGCTGGCGCCCAACAAGGAGCGGGCGCGGCCGCACTTCGTCCGCCGGGTGATGCGGTACGCGGTGCCGTCCGGGCTGATCGCCGGCGTCGCCGCGTTCGTGACGTATCTGCTGGCGCGCCACCACTACACCGGGCCGGGCGCGCTGCCCGCCGAGACCAGCGCGGCGACGCTGACGCTCTTCCTCACCGCGATGTGGGTGCTGGCGATCATCGCCCGCCCCTACACCTGGTGGCGGATCGCGCTGGTCACGGCGATGGGCGCGGCCTTCCTGATCGTGCTGGCCGTGCCGTGGCTGCAGCACTTCTTCGCGCTGCGGCTGGTGGGGACGGTGTTGCCGTGGACGGCCGTGGGGGTCGCGGCGGCCGCCGGGATCACGCTGGAGATCGTCTGGCGGCGGCTGGGGCGCACGTTGCCATGAGGGGCGGGTCCCGGGGCGGGCGTTGCCGTGCGGAGCGGGGCGGGCTCCGGGGCGAGCGGCGACACTGGTGGGCGGGCCGAGCCGTCGCCGCGCGGGGCGCCGCGCTCGCCGCCTCGCAGCGGTGACGGCCCGCTCCCCCGCCGCCCGGCTCAGTCCTGCTGGACGACGTCCTCGCCCGGCCCGCCGGAGAGCTGGTCCTTGCCCGGGCCGCCGTACAGGTGGTCGTTGCCGCTGTTGCCGTACAGGATGTCGTCGCCCGCGCCGCCGTTGAGTATGTCGTCGCCGGGGCCGCCGTAGATCGTGTCGTCGCCGTCGTCGCCGGAGAGGTCCTGGTCGCCCGGGCCGCCCTTGAGGACGTCGTCGCCGGCGCCGCCCTGCGCGAGGGCGGAGTCGCCGTTCGCCTCGATCGTGTCGCGGCCCTCGCCGCCGAGGACGGTCGCGGCCTCCCCCACCGTGATCCGGTCGTCGCCCGCGCCGCCGACGACCGTGCTGCCGTCGGCCCTCCCGCCGGTGGTCGCGGTGTCGTTGCCGGCGCCGAGCAGGATGCGGTTGAAGAAGTACGTCTCCCCGGCGGTGTTGGTCAGCGCGAGGCGGTCGTCGCGGTCGCCGAGGTCCATCGTCAGGGCGGCGTAGGGCGACTGGCTCTCGACGGTCCCGACCGTGCAGCGGACCTTGGTGGCGTCCGCCGCGTCCGGGTGGGTGCAGCCCTGACCTGCGGTGACGGGCACGCGGTCGTCGATCACATAGATGAGGCGGGTGCGGTCGTCCCCGTCGTAGGTCTCGGTGACGGTGACGTCGTTGGCCTGGCCCGGGGCGGCCGTGTAGGCGAGTTCCCGGCCGTTGCCGGCGACGGCGGCGGTGGCCTGCGGGGCGGCGGCGAAGGCGCTCGGGGCGGCGGCCCCGGCGGTCAGGACGAGGGCGAGGGCGGCCGCGGCGCGCAGGGCCGGGCGAGGGGTGAGGAAAGAGGGCATGGCGGACGCTTTCGTGAGGCGGTGGCGGATCCACCGCGGCATGCCCGCAGATCTATCCGGCCCGGTTGGCGGAAGCGTGAACTCCCTTGCGCCGAATGTCCGTTGTGCGTCACAGGCGTGCTACGGGGGCCGGTGGGGCGGCCGTACGGCGGGGCGTACCGGCCCTGTCACAGTGCCCTCGCCCGGCTGGCGCCCTCGCCGCCTCGCCACCTAGGGTCCCTGCCCATGGCTTTCTCCACGGGGGACCTCACCCACGAGGTACTGGCACGGTCGCATCACTACCACCACTCCTACCACTCGTCCGGCGGCGGCTCCGGGCCGATCCAGTGGTGGGAATGGCTCATCCTGCTGGTCGGCGCGGGGGCCATCATCTGGGGGCTGATCAGGAAGTTCGCCGGATGAGGCGCTGAACCGCCCAGGCTCGGCGCAGGACGCGGGGCGGTCCCGGCGATGGCCGGGGCCGCCCCGCGTCGCGTCCGTCAGTCGAACCAGCGCGCCCGCGCCAGCTCCTCGCCCCGGTCCGGCTCCTCCAGGAGGGCGGCGACCTCGAAGCGGCGGGGCCACTGGCCGGCGGCCCAGGCCAGTCCGGCGGCCACGCCCTCCAGCGTCGCCGCGTGCAGGTCGCCGTCCGGCGTCAGCCGCCAGTCCAGCTCGGCCGTGGCGTCGCCGTCGCCGACCAGCAGCTCCTCGTGCTCGGTGTACGCCTCGGGCGTGGCGGGCCCCAGCAGCGCCCGGACCTCGTCCGGCACCGCGTGCCGGACGCCCGCGGAGCGCACCTCGGCCGCCACCGCCTCGCTCAGCCGCGCGACCTGGAGCAGCTCGGCCAGTGCGGCGGCGCGGTCCGGGGCGACGGGCAGCAGCGCCCGCCCGGCCGCCAGCGGCATCAGGTCCGGCGCGTCGGCGACCAGCGCCTCGGCCGCGTCGACCACCCGCACCTCGCCGCCGGGCCCGCCGTCGGCGTCCGGGACGACCGCGCGCAGCGCGTCCGGCAGCGTCACCGCCTCCGGGTCGAGCAGCGCCAACTCGCCGTGGATCGCGTGGAGTTGGGCGGCGGTGACCGGCAGGTCCGGGTCGGCGAGGCGGCCCAGCAGCTCGGCGGCGCCGCCCGGCTCGTCCAGCAGCGCGGCCAGCGAGGTGCGCACCCCGAGCGCCCGCAGCACCTGCGGATCGACGTCCCCGGCGTCGGCCGCCTCGTACAGCCCGGCGAGCAGCGGATCGCCGCCCGCGGAGCGCAGTCCGGCGGGGTGGCGTCCGTCGAGGACGGGATGGCCGCGCAGCCACCAGGCGGTGTACGGGCGGACGGATTCCGTGGTGCCGTCGGGCAGCAGGACCCGCACGGGGCCGGTCAGGGCGTCGCGCAGCGGCGGTTGGGAGAGCAGGGCGAGCGCCTGCGGCCAGGCGTCGTCGTCGACGAGGTCGAGGTCGCGGACGGCGATCAGCTCGGTGACGACGGGCGGGACAGGGGTGTCGGGCAGCGCGTCGAGGATGTCCTCGCACCAGACGTCGACGGCGTCGAGCAGTCCGGCGTCGTCCGGTTCGGCGAAGTCGCCCTCGCGCGGCTCCAGTTCGTCCGGGTCGAGGACCACATCGGTGGCGCGGACCAGTGCGAAGGCGGCCAGCACGCCGACGGCGGTCAGCGGCTGTTCGCCCCAGCGGTCCACCAACTCCGCATCGACGGCGGCGAGTTCACCCGCACGGAGGACCTGTTCGAAGGCGCTGCCCGGGTAGACCAGTTCGCCGGCGGGGGCCAGTTCGCCGTCCTCGTCGGGGAGGGCGAGCGCGGCCAGCCACGGCTCGTCGCCGGGCGCGAGGCGGGCGTCGCGGACCAGGCCGAGGACCGTTTCGGCGATCTCGTCGGCGCCGGGCGGCGCGCCCGGTCCGTCCGGGTCGGCGAGCAGGTCCCAGGCGTCCTCGTCGGCGTCGAGGGAGCCCGCGACCGCGGCCCTGACCTGCGGCGTCGTCAGCACCGCACGCGGTGAGGCGGGCAGCGCGCCGAGCTTCTCCAGCAGCGGGTGGACGGCGTCGGGGTGGGCGACCTTCAGGCCGAGGCGGGTCAGCGTGGCGTACCGGGCCGCCGCGTCGTCCGCCGCGTCCGCCGCCTCCTCACCGGGTACCGGCAGCAGGACCTGGCGCGGGCCGAGCGTGGTGCGGACGGCGCCGCCGCCGGGCGCGGCCAGCGGGACGGGCAGCCCGGAGAGCCGGTCCGGGTCGGTGCCGGCCAGCGCGTCGTACAGCCGCCACCACCAGGACGGGGCGCGTTCGACACCCGCCAGCCGGTCGATCATCTCGCCGAGCGGGACCCGGGCGACGCCCAACGCCCGCAGTTCCGGGCGGCGTTCGAGCCCGGCGGGGAGCAGCGTGGGGAAGAGTTCGGCGAGGACGGCGACGGTGGCGGCGCCGCCGCCCTCCAGGATCTCCGCGTCGGCGGGGCGCAGTCCGTCGCGGGCGGCGCCCTCGGGCTCGTCCCAGGTGTCGTCGAGCGCCGTGGGCGGGGCGGCGGCCGGGGCGGCGGCGGGCAGGAAGCGCGTCCGGGGCAGCAACTCCAGGATCTTGCCGCGGAGTTCACCGTCGATCCCGCCCTTGCCGAGCGGGCCCGGGACCAGGTCCAGGGCGGCGGTGGTCAGCGGGCGCCAGGCGCCGAGCAGCGCGGCGTACGCGGCGGCGGCGCGCTCCACCAGGAAGTCGGCGAGCGGGCCGGGCGCGACGTGGCGCCGGGTCGGCTCCAGCGGGAACGACGCGATGAGCAGCGCCGGGAGGCCCATCGGCTCGTCCGTCGGCGTCGGGGCGTGCACCACGGGCGCGGTGCCGGGCGCCGCCGGGGCGCCGTCGGCGTCCACGGGCACCGCCCAGGTCACCGACCACACCGGGCGCAGCCGCTCCTCGACCGGCCGGTCCGCGAGGAGGGCGGGCTCCAGCGGGCCGCCGTCGGTCGCCACCCGCCAGCGGGTGTCGCCGCGCACGCTGTCCTCGATCCGGACCAGCTCGCCGTCGTCCGCGCGCCGCAACTCCCGTACGCCGTCCGGGGTTTCGACGACGATCTCGGCGAGGCCGGGGAGGGTCAGCAGGACGGCGGCGTCGATGCCGGCGAGCAGCCGCTCGGCGAGGTCCAGCGCGGCGCCGTCGCGCAGCGGCAGCACCACGGCGGTGTCGTATCCCTCGGGCGCGGTGCCCTCGGCGGGCAGCGGCAGGCGCAGCAGCGGGACATGGCCGTCGCGGCGGCGCAGTTCGCCGCCGAGGCCGGGGCTGTGGGCGGCGATCTCGCGGGTCAGCTCGCGCGCCTCGGCCAGCGACCAGCGGACGCCGCCGGTGCGGCCGATCAGCGCCGGCTCGTCGGAGACCGACAGCACGGCGGCGAACCCGACGCCGAACCGGCCGACCGCGCCGCTCGCCACGCCGGCCTCGCGCTTCGCGGAGGCGCGGAGGGTGGCGAGCGATTCGACGCCGGTGGCGTCCAGCGGGGCGCCGGTGTTGGACGCGACGAGCACGGCGGGGTCGTCGGCCTCGGCCGGGTGCAGGGTCAGCCGCAGGCGGCCGGGCACTTGGGCCCGGGCTGCGGCGTCGGCGGCGTTCTGGGCCAGCTCGACGACGAGGCGGTCGCGGTAGCCGCCGAGGGCGAGGTCCTCCTCGGCGTTGGCGTCCTCGCGGAAGCGGGCGGGGGAGGCCGCCCAGGCCTCCAGCACTCCGCGCCGCAGCCGTGAGGTGCCGAAGGGGTCGGAGCCCTCGGTCTCCCCGCGGACCATTGGCGTACCGGTCACTTGCGTCTCCGCTCTTGCAGGTCTTTGTTCTGACCGTAGCGTGGGGGCGCCTGCCCGGCGGGGGGAGGGCGGGGGCCGCGGTGCGTGGTGGGTGCGGTGGCGGGGTCGGGGGTGGTGTTGCAGCAACCAGACGGATCTGTTCAGCACCCTGCGTGAGGCCATGGGCCTGCGCTGACCTGCACGGACGGGAGGGGGAGACC